>CAZEUV010000165.1:0-5616 GCA_964515285.1 uncultured Maribacter sp. | reverse complement strand
ACTTCACCAAATCGAACACCCGGGTATACTTGATAATAAAACTATTGTTCAATGGGTCTCCTTCCCGTAAATTATAATTAAAGACCACGAACAGACCGGTATTGGCCTGTTGCAACCAGCCAAACCTAAGATTGGCCGCCCATAGGTTGTCTGAGGTATTATGCTGTACCAAACTCTGTAAGTAAATATTGGGTTTAAAGGCATACGAAAGTTGACTGATAAATATATTGGCGGTGAAATCACCTACCGGAAGTTGAAAATTGTTGTACTGAAAAGTAAATTCAGAATTGAACTTATCGCCCAAGCGCATGCGGGCCGTTGCGCTTTCAATATAACGTGTACCCCCAAAAGACCCTCCGATGACCGAGCGTAAGCTAAATGAAAACGGCTTGCTCTTGTTCGTAAAAACAATCAATTGTGATTCAGCATGGTTGTACGTACCAGGCTGGATCATTATATTTTTTCCCCTTGAAATGTCAAAGGGCTCTACTACCCCTTCGCCTATTATGTTCACACCTGTATGTATTTCAAGTCCGCTTTTAAACTCGAAATGGTTATCGATATGTAAAAAACTGGTCTCTAAAAAATTGTCGAAATTCCAATATCCCCTGTACGAAATATGGGGTCTTAGTTCAAGTATTTTGGAGTCTTCATTTTTAGGCCGTAGGTGGTACAAAACCAACCCTTCTGGTTTTCTGAAAGCTGATCTAAGCAAAAAGCCCACTTCAGGGTTAAAGCCTTCTCCAACTTCGGTATAGGCGCCCCTTATTTCCCAATTGTTCCATTTATAATCTGTTTGAAGCTTAAACGAATGCTCATTTATTGTATCCCTAGGGCCAGATGTTCTTGCATAAAAGCCTGACATTCTTGCTTTTTTACCCAGACCCAGCTTGCCGTCTATGGCAAATGTTCTATTGTAATTATCTGTTTGAAGCCCTTCTCTATTAATGATCACTGCACCCAGGGCAGACCTACGCTTAAATTCGTGATTTACCCGCGCCACCGTAAAATTGTTCTTTTCGATACCCACATCATCAACATCTTCGGTGAACATGGTCAAAAAGCCGACATTGGTACGGTTCAGCTTTCCTGATAACCTGGCACCACCTATAATAGGCACGATATTACCCCCATCGCCTATACCGATCCGTCTGCTGAAAAAGAGATCCACCTCACCGGGACTGCCTACACTGAACAAGCCGGCATTCTCTAAAAAGAAGGGACGCTTTTCAGGAAAAAATAAATTAAACCGGTCAAGGTTCACCTGTTGCTGATCCACCTCAACTTGGGCGAAATCGGTATTATAGGTAAGGTCCAATGTAAGGCTCGGGGTTATACTGTACTTGAGATCACCCCCAAATTCAGCTGTGAACTTTGTCTCTGAATCTGCTATGGTATAGTCTTTTGAAAGTTGCCCCAGTACATAGGGTATCAGTTTTAAATTCTTCGGACTCCGCAGATTAAGCCCGGTAAGGGTACCTGCCAAAGAAAGGCGGTTCAAGTCAAAACCCACGGGCATTTCTGCCCAATAAACAATTTCATTGGTCTTTCTTATATTTCTTCTAAAATTGATGCCCCAATCTTGTTTTCCCTGAAAACGAAGTGTTTTCAAGGGTATGGCGAATTCCGCACTCCAACCAAAATCGTCAACTGTGGTCTGAACTTCCCAAGAGCCGTCCCAATTTAAATTGAAACCACCAATAGTACCTCCTTGTTGGCGATTGGCATTAAAATTTCCCTGCCCTTCATTATCTACCTGCGCATCATATTCGACACCAAGTGAATTGGTTCCGAAAATGAATCCGTTCTGACCGTCTTTATAGGTATCCAAAATAAAAATAAAAGCATCTGTATTGTCGAGATCTGCATCACGGCGTGCATCTGAAACGACCAGGTCATTTGGCCGATTGTCATAGCACACGACAGACACATAAAATGTTTCAGAGGTATAGGCCACCCTGATTTCTGTCTTTTCAGTAGCGGGTCTTCCAAAATTGGGCTGTGTTTGGGTAAGGTCGCCAAAAGGCATGATTTCTTGCCAAACCTCATCTTTGAGCACATCACCATCCAACACTGGGCCATTCTCTAAGGCTACTGCATTAATAACCGGCCGGGGCCTGAGCTTCTTGGTCGTGGTGGCATCTTGGGCGGTCAGAGAAATGGCAGAACAAATAATGCATAAAAAAACGGTGTTTGCTCTAGATAAAAACATTGCAGTCTGATTGGTTGGTTTATAAAAATACGACAATATATGTATTTTGCCTCACCCGTAACTGCGAAAAAGCAGTTACGACCTCTCTAAAGGAGAGGTAAACAGGAAACCCCAAGGCAGAGCCTAGGGGAATTCTTTTAGATTAAATAAGTTGATCAACACCATAAAAAAAACCACCTCAAGAGGTGGTTTTTTGATTTTTCAAACCTAAAGGTTTAATCTTATGATATTAGCTCAATTCTTGTTGAACCAAGTAATAGAATGCAGGTCTGCTTTTCATTCTGATACCAGACATTTTGCCTGCAACACTATTGATAGCGCCCATTGCCTTGTCTTTATCGGTAACTCCTAATTTTTTCTCAACGAAATTTCTACGAACGGTTTCTAGTTCAGATGGATCTTGTCCTGAAACCAAGGTCGCATCTTTATTGTCGACCATAGATCTTAGGCTGTTTACATAGCCGTCTAATTTTGCATCATCAATATTAGATACACCACACTCGTTCAATTGTTTAACAGCAGTTGCTTTCAACGAAGCCAATTTGCTCTCTAAATCACTCATAATACTCTTTTTTTAAGGTTAGTAGAAATTAAAATTCCAATTATTTGCTTTTAAAGCAGTAAGTTATAAATTTCTTTGGCATTTTCGCAAAAACTCTTTGAAAAGTTACTGACAATCGTCAAATTGGGTTTGATATAATGAACTCGTTTGAACTTTTTCTTTTACCTGCAAATATCACATTTTGCACCCTTATTTTGCTATTTTTTATCACCGTAGCCCTGCTATGCTGATAAAAACTCGCTTCATAACGGCACAAAAGCTGATATTTTCGGTTCCAAACAAAAAGTTCAAACGAGTTCAGTCATAAAAATAGTACCTTGGGAAGGGAAAATCATCAAAGACAAAAAATAATATTTAGAGGTCAGTAGTTAACTGCATATCAATTTCAAAAGACAAATAACTGACTATCAATGATATGAAATTTTATGATTTGCCCGTTCGAACCCTTCGTCTTCGCTCAAGATACACTAAAGTCGAGAACTGTAGCGTATGGTAATTAGGTCTCGACTGCGCTCGACCTGACCTTGTTGCATACAAGTAAATTTTAAATATACAACTATCTACTGACCTCTAATAATATTATAGTGAATGCCAAAAAAATAAAAAATTTCTTGAAACCGACTATCCTCAAGACCAGTCCGACCGGCACTGGCGGGCAGAGCTATAGCGGTACCAGTCTGTTGGCTGGCAGTTTTCGCCTCTCGACAGTTCGGGATCATTTTACCTCACCCAGCCCCGACGCTTCGGGAGCGAAATCGACAGTTCTGACCTCTCCAAAGGAGAGGTAAATCGGAAACCCCGAGGCAGAGTCGTCGGGGAATCATTTAGATTGAACTGATAAATAGAAGCTACATACCACCAATTACAAGAACGTCTTTATAGAAATCGCCCTATATGGTTCAGAAACCCGTGAATACCAAAAATTCTTAGCCGATGGTGCGGTCAAAAAAAAGAAGGCAATGCGGTCAAAAAGAAAGTGAACCATCAATTTAAAAAAAAACAAGTAAATTTATTTATTTTTCCGCACCTAAATAAACAACATTATGACCGTATACGTTTTTGAATTTATCGGAACCGCAATGCTTATACTCATTGGCAATGGTATTGTTGCTAATCTTGTACTCAAAGGCACCAAAGGTGCCGATTTGGGCTGGGTGGGTATTTCAATTGGCTGGGGTATCGCCGTTTTTATAGGTGTATATATCAGCGCCGATGTGAGCGGTGCTCATTTGAACCCGGCCGTCACCATTGGTCTGGCCACAGCAGGTCAATTTGGTTGGTACAACGTGCCCGGCTACATATTAGCGCAGATACTGGGTGCTATGATGGGCAACTTGTTGGTATGGCTAACCTATAAAAAACAATATGATGCCACAGATGATCAAGATGCCTTGTTGGCCACTTTTTCGACTTCTCCGGCCATTCGCAATCCGTTTTGGAATTTCATCACAGAGGTTATTGGTGCTTTTACGCTGGTTTTCGGAGTTTTTTATATTGCAAAGGGCAGTATTTCAGGCGAACCTATATCGCTGGGATCATTAAATGCGCTGCCTGTAGCTCTTTTGGTTACGGGGATAGGTTTTGCGTTAGGTGGCCCAACGGGCTATGCCATCAACCCTGCCCGTGATCTGGGGCCGAGGATCATGCATGCCCTGCTCCCCTTAAAAGGAAAAGGAAGTAGTGATTGGGGCTATGCCTGGGTGCCCATTGTAGGGCCTTTGGTAGGCGGATGTTTAGCCGCGATCGTTTATCTTTGGATAGGAATATAATCAGTGAACTCGTTTAAACTTATAAACAATGAAAAAATATATCTTCTTAGTACTCTGCCTGAATGCAATTAGTTTTGCACTAGCACAGGAAATAATCGAAATTCAACATGAGAACAAAACCGAAACTGTTTGGGAAGGTGGCGAAAAAGAATATTTCTCTGAAATTTGGAAAACCCAAGTGGTCACCAATGTGTCAGTACCTACCATGCAAGTCTTTCGACCTGAAAAACCCAATGGTACTTCGGTCATTGTTGCCCCAGGTGGCGGACTCTATGCCCTGAGTATTGAAAGTGAAGGTAACGAGGCGGCCAAATGGCTTACTAAAAAAGGTATTACGGCCTTCGTATTAAAATATAGATTGGTGCCAACGGGTGAAGACGGCGTAAAGGAAATATCTGATGAAGCAGCGACCAACCCAGCCAAAATCGGTGAGCGAGTAACACCTGTTCTACCGTTATCGATCGCAGACGGACTCTCGGCAATCTCTTATGTTCGTGAAAATGCAGAGAAATATACCATTGACCCCAACAAAATAGGGTTTATGGGATTTTCAGCCGGTGGTGCCGTAACTATGGGTGTCGCCTATAACTATACCAAAGAAAACAGGCCTGATTTTTTAGTGCCCGTATACCCTTGGACCACCGCCATGCCTGTTCAAGACGTACCCGAAGATGCACCCCCTATGATCGTAATCTGCGCAAGTGATGACCCGCTCGGTCTTGCTACGGGCAGCGTGGCATTGTATTCTTCATGGTTTAAAGCCAAAAAATCAATAGCAATTCAAATGTATGCCAAAGGTGGTCACGGTTTTGGAATGAAACAACAAGGACTACCTTCAGACAATTGGATCCAGAGGTTTTACGAGTGGTCGATCGCAGAGCGTATTACGGTACCAACAACGGATGAACAATAAATCTCGTTAGAGGTCAGTAGTAGTTAGCTACATATTTTTTCGTTGGTTTTTCGGCTAACTGTCTGGTCGAGCCTTTCGTCTTCGCTCAAGATAAACTAAAGTCGAGATCTTTTTAGAGTTGCAAATAGTTCTCTCCCGAGGCTTCGGGAGCGCTCGAACT
>CAZEUV010000164.1:0-5646 GCA_964515285.1 uncultured Maribacter sp. | reverse complement strand
GTACACAATTGCGAAAGGGTAATTTGGGCTTTGTCTTCCAGAGTTTTAACCTGATTGACGAACTTACTGTTTATGAAAATGTAGAGCTGCCTTTGATCTATATGAAGATGAACAAGACAGAGCGCAAAGAAAAGGTGATGACGGTTTTAGAGCGCATGAAAATTGCACATCGGGCGAAACATTTTCCACAACAGTTATCAGGGGGGCAACAACAGCGTGTTGCCATTTCAAGAGCGGTGGTCACTAAACCAAAATTGATCTTGGCCGATGAGCCCACAGGAAATTTGGATTCAAAAAATGGTATCGAAGTAATGAACTTATTGACCGAGCTCAATCAAGAAGGCACCACTATAGTCATGGTGACCCACTCCGATCGAGATTCACATTACGCTCACCGAATCATTAATCTATTTGACGGCCAGATCGTTACAGAAAGTCAAAACAAACCCATGGGAGCTATGTTGTAGAAAGTAAAGAGTTTATTCATCAACCTGTCGAGAGGTAGGTAAATCAAAAAATCGAGAATCATGATTAAGAACTATTTTAAAATCGCTTGGAGAAGCCTTAAAAAGCAACCTTTTTTCACCTTCCTGAACACATTTGGGCTTGCTATTGGTATGGCGGGTGCGCTATTAATTTCATTGTACATCTACGATGAATTTAGTTATGATAAAATGTTTGTAGATGCTGACCGTATTCATAGATTAAATGTGGATGTAAAATTTGGCGGAAAAGCACAGAAAGCGGCAGTACTCACAGCTCCTATGGCAGAAGCTGTGCAGAGTGATATTCCAATGGTAGAACTAACCACACGTTTTAGAACACAAGGGAGCATCCTTATTAAAAAGAGTGGAACGCAACGCAATGTAAAAGAAGAACAGAGTACCTATGTCGATGATACCTTTTTTGAAATGTTCGGTTTGAAATTAATTGAAGGTGATATAAAAACGGCTTTAAAAGATCCTAATACACTATTACTGACCAAAACGGCAGCAGAAAAACATTTTGAAATTAGCGATGCTTTGGGGCAAAGTATGGTTTTAGATAATGATGAGGTGTATACAGTTACTGGAATCTTGGAAGATTTCCCTCATAATTCCTTTTTAAGAGACCATTCCGTTTTTAAGGCAATGAAAGGTTATGAAGATGCATGGGTGCCCAATTGGGGGGGGAGCAATTTTCAAACCTATGTTAAACTAATTCCTGAAGCAAATATTGATGATTTTCAGGCTCCTTTGCAGGCTATTGTAGAAAGCCATGTAATTCCTGGAGTACAAAAGTTTTTCCCTGGAATAACAATAGAACAGTTTATAGCTTCAGGCAATTATATGAACTTTAGCACAATTGCCTTGACCGATGTTCATCTTTCTGAGAATAGAATAGCCGAGATAAGTGCCAACAACAGCATTCAAAATGTATATATTCTCTCTTTTATTGCTTTGTTTTTAATCGTTTTGGCATCTGTTAATTTTATGAATTTGTCTACGGCTAGTTCATTAAAAAGAGCCAAAGAAGTGGGTATTCGTAAAACCCTGGGTTCTAGTAGATCAGGGTTGGTACAACAGTTTTTAACAGAGTCAGGCCTTATTGCTTTTTTATCGTTGTTAATGGCAATTATAATTGCCGCTATCGCTTTGCCTTTTTATAATGACCTTTCTGGAAAAATGTTGAGCATACCTTATGCAAATCCTTTTTTCTGGCTGATTTTGTTTGTGTCTACCATATTATTGGGCTTGTTTTCGGGTAGTTATCCTGCGTTTTTTATGTCGAATTTTATTCCAGTAAAGGTGCTTAAAGGAAGTGGGGGAGAAAGCATCGGCGGCGGAAGAATCAGAAATTCATTGGTCGTGTTTCAGTTTGCTATTTCAGTGTTTTTAATAGTAAGTACTTTGGTCGTATATCAGCAGCTGAAATATATTCAAAATAAAGACCTTGGTTTTTCAAAAGACCAAGTGTTGATTGTAAATGATGTATACGGTGCTGGTGAACAGGTGCAATCTTTTAAGCAACAAGTGCAACAATTGGGTAGTGTACAAAGTACAACCTTAAGTAGCTTTTACCCGACTCCATCGGGTAGAAACAGTAATTCCTTTTTTGAAGAAGGCACTACTGATCAAGACAAAGCAATACAAATGCAGACATGGGGTGTGGATCATGATTATGTTTCCACTATGGGTCTGAAAATTATTTCAGGCAGAGATTTTAATCGTCAATTTAGTACGGACTCTACGGCTGTTATCATCAATGAATCTGCATTGGCGATAATAGGAAAATCGGCACAAGAAGTACTTGGTATGCGCTTATCATCTCAGCTAGGGGCTGAAAATCCTGAGATGAGTACTGTAGTTGGTGTTGTTAAAAATTTCCATTTCTCATCACTTAAAGATGATATTGGAGCATTGAGTCTTTCTATAAGCGATTTTGCAGGTTCAATGGCAGTAAAATTAAATGCAGGAGATTTCAATAATTCCATAGCACAAATTGAAGGTGTGTGGAATAAAGTAGCCCCAGGGCAACCATTTGACTATTATTTTATGGATGAATCTTTTAATGACACGTACCAAGCAGAACAGCGCTTGGGTAAGATTTTCATCATATTTACTATTCTTTCTATTCTAATTGCTTGTTTGGGCCTTTTTGGTCTAGCAGCTTTTAATGCAGAAAAGCGAACCAAAGAAATAGGCATACGCAAGGTATTGGGTGCAAGTGTACCCCAAATAACATATCGGCTTTCTGTGGATTTTCTAAAATTGGTCGGCATTGCCATACTGATATCTCTTCCCATAGGGTGGTATGTTATGAATAAGTGGTTAGAAGATTTTTCATATCGTATTGATATTCCTTGGTGGGTATTTGTTTTGGCTGCGGTCTTAGCAATTACCATATCTATTTTAACTGTAAGCTATCAAAGTATAAAAGCTGCGATTGTAAATCCTATAAAAAGTTTACGGACCGAATAAGTCCCGTAGAGACCTGTTAGGGTTAAAAACCTAACAGGTCTGAAAAAACAATAAGTTTCCCTCCTAATAAGGAGGTCCCGAGACTTCGGGGAAGGGAGGTGTAAATGCAAAAAACCGAATAGAAAGTTTATTCATCAACCTGTCGAGAGGTGGCAAATCAAAAAATAAGAACCATGTTTAAAAACTATCTAAAAATCGCATTACGAAACCTTTGGAGGCATAAAGGTTTTTCATTCTTGAATATTGCTGGTCTGGCCATTGGTTTTACGGCTAGTTTTCTCATTTTACTGTACGTTGCCTTTGAACTAAGCTATGATGATTTCCACACCAAAGCAAATCGTATTTACAGGGTGGTGTCCAATGATGAAAATCCGACAGGGAAAAGCGAAAATGCAATGCCGGCTTGGGCAGTTCCACCAAATTTAGAAAAAGATTTTTCAGAAATAGAATCTGCTGTTCGTATACTTCCAATGAATATGATGGTTCGCAAAGATGATATCAAATACAAAGAATCTAATTCCGTAGCTGCCGATCCTGATTTTTTCAAAGTTTTTAATTTTAATTTATTACAGGGAGATGCGAAAAATGTTTTAAATGCCCCATTTAGTATCGTACTCTCTAAAACAACGGCGAAAAAATATTTTGGAAATCAAAATCCAGTAGGCCAATCGTTAAAGATACTTGACAATGGCTTTCTGACAAAAGTGACCGGGGTAATGGAAGACATTCCTGAAAACTCTCATATCAAAACGGATATGGTCTTATCGATGACCACTTTTACCGAAAATTTAGATAAAGAACTTAATAATCGTTGGGGATGGTTTGAACCCTTTGCATATGTTTTGTTGCAACCTAATGTTGATTTTAGAAACTTACAATCAAAGTTTCCCGCTTTTATGGAACGACATAACGGCGAAAGCATGAGAAAGCACAAATCACTTGTCACCCTTATCCTTGAGCCTTTGAAAGAGGTGTACCTTATATCGACTCGTAAAGACGATCGGGTTGCTAGCGGAAGTACTAACAACATATACGTATTTTCAATAGTGGCTATTTTTATTCTGTTGATTGCATGTATCAACTTTATAAATTTAACAACAGCACGTTCAGTAGAACGTGCTAAGGAAGTAGGAATCCGAAAGGTAATAGGGGCTGCCCGAACACAATTAGGTTTTCAATTCTTGGGAGAATCTATTGTAATTAGTCTTTTTTCTTTTGTTTTGACCATAGCTTTGATCACATTGTTTTTGCCTTTTTTTAACGATTTGGTAGGTAAAACCATAAGCGAAGGTGTTTTTTTAAACGCTGTTCATATAGTAACACTATTATTGATTTCGTTAGGTGTTGGGTTATTGGCAGGTATATATCCTGCGCTAGTTATATCATCCTTTAAACCTGTAAGTATATTGAAAGGGAGTTTTTCTGGAGGTACTAGAGGTATTCTACTTAGAAAAGGATTAGTTATTACACAATTCACAATTTCCATTGTATTAATAATCGGTACGATAATCATATATAATCAGTTGGATTTTATGCGTAATCAGGAATTAGGGTTCAATAAAGAACAGACCATAGTTTTGGAAACCAATATCTCTCCGGATCAAACTTCCTTAAAACATGCTATTGATAATCTCCCGGGGGTGAAGTCCACGACCCTTGCTTCCAAAATGCCGGGAGGAGATTATAATGTAGCGTATACAGAGATCGAGAATTTTAATGGTGATTTTCAGATTTCGGATGTCAATATATATTCCGTTGATTTTAATTACATCTCTCAATTTGAATTAAAGATGAGTGCAGGCAGAGGGTTTTCTAGAACGTTTGTTACAGATTCAACTGAGGCGATAATTGTTAATGAAGCAACTGTTAAACTTCTAGGATATAACAACTATGAAGATGCAGTAGGGGCAAAATTTAAACAATGGGGTCGCGAAGGTCAAATTGTAGGGGTAATCAAGGACTTTCATTATAAGTCGTTACAGCAGAATATTAAACCCTTGACCATGCGGATAGAACCTAATAGAACAAACCTTATGGCTGTTAAGGTAAGTGCGAAGAATATTAATAAAACTGTTGCTTCCATTAAGAACAATTGGCAAACTATTCTACCGAACGAACCTTTTGACTACTATTTTTTAGATGAATTTTTTGACCGTCAATATCGTGCCGAGCAAAGGTTCGGCAATCTTTTTCTAAGTTTTGCCACTCTGGCAATCCTAATTTCCTGTTTAGGGCTACTAGGTCTTACCGCTTATAGTGTGTTACAACGAAAAAGGGAAATAGGAATTCGAAAAGTACTGGGTGCTTCGGTATCGGGTGTTGTAAACCTGTTGTCAAAAGAGTTCTTGAAATTGGTGGGTATAGCATTTTTAATCGCATCTCCAATAGCCTGGTTTGCTATGGGCCATTGGTTGGAAGACTTTGCCTATAAGATAGATTTACAATGGTGGATGTTTGCCCTTGCAGGAGGGTCGGCACTGCTTATATCATTATTTACAGTAAGTTTTCATGCTATAAAAGCTGCTATTGTAAACCCGGTGAAAAGTCTACGGACCGAATAAGTCCCCCTCTAACTCTCCCAGAGGGGGGCGGACTTTATAGTAAGGTAGAAAAGAGAAAAAAGTGAATTAATCAAAAATCCATCCCCCCTCCCTCGGAGGGGGCTAGGGGGAGGACAAAAAACGAT
>CAZEUV010000163.1:0-5699 GCA_964515285.1 uncultured Maribacter sp. | reverse complement strand
AGCCCGCTTTTTGCAATTTTTCACCAATATTCTCTGAACGAACGCCAATTGAGCAGTATACGATTATTGGAGTGTCTTTCTGCGGAATTTTTGCATTCACCATTTCTTGTTCGTAGGTTTTATAACCCACCCAAATTGCGTCTTTGAGATGGCTTACATTGAATTCTTCTTTCTTTCTAGTATCTAGAAATACGATATTCTCAGTCGTGTTTACATCCTTTACATACGCATAGGCCACACTTTCTTTATTGAGGTTTTTAAGTACCCGATCCATTTTTCCCTGCGAGAAAACGGAAGCAGAAAAAAACAAAAACATTAAAAGCGATAATAGAAATTTCATATTGTTTTTTCGATTACGAATTCTAATTCTCAAAGATACTGTTTTACTAATATTCTGAAAAATGGATTCAACTTGATTCAATAAGCTAGACGCTTGTTTTAAGACGAAATGACTGCCGAAACCTTACAAAAGTAATAGCGCCTTTGTGAACAGAAGTTAGTACTCGATAAGACTTCAATTGGTGTATTATAGGTTTTAGAGCTCATTTATGTTGATAAGACGGTATTTAATCAGTGATTATCATGGTGTATTTCGGTGATTTTTTAAAATAAAATCATTTATTTTTTGTTATAAAGACTCTATTTAGGGTAATCGAAAAAATACATTGAGAATGTTTACGGTATTTAGAAAGGTCGACTGCCTCTTTGTCGAGATGAATTGATATTAAAAACGATTGTATAGAAGGCGATTTCATTTATTTTTTTAATTCGTCATAAACAAGATAAGACCTCCCATCAAATGAAACCTACGTTAGCATTTTTAGCACTTCTTTTTTGCTCGACACTCTTTGGGCAAAATGTTGTTTTTTCAAATCAGGATATTTTGTATCCTTATATGAACGATCCTTCTTTTGTTGGAGAGAACAATAGGGTGGAGGCGACCGGTATGTATCAGGTCTCTACTTCAAAAGTAGATCGGTTCTCACAATATTTGTTTGCGCAATTTCCGATTTACGAAAATGTATCTTTCGGGTTTGATTACTTTAAAGACAAATTTGATTATTACTCTTTTTCTACAGTGATGGCAAGCACTTCGGTCAAAATAGGTTTGGGCGATAGCTTTCATTATATCAAGCTGGGAGCTTCTGGTGGGGTCGATACAAGAAAACAAGATAGAATATCGCTAAACCAAGTATTTGACGAAAATAGTTATGTGAACGATATTCACGCAGCCAATACCGATTTTATTTATAGAGCTGGGCTGCATTACACGCGCAGTAATTTTTCTTTGGGCGGCTTTTATAATCAAATACCCTTTCAGACCATAACCTTGCAAGAGGGTGCCGAAGATGAATTGGGGTATGCTGTTGATTATGGGTATACCGCATATGTACAATATGGTATTGTGCTATCTTCAAAATTTAAGGTTACGCCTATTTTTAGGTATTTAAGCTATTTAGACGACCCCATTTATGAAGGTGCGGTACGTTTTGATGTGAGAAACCTGTTGAGTGCGAGTGTTTCTTATAAGAACGATTATTCAATCAATCCTGCAGTTCGCGTTCGGTTATTTAATGCCTTGCAATTGGGTTATTCGTATGAAAAGTCAATGGGAGCTATGAATTTTGACGATATACACGCCATCAGTGTATCATACCGTTTCAAAAAACAGAACGGTGAAGGTGAACCCGAATGGATGACCAACGCAAAAGAATCGATAGAAATTGTAGAAGCTATAAAAGAACCCAAACCTAAAAAGAAAAAAGAGCCTAAGGTTGTAGAAGAAAAGGTTGAGAAAGAGACTGCCGAAAAGCCAGAAGCTGTTGAGGCGAACGAACCTAAGAAAGAAGTTGAAACAGTAGTTTCTCAAGAACCAGTAATAGAAGAGGCGGTGGTCGAAACGATCGATGCTTTAGAAATCGAGGAAAAAACAACAGAAACCATTGAAGCTGTAGACAAGGTAGAAACAGTGGTGTCTAAAGAATCTGTGGAGGAAGCATCATCTGAAAGAGTGGAAGAAATAGTAGAAGAAACCGTCAAAGTTGAAGCGGTGAAAACCAAAAGGACAAAATCAGATTATGTATTTATAGCCTTGTCGCCTAGATATTATATTGTTGCGAGCGATTTTGATACCATAGAAGCAGCAATAGCCTTCAAGGAAGGAATAAAAGAAAAAGGTCATCGCTCATTTATAGGAAAAACAACAACGAGTACTAAATTCTATATTGTTATTGATTCAGATTCAAATGAAACCAGAGCCTTAAAAAGATTGGATGATAAAAAATCGATCGGTATTTTCAAAGAGGCTCAGTTGTTAGAGGTGGAGTAGTTTGCTCTTTAGACAAGACCCCATCAGATACCGACCAAATAAAAATTATGAACGGTAGGTTTTGTTAATTGATTTGGAGGTGAAGGGCGGAAGACGTTTGACTATTACCGGCTAACCAGCTCTTGTGCCAGTTTCTCTAAATCAATACCCATTTGTTCCTTGCTTACGCTGACCACTTCTTCCTTGAGATCTTTAGGCAGATTTGAATACCCATCTTTTGCGCCCAAGATCATTCCAGCAACAGCGGCGACGGTATCATTATCACGACCATAATTGACAATAAACTGCATGGTCTTTTCAAAATCACCCTCTCCGTATTGAAGCGCGGTAACTAAAATCTGCCAAATTTCACCAGAGTGAAAGGCTATTGCTTTTTTATCCTTTTCCAACAATTGATATACCATTTCTTGGCGTACCCAGTCTTTTTGCATTCCCTGAAAACCTTTGGGCACTTTAAAAAGAACGGTATCTTTTACGGTGAGCGAATCTGCAAGAACCAATTCTTTAATGGTCAATACATTTTTCACTGAAATATCGGCTGTTGAATACGATATGCGCCCCACCAATCTACTATTCTGGTAGCCATGGGGATCCACAAAAGTCGCTGTATTGATTATCGAGTCCATATTTTGGGTGCGCATGGCCATTTGTGTCATGGCCGAAACCAGACCAGAGATATCCTTGGCATAGCCCAAATCAAAAATAGAATGCTCATAAGCCAAATTATAAGCATCTTCCGGATTCTTTGCCAAAAGACCGAACATAGGCGTGTAGAGTTGCCCAGCACAAGACATTTCGCCCCCGTAAAATCGGTTTTGGGCTTTTTGGTAGTCGACATCACTTTTTTGAAAGGCAAGGGCTACCCGCGCCCATTCTTTGATCCAATCCAATTTTTCGATCTGATTGTCCAACAAGTCAGGGTCGGTACCGATTTCTTTTTTGCCCAAGGTCTTGGCCAATGATCCATAATAATCGGTGATGAATTTGGCGAAAGATTTGGCATTCAATTCACCTTTATTCGCACTTATATACTTTACCATTAAGAATTTCCATCGGGTATCATCGGTAGTGGCGCCTGCTATTAGGTTGTGGTCCCAAGTACCTTCAGGTGATTGTTCACGAACTGTGGGCGTAAGGCCCTTTATATAGCCATATCTCAACTGAATGTCTTTTCGGTGCCACATTTCTGTCGATGCCCCCATGGCATCACCGATGGCAGAGCCTACCAATGCCCCCAAAACCTTGTCGTAGTACTGTTCTTCTGAAAGGATAAGGGTTTCATCGCTATAGGCAACTTTTGTAGGCGCCGGAATATCGACTTTTGGTTTGGATTCTTTACAGGAAGAAAAAACCAAAAGTATGAATCCAAACAGAAACCAATAATTTCTCATGGTAGTATCATTTTATGAGCGAGCTGTAAAAGATACTCTTTTTCGGCTATAGAACGTTTTAAGGGCAGTTGCGCCAGCCCGATCAATCTGCGTATTATTTCGATGCCCGCAACCTGCGCCATCAATTTTTTTTCTGCAAGCCCTTCGTAGTCAGTGTGAATCATATCTAAGTAACCACTTTTTCCAGTTGCTAAAATAATATGGGCGGCCATCACGCCTAGATCGAATTCTGCAAAACCTGCAAAGCCAAACTCGGGATCGATAACGTAAAGTTTGTTCGTCTCTGTCATCCAACTGCCCGGGTAGTAGTCGCCGTGCAATAATATGTTTCCGGGAGATAAATATTTTTTTCCGACTTCATTTACTATTTTTTTGAGTTGCCTATCCTTTTTGTAGGGTAGGGAGAGTTCGTGTAAACCTTGTTGTACTCCATTCAATTGAAATCCGTTTTCTTCAAGAAAAGGCAAAACAAAAATATGTTGATGGTTCAATTGCCTCATTTCATGATTTCCTGGAAAATTAGGGGGTATGCTCTTTCGATGGGTAAGGCCGATTATAAAAATCAGCTTTTTCAAGTGATGTTTTTCTATAGCTCTGTTTTGGTAGATGGCGGTCATGTCTTCGCAATGGCCAAGGTCTTCCAATACCAGCAAATGTTCGGCAGGGTCATATCCTAAAATTTCAGGTATATGGGCATTTAATGCATTGCTTTGAACCGTTTGATAGAATTGATATTCCAAGGCGATCCGATCTAACGGAGCCTCTATTTGTTGATACTTTTGCACATAGGGCCGCGATTGTTTGAGTATAAACGATCGCTCGTTTGTCTTTATACGCAATACAACGTTCATGTTGCCTTCACCTGGTTTTTCAACAGATTTTATTTGTTCTTCAGGCCTTATCCATCCTTCAGAAAGAAGATATGCCTTGAGCTTGGGTATTGGGGTATTGATATCTATATAATTCAAAACAGTAATGATTTAAGCTAAAAACTTCCCGACAGCTTGCCAAGAAGATAGTCGGTTTCGATGAGCATCTTGAAAAAAGATTTATTAAATAAAATACCAAGATACTAATCTTAGCATAGTGTATGGATATTAATGTAACTTGAGGATGTAATCTGCGTTCGATAAATATATATGGATTGCAGGATATCGTTTTTCGAGTATTTGATTGTGCCTTTTTTCGTCATTCCGAGGCACGAGGAATCCCTACGTCTTTATCCGAACATTCCCTTTGGAGTACGATCGTCCAATCACCGGCCGCCTTTGTAAAGCCCTTTTTGAATCGGTGTTCGTTGTGCTGATAAAGCCTGTGTTCTGGATCCGAGGTCTCACCTACGTAGTATCTGTTGAGTGAGAGGCTTTGTAAGATGTATAGAAAGTGCATGGGCGGCAATAAACAAAAAAACCCCTACAAATGCAGGGATTTTTTGTGGTACCTCCAGCCCCGAGACTTCGGGGGAACCAGACACTTATCTTTTGTTCAAAATGTTGTCGAGTATTTTCGGATCTTCAATGACCTTTTTGGTGAATTTTTTGCTTTTCATTCGTTTGATGAACCTTTCAAGGAAAAGCGCCTCTTGTTTATCCGAACATTCCCTTTGGAGTACGATCGTCCAATCACCGGCCGCCTTTGTAAAGCCCTTTTTGAATCGGTGTTCGTTGTGCTGATAAAGCCTGTGTTCTGGATCCGAGGTCTCACCTACGTAGTATCTGTTGAGTGAGAGGCTTTGTAAGATGTATAGAAAGTGCATGGGCGGCAATAAACAAAAAAACCCCTACAAATGCAGGGATTTTTTGTGGTACCTCCAGGAATCGAACCAGGGACACACGGATTTTCAGTCCGTTGCTCTACCAACTGAGCTAAGGTACCAGTATTTCAATATTTTATTTCGTGTACCTCCAGCCCCGAGACTTCGGGGGAACCAGGGACACACGGATTTTCAGTCCGTTGCTCTACCAACTGAGCTAAGGTAC
>CAZEUV010000162.1:0-5763 GCA_964515285.1 uncultured Maribacter sp. | reverse complement strand
ACTCAAAAACCACCCTATACAGTTTCTACAAGGGCCCAAGAACTATACAATTCATTTGATTTTATCGCCGACCTGCACTGCGATGCCTTGCTTTGGGATCGCAACCTTCTCAAAAAAAACGAATACGGTTCTGTTGATATTCCAAGAATGCTGGAAGCCAACATGGGTTTACAGGCTTTTACCATAGTGACAAAAGCTCCAAAAAATATGAACTTTGATAATAATACCGGGGATACCGATCAGATAACCCTTCCATATATTTTGCAGGGAAATCCGATTTCCTCTTGGTTCAATTTGACCGAACGCGCTCTTAAGCAGTGTAACGATTTGGTGAAGTTTGAAAAAAAATCAAAAGGCAAATTCCGGATTATAAAATCTATTTCTGACTTAAAAAAATACCTATTGGACAAACAAAAAGATTCAAAAATCACTGCCGGAATGTTAGGTATAGAAGGTATGCACGCCTTAAACGCCAAAATAGAGAATGTAGATAAACTCTACGATGCAGGGGTGCGTATGATGGCACCCGTACATTTTTTCGATAATGCACTTGGGGGTTCGGCACACGGGGTTTCTAAGGAAGGTCTGACCGATTTCGGAATTCAAGTCATAAAAAAAATGCAACAAAAGAAGATGATCGTAGACATTGCACATTCCTCCCCCAAGTTGCTTGATGATGTCTTTAGAATTAGCACCCAGCCCATAGTATCGTCACATACAGGTGTGCAGGGCACATGTGAAACCGTTCGAAACCTATCTGACAAGCACCTAAAAAAAATAGCTAAATCAGGCGGACTAATCGGTATTGCCATGTTCGAACCTGCAACTTGCAGTAACACCCCTGCATCAACGGCCAAGGCCATCAAATACTGTATTGATCTGGTGGGTGCCGATTATGTTGCATTGGGGTCTGATTTTGATGGGGCCATAGAAATTCATACCGATGTTACCGGTCTACCCCTTTATGTTGAAGAAATGCTAAAACTTTCGATTTCGGAAGAGGACATCCGCAAGGTTATGGGGGGCAATGTAAAACGATTTTTATTGAACAACTTACCTGAATAAACGAGTTCAGTATATCATATACTATGTTATCTTACTTCTAAGACGTATCTTCATAGTATTATAATTGGTATGGAAGAAAAAGCTTTATTCGATAAATTCAATGCTATTTCGGCAAAGGCGTGGAAACAAAAAATTCAGTACGACCTTAAGGGGGCTGATTACAATGATAGCTTGGTATGGGAATCTCCTGAAAGCATACATGTGAAGCCTTTTTATCATGCAGATGACTTTCAAGATATTGATTTCGATGGTTTACAGAATACGGGTTCTTGGAGCATAGTAGAAGAGATTTTCGTCGCAGAGGCAACAAAAGCCAATAAAAAAGCACTGGATTGCCTAGGGCGAGGTGCTGAGGGTCTGGTATTCATAATTCCAGTCAAAGACATTGAATTAGAAGTGCTTCTTGCCGGAATTGATTTGGCGAAGGTGACCATATATTTCAATATGCACTTTCTATCAGAGACCTTTGTGAAAAAGATTCATGATCTAGTGAAGGGGTCAATATCGAAAATTCACCTAAACATTGATATCATAGGTAATTTTGCCCGTACGGGAAATTGGTTTTCAGGCAATGAAAAAGACTTTTCCACCTTGAATCAAATTTTAGAGCATAATCTATGTGCAAATACGGTAACCGTAGATGCATCCCTCTATCAAAATGCCGGTGCGAATATGGTACAACAATTGGCTTATGTTCTTGGGCATGCCAATGAATATCTCAACTATTTCGAAGCTAAGGGGGGTGTTCGATTACAACAAATGACCTTTAAGATTTCCGTGGGAGGAAATTATTTTTTTGAAATAGCCAAAATCAGAGCTCTTCGCCTCTTATGGAAAACCCTAGCGGATGAATACAAGGTGAAACCAGACTGCCATATTATTGCGACTCCGTCAAAAAGAAACAAAACGCTTTATGACTATAATGTGAATATGTTGCGAACGACTACAGAATGTATGTCAGCTGTTTTAGGCGGTGCAGATGCCATTTATAATTTAAGGTACGATGCTATTTACCACAAGAACAATGAATTTGGAGAACGAATTGCGCGAAACCAACTATTGGTTTTAAAGGAAGAAGGTTATTTTGATAAAGTGAACAACCCGGCCGACGGGGCGTATTATATTGAATCGCTTACGAAGCAATTGGCCGAAAAAGCCTTGAAACTATTTAAAAGCATAGAAGGTAGTGGTGGTTTTCTAAAACAGTTGAAAAACCATACCGTTCAAAAAAAGATAAAGGAAAGTGCCCAAAAAGAACAGCATGAGTTCGATCAGAACAAGAAGGTCTTAGTGGGTGCGAATGCCTTTATGAATTCAGATGATTTGATGAAGGATAATCTAGAGATACATCCCTTTTTGAAGACCGAGAAGAGGAAGACGGTGATTGAGCCTATTTTGGAAAAACGTTTGGCTGAGGATCTCGAAAAAAAACGTTTAAAGAATGAGTGAAAATAATTTTGAGCCCACCTCTTCAAAAAAATCTGAAAAAGAAATGAGTCACTTGAGAAAAGTGAGAAGATCAACAGACCTATTTGCCGACGATAATGGTCGCCGACCGCGAATTTTAATTATTGAAATGATACAGGGCGATCAAGATACTATAAATAAGATATTGGCCGCTGGGTATGCAGACTTAGGTTTTGATGTTGATATAGGCCCGGTTCTACAGAACCCTTTTGAGGTTGCCAAGCAGGCAATTGAGAACGATGTTCATGTACTACAGATTTCGTCATTGACCGAAGATTTTAAAATGTTCGTATCTCAGGTATTAAAAAAATTAAAAGATTTTGGTAGAGAGGATATATTGGTTGTTGTAAACGGACTTGTTTCTGTACAAGATTCTGAATTTCTTTCTAAAAATAGGGTGGGAGCGGTTTTTGCCCCAAGCGATAAAATTATTGACTCCGCCATACAAGTCATAAAGCTCTTGAACAAAGAGCAGTAAAAAAGGGCGCAGATTTCTCTGCGCCCTTTTCTTAAGTAGGTATGTTCGTAATTGTATATTTTAGTTCAATGCTTCGATTGTCATAGCATTTTCGATATTGACATTTGCGATTTCATTGGTCGGTACCGATGGGTTTGTATGTATTATGGTATAATAGGTTATAGCAATAATTACAAAACTTGCGAAATACAAAGGACTTTTAGCTTTACAGGTCATAACGATTTGGGTTTTGATTCTGGAGCTAATTTAGAGCAAAGAACAATGCGAATTTGCCCATTGTTGCATATGGGCTACTAAGTGTTGTCAAATGATGAAAACTTGTGGTTAAGGGTTTTTGTTAATCTGATTTTTTTTCCGTTCGTCGATTGGGGTCGAAAGATGAGCATTTAACTATAGGGTCATTTTGCTTCTTTTTACTGATTATTTTGGTGGTATATGATGATATTTTGATGCTCATTACCATCAATTTAGAGCATTGTTGCTTTTTCAAAACCCATAAATTCTATTTTTTTGTAACAATTTGCTTTTAATGAAGTCTTATTAGTAGAGAATAATTGTTTTTTAATTATTTGAATTAGCTACAATTAAAGCCATTTGCATTTGCGAATGGCTTTTTTTATCGAGGTAATTTGAGAAAATCAGATTAACGGTCGAAGAGCGAAAAAAATCTCAATTTTTTTGTAATAAAAATTCATAGCTGACTTTACTAAGGCCACAAGTGATTGCATGCCGAATTGCGAAGTTCGTATTAAAACCTGCTGCAAATTATCAATATGGTTATTTGTGTTTATTTAGGGCTATTTACGAATGCATGCTTTAACAATAATCGTATAAATAGGCGTTATATCAACTCATATATTTAACCTATTTGACGTTATGAACAAAACAACAACATTAAGTATCGCAATGGTTCTCTTATTGGTAAACGGAATTTTTGCGAATGACCCTAAAACCGAAATTGAAAATTTCGACATTAATTCTATACAGTATATTGAAGAGGAAGAAGAGTTCGATTTGGGCTTTGATACCACTGACTATTTACCCGAGAATTTTGACCCGTACAAGTTCTATGTAAACTTAGATGCGGTTGTATATATTGAGGATAATAAGATCGATACATTTGATTTCGCAAAATTTTTACCGGAAGGCTTTGATGCCTATGCGGATCCTACCGATGTTCAGAGTATC
Organism: uncultured Maribacter sp.; assembly: GCA_964515285.1. Taxonomy (GTDB): domain Bacteria; phylum Bacteroidota; class Bacteroidia; order Flavobacteriales; family Flavobacteriaceae; genus Maribacter_C. Next base: position 1,565 of record CAZEUV010000162.1, on the reverse strand, counting down.
AATTATATTGATGAAAGAGACAACATCGTTTTAAATTTTGATACCAAGAAACATCTACCAGAAGGTTTTAATGCGTATATAGTTAAGAATTAAGATTCCCCTATTTGAATTTGTTAAGACAAAATCCCTGCTAAGAACAGGGATTTTGTTTTTTTGACGATTCTAGCATTACTTCTTAAGGGGTGTGTAATATCTAAAACACTTCATTTTATACCTACTGGTAAAGTACCGTGAAATCGTTAACTATACTCTTAAAATAATAAAGGAATCACAAACTCAAACATCAGTACAAGTAGTGCTATGGCAATAAGGTTCAAGATAATGCCAACACGAGCCATTTCATGTACTTTTATATAGCCACTTGCAAAGACAATGGCATTGGGCGGTGTTGCCATGGGTAACATAAAGGCACAACTGCTTGCCATCGTAACCGGAATCAGTAAGTACAATATTGGAATTTCAAGCCCAATGGCGATACCCGCTACAACAGGAGCCAAAACTGCGATAAGTGCCACATTGCTCATCAATTCGGTCATAAACAACATCAACACAATAAGTAGTGTAGCCGTAAATATGATGCTGATATCACTAGCAGCGATGGTATTCGCCACAACATCTACAATACCACTTACTGACATTCCTTTGGCAAGGGCGAGTCCGCCGCCGAACAATATCAAGATGCCCCAAGCCAATTTTTGTGTGTCTTTCCATTCGATCAAGAAATCTCCTTTTTTAAGGTTGTAGGGTAGTGCGAACAGGGCTACCGCTGCCATCATACTGATTATGGTATCTGAAAGGCCCAGACCCGGAAAAATTTTATTGATAAGTGTCCTGAATATCCATAAAAAAACAGTTACCCCAAAAATGGTCAAGACCATTTTTTCTTTACCGCTCATCGAGCCCAGTTTGTGCAATTCGGTTTGAATAACCTCTTTACCTGCAGTAAATTTCAATTGCTTGTTGGGAAACATCCACTTTACCAAGACGAAATAGATAATTGTAATCATAACTACTGAAAACGGAACACCGATTACCATCCATTTTAAAAAAGAGATCTGAATGTTGTATTCATTTTCTAACAGTCCTAACATTACCGAATTGGGCGGAGTGCCGATTACGGTTGCAATACCACCTGCATTTGCTGAAAAAGCAATGCCCAACATTACGCTGAGGGCAAAGTTTTGATCGCTTTTGGTAAACCCATCGGCATCATCGACCAACAAACTGATAACTGACATGGCAATGGGTAGCATGACTACCGTACTCGCCGTATTACTGATCCACATACTTAGAGATGCCGTGGCGATCATAAAGCCCAAAACCACTTTGTTGGGCGTCGTTCCCGTGATTTTTACAATGTTCAGGGCAATACGCTTGTGCAGGTTTACCTTCTCTAAGGCCAATGCCATAACAAAACCTCCAAAGAACAGAAATATAATAGGGCTACCATAATTGGCGCCCACATCGGCTATTGGCATAACGTTCAATAACGGAAAAAGTATCAAGGGCAATAGTGCGGTTACTGAAATGGAGACTGCATCGGTAATCCACCAAATGACCATCCA
>CAZEUV010000161.1:0-5776 GCA_964515285.1 uncultured Maribacter sp. | reverse complement strand
AAATCGGTCATGTGAACATCTTTCACATCAAAGCCTGCCAAGTACATGGCGTTTGCCATTTCTCGTTCTGAATTGCTTCCTTTTTCACGGAGTATGGCGGCTTTGGGTTTTGCATACTTCGATATACCCTCGAGCGCAGTCGAGAGGTCGTCTTGTTTCCCTTCGACTGCGCTCAGGATGACATTTCGTTTGGGTAAATTACCATTAAAGCCTTGTGGGAATACATATTGTAATGCCTGATTTTTATAATTTTCAAATCGGTCTTTTGCCAGATTGTTTGCCGTTTGCTTGTTGTCTAATAAATATGAGGTTTTGAACCAGGTATCACGTAATGAGGCAATGTTTAAGCCCAATTCCATTTCGTTGTTTTTGATGGTCAGCGTATCTTCTAAAGCTACGTTTCCTATCTTTTTAAAATCGATTTTCGCCTCTTTTAAAAATTGTTCAACACCCTTGTCTTTGGCTTGAAAAACAATACCCGAATTTTCAGAGAACAATAATTTTATAGTGTCATCTTCTCCTAAATCAGATAAATCTAAATTGGCACCTAAATTAGTGTCGGCAAAGCACATTTCTAAAAGCGTGGTGATTAGTCCACCTGACGCAATATCGTGTCCTGCAAGTATTTGACCTTCTCTTATTAAAGTTTGAATTGAATTGAATGTGGTTTTAAGATAGCTGGCACTTTTTACTGTTGGTGCTTCGTTTCCTATTGCATTTCTAGTTTGTGAGAACGAAGAGCCTCCTAATTTATACGAGTCTTGAGAGACATTGATATAGTAAATAGCACCGCCGTTTTTTTGCAAAACAGGTTCTACAACATTTGCTATATCATTACAGTTTCCAGTAGCGGAGATAATTACTGTTCCGGGCGAGATTACATCGCCATCTGTATATTTCTGTTTCATGGAGAGGGAATCTTTTCCCGTAGGTACATTAATGCCCAACGCGATAGAAAATTCAGAAATCGCTTCAACTGCTTTGTACAGGCGTGCATCTTCACCCTTGTTCTTGCAAGGCCACATCCAATTAGCAGAAAGGGAAACGGACTTTAGCCCATCTTTCAAAGGTGCCCAAATGATGTTGGTCAAGGCTTCGGCAATGCTATTTTTGCTTCCGGCAGCAGGATCTATCAATCCGGAAATGGGGGAGTGGCCAATTGAGGTGGCGATTCCTTCCTTCCCTTTAAAATCCAAGGCCATGACACCACAGTTGTTCAACGGAAGCTGCAAAGGCCCTACGCACTGTTGTTTGGCGACCCTGCCCCCAACACAGCGGTCCACTTTATTGGTCAGCCAATCTTTGCAGGCAACGGCTTCAAGTTGCAGAACTTGTTCTAAATACTCATGAAAGTGCTCTAAATCGTATTCTGCATTTGCATATTTTCTATGAATGGTGGTATCGGTCAGTACGGTCTTTGGCGAACTGCCGAACATATCGTCTAAATTCAGATCCATAGGTTTATCGCCTTTGGTCTTCGATTCAAAGGTAAATCTATGATCTTCCGTTACATCGCCAACCTCGTACATGGGCGAGCGTTCACGGTCAGCAATACGGTGCAACAGATCAACATCTTTTTTACCGATGACCAAGCCCATACGTTCTTGCGATTCGTTACCGATAATCTCTTTGGCGGATAGGGTAGGGTCTCCGATGGGCAACTTGTCTAAATCTATTTTACCGCCCGTGTCCTCGACCAATTCAGACAAACAGTTGAGGTGCCCTCCGGCACCGTGGTCGTGAATGGACACGATGGGGTTTACATCGCTCTCTACCATACCACGAATGGCATTGGCAGCTCGTTTTTGCATTTCAGGATTGGAACGCTGCACCGCATTTAATTCTATTGATGCGCTGAATTCTCCCGTATCTGCACTAGAGACCGCTGCGCCACCCATACCAATACGGTAGTTATCTCCTCCGAGAATTACGATTTTATCACCTGTTTTCGGAGTATCTTTTAGAGCTTGTTCCGCTTTTCCGTAACCGATTCCACCCGCCTGCATGATGACTTTGTCGTAGCCCAAGCGTCGTGTCTCTTCGGCTACGCTCAGAGACCGATCTTCATTGGTTGCGCTCAGAGATTGACTATGGGGGCTGAGCGTAGCCGAAGCCCCCATAGGAGCTGAGGCCTCATCAAATTCAAAAGTCAATATAGATCCCGCAATCAAGGGCTGCCCGAATTTGTTGCCAAAATCAGACGCGCCGTTTGATGCTTTTATAAGAATATCCATTGGGGTTTGGTATAGCCATTTTCGCTCTGGCATTCCGTTTTCCCAAGGCTTGCCCTGAACGGAGTCGAGTGGACGATCTTTTTCCAACCGTGAGTAAGCAGTCATATATACTGCTGTTCCGGCTAAGGGGAGTGAGCCTTTTCCGCCAGCCAGTCGATCTCGTATTTCTCCACCAGAACCAGTAGCAGCACCGTTAAAAGGTTCTACTGTAGTGGGAAAATTGTGGGTTTCCGCTTTTAATGAAATTACCGAATCAAATTCTTTTTCTTCATAAAAATCGGGTTTGTCGGCACTTTTTGGTGCAAATTGCACCACGGTCGGTCCTTTTACAAAAGCAACATTATCTTTATAGGCAGAAACAATGTCATTGGGATTTTCCTTTGCCGTTTTTTTGATGAGCTGAAAAAGCGATGAAGGCATTTCTTGCCCGTCAATATTAAAAATACCGTTGAATATTTTGTGGCGACAATGTTCTGAATTTACCTGACTGAACCCAAACACTTCGGAATCGGTTAATTTGCGGCCCATTTTATCGGATAACTGTTTTAAATATTCGATTTCATCATTGTTCAAGGCCAAACCTTCTTGTTGGTTGTAAGCGGCAATATCGTCAACCTCTAAAATGGGTTCAGGAACGGTATAGATAGTATAGATACCTTGTGACAAACCTTCGAATTTTTGCGAAAGCATCGGGTCGAAATCCGTGAAGTCAGCGTTGATACTCGCAAATTCTTCAATTCGAATAATACCTGAAACACCCATATTTTGGGTAATTTCAGTAGCATTGGTACTCCATGGGGTAATCATTGCAGCTCTAGGGCCAATAAAAAAAGCGTCAAGAGACGCCGTGTTTATTTTGGGTAGGTTGCCGAACAACCAAGTGAGTTTGTTTGTATCTTCTTGAGAAAGTTCTTTGCCCGTTTGAACCGCAAAAACTTTATTGGTTGCATTCCCGAAAAAGTGAATCATATGCCGTGTAAATTGTTCGATTTAAGAAAGCACAAATTTACATTTTTTTGACCTATGATTTTCGAAGAATACTTAACAGTTTTAAAGAACGATTGTTAATAGCTTTGGTAATGTTGGGCAAACCTACTAGGTCTTTAAGACCTAGTAGGTTGAATTAATTCTTTTCTAACAACGCCATATAAAAACCATCAAATCCTTCTTTAGAGGCGTATAACTTCTTTTCTTTTGCCAAGCTAAAGCCCTTGCCTTCTTCCGATGCCAAAAAAGATTTGACCTGATTGGCATTTTCCTGTGGTAGAATCGAGCAAGTAGCATAGACCAATTTACCCCCCTCCTTTACAATTTTACTGTAACTACGAAGAATTTCTTGTTGGGTCTTAGTGATTTTTTCTAAAAAATCGGGCTGTAATTTCCATTTGGTATCTGGGTTTCTTCGGAGTACCCCTAGACCCGTACATGGGGCATCGATCAATACTCGGTCAGCACTGCCATACAGTTTTTTAAAGATTTTGGTTGAGGTTATTTCCCTTGGTTCGATGTTGTGCGCACCGTTTCTTCGTGCCCGTCGTTTTAATTCTTTCAATTTACTGCCATAAATGTCCATGGCTATCAATTGACCTTTATTTTCCATTAAAGCTGCCAAGTGCAGCGATTTTCCGCCTGCTCCTGCGCAAGTATCTACAACACGCTGTCCCGGTTTTACGTCTAAGAAATCCGCTACTAGTTGTGAAGAGGCATCCTGTACTTCGAAAAACCCTTTTTTAAAGGACTCGGTTACGAATACATTGGCCCGTTCTGGCAGGCGGAGGGCAGCGGTATAACCTTTGATAGGTTCGACGACGATACCCTCTTCCAGCAAGGTCTTTCGTAGTTTTTCTTTAGATATCTTTAAAGTATTGGTTCTGAGTATGACCTCTGCTTTCTTGTTTAGGGCTTCGATCTCTTTCGTCCATAATTTATCGCCCAAGGCCTTTTCGCAAATATCATCGATCCAATCAGGTATTGACTCCCGGTACTTTCTAATTTTTAAAAGCTCGTCGAATTTACCTTTGATGCGACGTTCAGGAGTGGGTTCCAATTGTTTCCAGTCGGGTAATTGTATTCCTTTGAGTACTGCCCAAACGGCCCACATTCTAAACAGGTCAGCTCTGTTAAAGGGAGCCTTTACGTTTGCGATTTCAGTATAGAGCCTTTTGTAGCGTACCATTTCGTAGATGGTCTCTGCGATAAAACCACGGTCACGAGAGCCCCAGCGTTTATCTAGTTTTAAGGTTTTTTGTACCACCTTATCGGCATATTCGCCCTCATTGAAAATTAGGTTCAAGGCATCAATGACCGCAAATACCAGATTTCTATGTAATTTCATGGGTAAACTCTTGAAAATTAAGGCAGCAAAGGTATTGTTTTGCTAGCGATTCTCTTTAAACGAGTTCATTAATTTAGAAAAAAATACAATGAAACACCTATCTTTTATATTGTTGTTCTTTTTTATAGCCTCGTGCAACAAGACCAAAAAACGAAATCCGTTTTCGAGTGTAGTCATTGAAACCGTTTTTAAAGACTCCCTTAGTATACGTGCCATTGAAATCATGGATGGTAGTTTGGCTTTTGCGGCCAACAAAGGTGTTTTTGGGAGTATTGACTTAGAAACTGGAAAAGTACGCACCAATATTGAAAAACATCACACCCTCATACCCGAGTTTAGGGCGGTAGCACATACCACGACCGATTTCTTCATGCTTTCGGTCGCTGATCCGGCCTTACTCTATAAAACCGGGAATAATGGCAGCATGGAACTGGTCTATAAAGAAGAAGGTGAAAGTGTTTTTTATGATGCCATGACCTTTTGGAACGATATGGAGGGTATAGCGGTCGGTGACAGCATGAATGGTTGTTTGTCGGTTATTATCACAAGGGATGACGGAAACACTTGGTTGAAACAACCCTGTTCGGAACTGCCTTTGGGAATTGAAAATGAAGGAGCCTTTGCAGCAAGCAATACCAATATTAAAACAATAGGCGATAAAACTTGGATTGCTACCACGAGCGGGCGAGTTTTATTTTCTGGGGATAAGGGAAGAACATGGCAAGCATTCCAAACACCAATCGCAAATAAAAAGGATACGGAAGGCATTTATTCCATTGATTTTTATGATGATAATATTGGAATGGTCATTGGGGGAGACTATTTGAACCCTGAGAACAACAGAGCCAACAAGGCAATTACAAAAGATGGCGGTAAAACATGGAAGCTAATTGCCGATGGTCAAGATCCATCATATAAAAGTTGTGTGCAATTCGTACCCGGCTCGAAAGGAAACGAAATCGTTGCCATTGGGTTTACGGGAATCTCATATTCCAAAGACATGGGTGGCACTTGGTCAAGGCTATCAGATGAATCTTTTTATACTATTCGATTTTTAAACGATACGGTGGCCTATGCCGCAGGAAGTAACAGAATTGCGAAATTGAGGTTTAGTCGCAGGCTAAGCAATTAATAAGTAGGAAAAGAGGTGTTTGTAACACTCTCTTCCCCGAAATCTCGAGGCCTCTTTCTAGAGGGGAAAACTGTT
>CAZEUV010000160.1:0-5826 GCA_964515285.1 uncultured Maribacter sp. | reverse complement strand
AAATTCACGGAGGAAAAGGAGTAAGTGCTGACACTCCCTTGGCGCATTATTTTGCTGCGGCCAGAATGCTTCGTCTAGCTGATGGTCCTGATGAGGTACATATGTATCAATTGGGAAAGAGTGTGATAAAAAAATATACAACGGAGTAGAAGACACCATGAAAAGACTTGCGAGGTTTTTTCAACCTTATAGGTTTAAACCAAAAGACAAATTAGAATGCCCAAAAAGCAAAAACAACAGGTACGAAAAGGAGAAGAACTCAATGAAGAAACCCTCAACCAGTTTCTTTATAAAAACAATCTCATTAATCTGGTAAATAGTGAATTACAGGTAGAGCAATTTACCCATGGGTATTCTAATCTAACATATTTGTTGAAAATAGAAAATAAAGAATATGTACTCCGTCATCCGCCTAAAGGCGCCATAAAAAGGGGGCATGATATGGGGCGTGAATACAAAGTGCAAAAGGCATTGAATGGTTCTTTTTCAAAGGTTCCGAAGATGTATGCCTATACCGAAGACGAGGCAGTTATCGGGTCGTCTTTTTATATTATGGAAAAAGTAAACGGTATTATATTAAGCTACCGAAAAGCAAAGGAGTTGGCCATACCGTCTTCGGAGTATAGTATAATTGCTGATTCGTGGTTAAACACACTGATTGAATTACATCAAGTAGATTATAAGGCCTTGGGTTTGGCAGATTTAGGAAGACCAAATGGCTATGTAGAAAGACAGGTTACCAATTGGGGCAAACAATATTTAAAAGCAGCCACCGAAGATGTTCCTGCGGCCGAAAAGATCATGCGATGGATGCAAGACAACCAACCTCGTACGTATAACCATAGTCTGATTCACAATGATTATAAATACGACAATGTGGTCTTTGAAGATAATAGCTGGCAAGCCGTAACCGCCGTTCTCGATTGGGAAATGGCCACCCTTGGCGACCCCTTGATGGATCTAGGCACCTCATTGGGCTATTGGACTATGCAGGGCGATCATGAGTTTGTGAAACAGGGTATTCCCTCACCAACTATTTTTAAAGGAAACCCCAGTAGAAGTGATATTGTGGAGCAGTACGCGAAAAAAAGTGGTCAGCAAGTAGACCATTTGGTGTTCTACTATGTATACGGACTCTTTAAAATAGCGGTCATTGCCCAGCAGATTTATTATCGGTATAAGATGGGGTATACTGCTGATAAACGTTTTGCGAATTTGAATCAGGCCTCGGCGCTTTGTTGTAATGTAGCTTTAAAGGCGATACAAACGAATAAAATAGATTGATGAGTAATTCTATAAAACAAAATTATGCAGGTAAAAGATAAAATAGTAATCGTAACAGGTGCAGGGTCTGGTATAGGGGCTGCAACGGCAAAACATTTTGCCAGCTTTGGTGCCAAGGTAGTGGTGTCTGATTTTAATGAGGAAACCGCCCAAGAAGTTGTTGATGAAATTAAGGGTAGTGGCGGTACGGCTATTATGCTAAAAACTGATGTGACCAACTACGATGAGGTAGAACAGTTAATAGATAAAACGGTAACGCAGTTTGGTCGTTTAGATGTTATGGTTAACAATGCAGGAAGAGGCCCGAAAATAATGGCCAAAACTGCAGAATATTCTTTGGAGGATTGGGATAAGGTCATTGCCGTCAACCAAACCGGTGTTTTTTATGGCATGAAACAGGCCTTGCTACAAATGCAAAAGCAAGAAAGCGGAAGTATTGTAAATATTGCCTCCCTTGCCGGATTAAAAGCCTCGGCCAACAACCTATCATATTGCGCCAGTAAATTTGCAGTGGTAGGTATGACCAAATCTGCCGCACTCGAGTATGCCTCAAAAAATATTCGAGTGAATGCTGTGTGTCCTGGGTATACTGAATCTGCCTTATTAGATCGCTTATTAAGCGTACGGCCTGATATGGATGATATACTAAAAAAACTCATCCCCATGAAACGTTATGGTAAAGCAGAGGAAATAGCCGAGGCCATTGTATGGCTAGCATCTGACAGCACAAAATTTATTACAGGGCAGACCCTTACTTTGGATGGCGGAATATCGCTTTGAAAAAAACTAGTAAACAGTGGTTAGTGAACAGTAATTAGTAACCAGAAACCACAAACTTGAACCATGCCTTCGGCAGGTAAACTTGAATAACATGAACACAATACAACTAACAAAAAAAGAAAACTACACTATTGTACAGCTCAATAGGGGAAAAGTCAATGCCATTAACCAACAAATGGTAAACGAACTCAGCACCGTCTTTGACGATCTGTTACACGATGAATCTGTGAAGGGAGTCGTGCTAACAGGAATACCTCATTTTTTCTCTGCAGGTTTAGATGTTATTGAACTTTATGGGTATGACAAATCGCAGATTGAGACATTCTTTGCGGCTTTCGGTAGTTTGCACATTCAATTGGCTAGGTTTACAAAACCTTTGGTGTGTGCCCTTACGGGTTATGCTCCAGCTGGCGGTTGTGTTCTTGCCATTGCGGCTGATTATCGGGTAATGGCCGATGATGAAAAGTATACAATCGGACTCAATGAGGTGGCGGTCAATATACAGGTATCGAACAACCTCGTAACTGCCTATGCTTTTTGGTTAGGAAACAGTAAGGCAAACCAGTATCTTCTAGAAGGTAAATTATTAACAGCTAAAGAAGCACTTACCAGTGGTTTAATTGATGAGGTAGTTTCTTTGGAAGATGTACTGTCACAGGCCGAGAAAAAAATGCAGCAGTATTTACGAGCTGACGAGTCCATTTTTAAGAATACCAAAAAGAAACTCAGAAAACAATGGTTAAACGGTATTGAAGCCGATGCTTCAAAAGATTTGAACGAGGCCGTTCAACTATGGTGGCATCCGAATATTCGAGCAAAAATGAAAGCTTTTGTCGATAACCTTCAGCGTAAATAAATTAAAAAAACAAACGGAATGAACAAACAAATAATTTTCAAACAACGCCCCACTGGAAATACCGATGCGAATACTTGGGCGTTAGAGTCGAGTGCAATTCCTGAACCGGGTGATGGCGAGGTCTTGATTCAACACCATTATATATCGTTAGATCCCGCCATGCGTGGGTGGATGAACGATAGAAAGTCGTACATCGCTCCCGTTCAAATTGATGAGGTTATGAGGGCAGGATCTATCGGTAAGGTAATCAAAGCCAATAATCATCCTAAATTCAAAGAAGGCGATTGTCTCTCAGGTTGGGGCGGTGTGCAACAATATGTAGTGACCAATGGTGACCAATGGTATAAGGTAGATCCTGAGCTAGCCCCAATGACCACTTATATTGGTGCTTTGGGCATGCCCGGTATGACGGCCTATTTCGGAATTTTAGAAGTTGCAAAAATCAAGGAGGGTGACATAGTACTGGTTTCAGGTGCCGCAGGTGCTGTAGGTAGTATTGTTGGTCAGATTGCCAAAATAAAAGGGTGTAAGGTCATTGGTATTGCAGGAGGAGAGGCAAAATGTAAATACATTGTTGATGCCTTGGGTTTTGATGGTGCCATTGATTATAAATCAGAAGATCTTTCAGAGGCTATGAAAAGAGAATGCCCAAAGGGAATAGATGTGTATTTTGACAATGTTGGGGGCGAGATTTTAAATGCCGCTTTGGCCCGTCTTAGACTGAATGCCCGTATTGTTATTTGCGGAGCTATTTCGCAATACAACAATAATGAAAAGGAAGAAGTAAAAGGTCCCAGTAACTATTTGTCATTATTGGTCAACAGGGCAAGCATGAAAGGCATGGTAGTATTAGATTATGCGAAAGATTATGGCAAAGCAGCCCAAGAAATGGGTATGTGGATGATGCAGGGAAAATTGAAGAGCAAAGAGGATGTGTACGAGGGAATCGAGAATTTCAACGAAACCTATCAACGCCTATTTACTGGTGATAAAATGGGAAAATTAGTGCTGAAAGTAATTGAGGAATAAGGTGAAGTTGTAAGTAAACAGTTGTCAGACTGAGCGCAGTCGAATTCAGGAAACAGGAAACAGTTGTCAGACTGAGCGCAGTCGAAGTCAGTAGGCAATGAAACAATGATTTAATGTAACAATGAAGGATAGAAGGAATTAAACAATGCCTCTTCACTCATTCACAAATTCAATCATTATTCCATTTACACAGAAACCAGAAACCAGAAACAAAAAAACGTGAAAGCAATAGTCTGTAAAAAGTTCGGTCCGCCATCTAGTTTGGCCTTTGAAGAAGTAGCGTCATTGACGCCCAAAGAAAAAGAGGTGCTGGTTGAGGTAAAAGCCTGTGGGGTGAATTTTCCTGACACCTTGATTATTCAGGGACTGTATCAGTTTAAACCTGAATTGCCCTTCACGCCTGGTAGTGATATTGCCGGTATTGTTAAAGAAGTAGGTGAGGGGGTTACCCACGTTAAAAAAGGTGATGAGGTCTTTGGTTTTGTGATGAACGGTGGCTTTGCCGAAGAAGTTATCGTGCCTGCAAATGCCTGTTTTCTAAAACCACCACAGATGAATTTCCCTATAGCCGCCTCGTTTATGATGGCCTATGGCACTTCCTATTATGCGTTAAAAGATAGGGGGAACCTAAAAAACGGAGAGACCTTATTGCTACTGGGCGCCTCGGGCGGCGTTGGCTTGGCAGCGGTGGAATTGGGTAAACTTATGGGAGCCAAAGTAATAGCGGCAGCCTCTTCAGCCGATAAATTAGCGCTGTGCAAAAAATATGGTGCAGATGAAACCATTGATTATTCCAAAGAAAATTTAAAAGAAAGAATAAAGGAACTTACAGGGGGTAAAGGGGTTGATGTTATTTATGATCCCGTTGGCGGTGATTATTCTGAGAAGGCTATTCGAGGTATGGCTTGGCAAGGTCGGTATTTGGTCGTCGGTTTTGCAGCAGGTGAAATACCCAAAATACCCTTGAACTTGACCTTGTTGAAAGGCTGCGCTATTGTGGGGGTTTTCTGGGGAAGTTTTGCTATGAAAACTCCGAAAGAAAACATGAAGAATACCATGCAATTAATGCAGTGGTACGGTGAAGGGAAACTAAAACCTCATATACATGCCATTTATTCTTTAGCAGAAGCACCAAAAGCCTTGGAAGAAATGATGAATAGAAAAGTAAAAGGGAAAGTGGTGATAGCAATGTAATAAAACCGGACCTACTAGGTTTTGAAAACCTAGTAGGTCTAAAATGTAAAAAATAAATATGAGACTAAAGAATAAAGTGGCTATTGTAACAGGTGGCGCAAGGGGAATTGGCAAGGCCGTTTCAGAATTATTCGCCCAAGAAGGAGCAACGGTAATTATATGGGATTTGTTGGAACAAGGCACGGAAACAGCAAATACAATTAACGATAAAGGTGGTAAAGCCGAGTTTCATAAAATTTCGGTAACCGATAAAGAAGCTGTTCAAAAAGCCACGGCCGAAGTAAATACCAAGTACGGTAAAATTGATATTCTCATCAATAATGCAGGAATCACTAGAGACAAGACCTTGCAAAAAATGAGCGAAGAAGAATGGGATGCCGTAATCGATGTAAACCTAAAAGGAGTTTTCCTCTGTGCACAGGCTGTAGTGCCTTATATGAAGGAAGCGGGTTATGGTCGTATTGTATCGGCAGCCTCCAATGTAGGGTTGCGAGGTAATTTTGGGCAGACTAATTATTCGGCCACTAAGGCAGGGGTCATTGCCATGGCCAAAACATGGACGATGGAATTGGGTAAATACGGAATTACCGCGAATGCCCTCGCCCCCGGTTTTACCCTGACCGAGATGGTAGAAAAAATACCTGCAGAACATTTAGAGACCATTAAAAAACAGATTCCCTTGC
>CAZEUV010000159.1:0-5843 GCA_964515285.1 uncultured Maribacter sp. | reverse complement strand
TATTGGTTTTATATGATATTCAACATTTTTTCAGTGGCCTTTATTGCCGAAACGGTCTGGTCGGAATCTAGTCCTCTTGAGGTGAATTCCTTGCCATGGGTCTCCCAAGTGATAATGGTTTCGCAAAGCGCATCTGAATTACTGCCAGGCGGTATTCGCACAGCATAATCAATTAGATTGGGAAGTTGCATTTTTCTAGATGCATACAATTTTCCCAGTGCATTCATAAAAGCATCATATTGCCCGTCTCCCTGAGCATGTTCTTCATATAGCGTTCCATTGATTTCCACAGATACCGTGGTAGAGGGCTTCAAGCCTTTCGAGTGGGTCAATACATATGATTTTATGAATATTTTTTGCTGAACGGATTCGTTATCGAGAACATCTGAGATTATATAGGGCAAATCCCCTTTGGTGACCCGTTCTTTCTTATCGCCAAGTTCTATGATGCGGGCAGTAACCTTTCTTAGTTCCTCATCATTCAAGGTGAGCCCCAGTTCTTGCAAGTTTTTTTGAATATTGGCCTTTCCTGACATTTTACCAAGAGCGTATTTACGTTTCCTTCCAAAACGTTCAGGCAAAAGATTGTTGAAGTATAAATTCATTTTACTATCTCCATCAGCGTGTATTCCAGCAGTTTGTGTAAACACGTTATCTCCAACGATAGGTTTGTTGGCAGGAATACCAAAACCCGTGAATGCCGAAACCAGTTTACTTACTTTAAATAGGGAAGATTCATTTACATTGATCTCAATATCGGTCAAAAAGTCATTTATTACCGCAACAGCACTTGCCATTGGGGCGTTACCCGCACGTTCGCCCATACCATTTACAGTAAGGTGTAAACCATGGCAACCGGCTTTTACGGCTTCCATAATATTGGCTACTCCAAGGTCATAGTCATTATGGCCATGAAAGTCAATATGTAATTTCGGATACTTCTCGGTAATTTCTGAAATAAAATCGAAGGTTTCGTTATAGGTAAGTATGCCCAGTGTGTCAGGCAGTAATACTCTTTTTATAGGTTGGGTAGAAAGAAAATCTAAAAATTGAAAAACATATGCTTTAGAGTTTCGCATACCATTGCTCCAATCCTCTAAATAAATATTGTTGATGATTCCTTTTTTTTCTGCGGATGAAAAAATAGTCGCTACCTCTTTAAAATGCTGTTTGGGCGTTTTCTTTAGTTGGTACTTTAAATGGTTTAGAGAGCCTTTGGTCAATAAATTTTGTGATTTCGCTCCCGCTTTCTCCATCCATTTTAAAGAAACCCCGCCATCTACAAAGGTCAGAACTTCTATTCGATTCAAATATTTCTTGGTCGCCGCCCATTTGGTGATTTGTTGAACGGCCAGCAATTCGCCCTTTGATACACGTGCTGATGCCACTTCGATTCGGTCAACGTTAAGTTCTTCCAACAATAGTTTTGCCAGCGTGAGTTTTTCAGATGCTGAAAAAGATACCCCTGAGGTTTGTTCGCCATCCCGAAGGGTGGTATCCATGATTTCGATCTTTCTTTTCATTTTACGAAGGCTTGTTTCTGTATCCTTGGACTTCGGCTACGCTCAGCCACCATTTCCGGCGACTGAGCGTAGCCGAAGCCGCTGTTTATAATGGGGTGTTTTGGGCAAACGCCTCAATCTCTTCTTTGATGTTCAACAAATAGTCAATATCATCGTAACCGTTCAACATATTGTTCTTTTTATAGTCATTGATGTCAAAAGATTCACTTTCACCCGTTGTTGTGATGGTTATAGTTTGTTCAGGTAGGCTCACTTCAAATTCTGCCTTTGGGTCTTTATCTATTGCAGCGAATATCTTTTGAAGAAATTCAGCGCTTACCTGGACCGGCAATACGCCAATATTCAAGCAATTGCCCCTAAAAATATCGGCAAAAAAACTGGATACCACACAACGGAATCCGTAGTCATAAACAGCCCATGCAGCGTGTTCTCTTGAAGAACCAGAGCCGAAATTTTTACCGCCTACCAATATCTTACCGTTGTATTTAGGGTTATTAAGGACGAAATCGTTCTTTGGTGAACCATCTTGGTCATAGCGCCAATCTCGAAACAGATTATCGCCAAAACCTTTGCGTTCAGTTGCTTTTAAAAAACGTGCAGGAATAATCTGATCGGTATCCACATTCTCTATCGGAAGGGGTGCTGCAGTCGTTTTAAGTGTATTGAATTTATCGTATGCCATTTTTTTATGCTTATTTATTATACCGTTTCCAATGCCATCAATTCTCGCGGATCGGTTACTTTCCCCGTTACCGCCGCCGCCGCCGCAACTAACGGACTCGCCAATAAGGTTCTTGAACCTGGCCCCTGTCTGCCTTCGAAATTTCTGTTTGAGGTACTTACCGCTAATTTTCCAGCGGGAACTTTATCGTCGTTCATCGCCAAACAGGCTGAACAACCTGGCTCGCGAAGTTCAAAGCCTGCATCTGTGAGAATATCCAAAATGCCTTCTTCTTTTATGGCCGATTCTACCTTATGGGATCCCGGCACCAACCAAGCAGTAACATTTTCGGCCTTTTGGCGGCCTTTTACTATGGAGGCAAAAGCCCTGAAATCTTCAATTCTACCGTTGGTGCAACTTCCCAAGAATACAAAATCGATAGATTTTCCGATCATAGCATCACCTTCCTCGAAGGCCATATATTGTAACGACTTTTTATACGTAGATACGCCACCTTGGATGGTATCCGCAGAGGGAATATCATTTTTGATACCCATACCCATGCCCGGGTTGGTGCCATAGGTTATCATCGGTTCAATTGAAGAACCGTCAAATGTCAGTTCTTTATCGAAACTTGCACCCTCATCGGTGTACAGGGTCTGCCAATAGTCCATTGCTGTGTTCCATGCTTCCCCTTTTGGAGTGAATTCTCTTCCCTTTACATAGTCGAATGTTTTTTCGTCAGGGGCGATCATACCTCCTCTAGCGCCCATTTCTATACTGAGATTACAAACCGTCATACGACCTTCCATCGTCATATCTCTAAATACATTACCAGCATATTCCACAAAATACCCAGTAGCACCCGAAGTGGTCAATTGCGATATAATGAACAAGGCGACATCTTTGGGAGTAACCGCTTTGCTCAACGAACCATTGATATTGATTTGCATTTTTTTTGGTTTAGGCTGCATAATACATTGGGTGGCCATGACCATTTCAACCTCTGAAGTGCCAATACCAAAAGCAATTGCACCGAAAGCACCGTGGGTAGAGGTATGTGAGTCGCCACAAACGATCGTAGCACCGGGTTGGGTAATACCGTATTCAGGACCGACTACGTGTACGATTCCGTTTTTTTCATGACCCAAACCCCAATATGAAATACCATATTCATTGGAGTTTTCCTCCAAGGCTTTTAACTGATTGGCCGACAAAGGATCTGCAACAGGTAGATGCTGGTTGATCGTAGGGGTGTTGTGATCTGCCGTTGCAAATGTTTTTTCAGGATGCATTACCCTGATATTTCTATTCTTAAGCCCTAAGAAGGCTACAGGACTCGTCACCTCATGTACCAAGTGACGGTCGATGAACAGTACATCTGGGCCATTTTCAATTCGGTGGATTATGTGAGAATCCCAAACTTTATCGAATAGTGTTTTATGTGGACTCATAATTCTTTTTATTCTAAGCCTGTAAAGCTATTAAAACTAAGGGTTTTTTGGAAGTCATAAGAAATTAAAATTACGATGTTCAACTAATATAATTCCATATATTTTTGAACTTCACCAATTGTGCATAGGCGTGTCTGATGACCAAATTATCGGGCTTTTGCAATAGGGAATCGTTTTTTAAAAGTTGTATTGCATAATGACGTGCGGTTTTAAGAATTTCATGGTCCTTGACAATATCGGCGATCTTTAGGTTCAGAATTCCACTTTGTTGTGTACCCATCAGATCGCCCGGGCCTCTAAGCCGTAGATCGATTTCGGCAATTTCAAAACCATCGTTCGTTTGCACCATGGTACGTAATCTCGTTTTCGCTTCTGCGGATAGTTTATGGCTGGTCATTAGAATATTATAGCTCTGTTCTGCACCACGACCGATACGACCACGTAATTGATGCAACTGCGACAAGCCAAAACGTTCGGCACTTTCAATAATCATTACGGAAGCGTTGGGTACATTAACCCCAACCTCGATAACCGTTGTAGCTACCATGATATGCGTTTCGCCCTTTACAAAACGGTTCATTTCATAATCTTTGTCGGCGGACTTCATTTTTCCGTGTACGATCGATATTTGATAGTCGGGTAGGGGAAAGTCTCTAGCGATACTCTCATAACCGTCCATTAGATCTTTATAATCCAATGCTTCCGATTCTTGGATCAGGGGGTAAACGATATATACCTGTCTTCCTTTTTTGATCTCATCGCGAACAAATCTAAATACCTTTAAGCGATTTGAGTCAAACCGATGTACGGTCTTTATGGGTTTTCGCCCAGGGGGCAGCTCATCAATGACCGAAATATCAAGATCACCATAGAGGCTCATCGCCAAGGTTCTCGGTATGGGCGTAGCGGTCATGACCAATATATGCGGTGGGTATTCATTTTTATGCCACAATTTCGATCGTTGAGCTACCCCAAACCGATGTTGTTCATCAACGATCGCCAAGCCGAGATTCTTGTATTGTACCTTGTCTTCCAATAAGGCATGTGTGCCTATTAAAATATGGAGTTCACCATTCTCTAATTGCTCGTGTATGATTTTGCGCACCGATTTTTTTACCGACCCGGTCAAAAGGGCACAGTTGGTACCAAGACCCTCCAATAATTCAGTGATGCCATTATAATGTTGGTTGGCGAGAATTTCGGTAGGTGCCATCAAACAGGCTTGGTAGCCATTGTCAATGGCCAACAACATGGCCATTATGGCAACAATGGTTTTGCCTGAACCCACATCGCCCTGTAACAAACGGTTCATTTGGGCATTGCTGCCCAGATCAGAACGAATTTCTTTGAGCACTCTTTTCTGTGCTCCCGTAAGCTCAAAGGGAAGATGGTCGTTATAGAAGACATTGAAGTGTTCGCCCACTTGGTCAAAATTAAAGCCTTTTACTTTTTGCTTTCGCAACATTTTTTTTGAGATCAATTGCAATTGTACATAAAACAGCTCTTCGAATTTTAATCGAAACTGTGCCTTTGCCAACAACGCCTGATTTTTCGGAAAATGGATGTTAAAAAGTGACTCGCCCTTGGGCAATAATTTTAGTTCATGTAAAATGGTATCTGACAGTGTTTCAGAAAACTGCCCCTTGGTCTCTATGAACAGTTGCTGGATCAGTTTGCTGATGACCCTATTGGTCATGCCTTTGTTACTCAGTTTCTCGGTGGAAGGGTAAATGGGCTGCATGGCAATTTTCAAGCCTTGTTCGTGATCTTTTAACAGTTCCATTTCTGGGTGGGGCATTGAGAAGGTTTGCCCGTAGCGGTTGCATTTGCCAAAAATCACGTAGGGTGTATTGAGTTTTAGGTTTTCACGGATCCATTTTTGGCCCCTGAACCAAACGAGCTCCATACTGCCCGTTTCATCAACGAATTTGGCGACTAGGCGTTTTCCTTTTTTTTGCTCAATGGTTTTGATATTGACGATCTTACCGATTACCTGCACATCGGCACTACTGTTTTGTAACTGTCCGATTTTATAGTACTGGGTCTTATCGATATACCGGTTAGGGAAGAGGTTGAGCAAATCTTGATAGGTATGAATACCCAGTTCAGAGGCAAAGGTTTCCGCCCTGTTGGGGCCTACACCTTTAAGGTAGGTAATAGGGGTTTGTAGGGTATTGGCATTCATTTTACTAAATTAGGGTTTCG
>CAZEUV010000158.1:0-5856 GCA_964515285.1 uncultured Maribacter sp. | reverse complement strand
AAAATAGAATGATCGCAATTCATTACTTTTGCACAAAACATACCGATTCAATATAAAATGAGCAAAATCAAAATCGCCCCTTCCCTTCTAGCAGCAGATTTCGGAAACCTACAACACGATGTGGAAATGGTCAACCAAAGTGAGGCCGATTGGCACCATATTGATGTTATGGATGGCGTTTTTGTTCCTAATATATCCTACGGAATGCCCGTAGTCAAAGTAATAGCAAAGCATGCCACAAAACCACTTGATGTACATTTGATGATTGTAGACCCCGACCGCTATATCAAGACTTTTGCTGAAATAGGGGCTAATATACTTAGTGTTCACTACGAGGCGTGTACACATCTGCACCGAACCTTACAAGCCATAAAAGCAGAAGGTATGCAGGCAGGTGTAGCCTTGAATCCGCATACGAACATCAACCTATTGGAAGATACCATCAATGATATAGATTTGGTCTGCATGATGAGTGTAAACCCCGGTTTTGGTGGGCAATCTTTTATTGAAAATACCTATGACAAGGTAAAAGCCCTGAAAGAGCTTATTCAAAGAAAAGGGACAAATACCCTAATCGAGATCGATGGGGGCGTAACCGATGGCAATGCAAAAAAACTCGTAGATGCCGGTGCCGATGTTTTGGTAGCCGGAAGCTTTGTGTTCAAATCACAAAACCCCACGGCCACCATTGCCCATATTTCTCAAATTGCCAACAGTTAGTATTGTTCTAACAGATACTCTATCAAATCTGTAGTAGTTACAATACCGACCAATTTTTCGTTCTCTACCACTGGCAAAGCATGAAATTCCTTTGTTGCCAATATTTCCGCAACTTCCTTGATGGTGGTATCAGGGGAGACGCTCTTTAGATTTTTTGCCATTACCTGCTGAATGCTGAACATATTATACACAATAGTTTCTACGTTCTCCTCATCTTCATAGGCTCCATCTGCAAAACTGATTCGAAGTAGATCTGTCAAGCTCAACATTCCTATGATTTCATCTCCGTTTATTACTGGAATGTGCCTAATACCATTTTTCTTAAATAATTGTTCAGCCTTGTCTAACCCATCGGTTACGTTCAATGAAATTAAGTTCGTGGTCATAATGGTCGATACGGGAATTCTTTGTCTTACGCTCATAATTTTGAATTTTGGATTATGTTATAAAGTTCAATATTCTTAACCGTGAAAAGAATGATAATTATCATATCAAACACCAACTGAAAACGAAGATCATTGATATGCACAGTGGAATTTCATACATAGACTTTGCGATAAATTACCTAGCTTTGCCCCTATCAAAAATGTAGATTTCAGGGGCAACCCTTCGCTTTTTAATATGGAAAAAATAGATATTGTCATCGTCGGGGGAGGACCCATAGGAATCGCCTGTGGGCTAGAAGCCAAAAAAAAGGGATTGAGCTATGTCATTCTTGAAAAAGGACCTATAGTAAACTCGCTTTATAACTATCCTATAAATATGCAGTTCTTTTCCTCTTCAGAACGTTTGGAGATTGGCAATGTACCGTTTATAAGCAATGAGACAAAACCAAGAAGAAATGAGGCGTTGGAGTATTACAGAAGAATTGTCACCAGCAACGAATTGAACATTCGCCTTTTTGAAAAAGTCTTAGAGGTGAACAGGTTCAATGAAGGGTTTACCATTATCTCGGACAAGGACACGTATACGGCCACCCATGTAATCATTGCCACAGGGTTTTATGACCTACCCAATCTATTGAACATTCCTGGAGAAAAGCTGCCCAAAGTGTCTCACTACTACAAAGATCCTCATTTTTATGCCAGCCAAAAATTGACCGTTATCGGCGCAAGTAACTCATCTGTTGATGCAGCCTTGGAAAGCTATAGAAAAGGAGCCGATGTAACTTTGGTCGTTCGTGAACCAGAGATTGGCAAACGTGTCAAATATTGGGTACGCCCTGACATCATTAATAGAATCGAGGAAGGTAGCATTAAGGCCTATTTCAATTCAAACGTAAAGGAAATACAAGAAGATAAGGTTATAATAGATACCCCTGAGGGCATTGTACACCTAAAAAACGACTTTGTACTGGCTCTGACCGGGTATATGCCCGATTTTGACTTTCTTACAAAAATGGGCATTCATTTGACAAGCGATGACAAAAGACTTCCTGAGTACGATCCCGAAACCATGGAGACCAATGTAAAAGGACTCTATTTAGCGGGAGTTATATGTGGAGGTATGGAAACCCACAAATGGTTTATAGAAAATTCACGGATCCATGCCAAAATCATCATGACATCTATCTTAGACAAAAGAAGCATTTGAGAATGTTTACGTTTTAACTGTATATGTTTATGATTTTCACTAAAGATCATTTTATCACAAAAGTAGGCTCGGCAATAAATATTGGGTCGCTAATTGTCTCTTTATAAGCAGCAAGGGATTCGGGTGAAGAATCGATCCGTAAGTTTGTCTCATCGAAATTTTCATGCCAATAGCTTATTGCTTTTATCTGGGGATAATAATTCCCCTCTGGCATAATTGATTTTATGGCATCGCCGATCCATAGTGGTTTGTTGAATTTGGGGTAGTCTATAATTCCCCATTCTAAAACGGCGATGGGTTTTCCTTCGAGCGAAATACCTTTGATCTCGTTCCAAGAGTCATTTAAAATACCTTCAAAAGACTGTACATCCTCATCGGGTAATTGAGCTCCATACACACTAATACCGATCCAATCAATATATTCGTCACCAGGGTAATATCCCTCTACCGTATTCCAGTCTTCAACAGGATAGCTATTGGCATTAATATGGTAGAACCAAGTAATGTTCTTTACGCCTTGTTCATTACAAATAGTAATGATACGTCTGTATACATCCCTGAATTTTTCCATACCATCAAATAGATCGGGATCTCCATAATCGGTAGAGTCCGCACCGTTCCATTTTGCGTTCCATGGAAACCATTCACCATTCACTTCTGTACCAAATTCAACCAGTAGTGGTTTTTCAAATGCTTTGGCATCACGTGCCCATTGTTCAAGGTCAGCATCGAATTGACCCGACAGATAAGCATCCATAATATAAACTGGATCAGGCCCTCCTTCCTCAAAGTTAGAACGTGGCATCATTCGAATAAATGGCACTACACCTTGCTTACTGATTGTTTCCACATCGTTTTTAGGAAATTTTATGCCTCCCTTTTCCGCTGTCCAATTATTCGAAAAATAGGCCCAGATAATATTTTTCCCGGCAAGAGTCTCGTATTCATCGATTCTACTCTTAGTAACAACATCTTCAGCACCCCCAAAATCAGGGTAAGCGGCATGGTAAATTTTATTGTCAGTGGGTATTGCCAATTTTACACTTTTTGTAATATCAGCGACAGATTTTGGGGCATCATCAGACGATGTGCCACAACCAATAACAAGTACTGTTAGAAAGCTAAAAACGGGCACATAGTACAATAAGTCATCAATACTTCTCATAACCTTTTCATTTTTTGTTCTTCTGTACAAGAGCAATAGGTTTTACGTTCATTCATAGTTTGCTTATTCAACTTCTGTTATTTTTGCACCATGAGCAAATGCACCTGCTTCATACCCTTTTTGTTTTGCATAAGAATCCAAAAACAATTGTATTGGGATTATACTTTGAATTGAAAATAAAAATTCATCTTGTTCTTCTATGTATACGGTCAAAATGTTGTTATGGGTCAAATTAGTTTCAGTATTTGTAATTAAAACGACCTTACCACCAAAACGGGCAATATCTTCTGCCATTTTTAAACTTTGAACCAGTGTTCTACCCTTTGCTGCAAATAGGATGGATTTAAACCCTTCTTGCACCATTTCCATAGGGCCATGCCTAAACTCACCACCTAAAATACCAAAGGCAGGTATTTTTGTTGTTTCCTTAAACATTAACCCACTTTGATGTGCTGTTGAAATACACGGCCCCCTTGCAATAATTGACAAGGCAGGTAATTCTCCTAAGAAGGCAATTGTTTTATCGACCCTCGAATGATAATCAACAAGGTTGGTTTTAAAGTTTTCGATTAATTCATGGATAGCATTTATTCTGTCATCATACCATTTTCCGGCAAGTGACCATCCTAGAATAAATGAAACTAATGTTGTGGATATGTACGATTTTGTAGAAGTCATGTCTTCCCTTCCTGCTCTGCTCAGTAAAACGATATTAGCAAACTTGGCCAGCGTACTATGTTCTTCATTACTAATTCCAATACAAAAAACACTTGATGGAATAATTTTTAATAATTCACGTATTTCAAAACTTTCACCTGATTGAGAAACACAAATCAACACTGTTCTTTTCTCTAGTATGGAAATGTTATAATGCAGCAATTCACTTGTATTAATAACAAAAGAAGGTATTTCTAAAGAATTGAATAGTGAAGAAGCCGCATACGAAGTGAAATAGGAGCTTCCCATACCCGTAAAAACAATTTGCTCAAAGTTGTTTTCGTTGAATACTTTTTTAACACTTTCTAAAACATCCTTCCCCTCTAGGTCAGTATAATAATTGAGTGTTTTCTCTAAAGCAATTGGCTGTTCTAATATTTCAGCTAGAAATTTATTCATTTTATCATTCTTAAGTTTCAAATGGATGGTAGGAGTAGGAGTATAGGCCATTATCGAACATAAGTGCTATCACTATAAATACCGGCTTTATCAAGGTTGTCCTATTTTAGTACAAGGTAATTAAAAATAGTGAGGCGATTCTTTTTGTGAAAACTCCATCTAAATAAATTTAAAATTCTTCACTTTGAAAATTAAGAAGTAATGCACCCTAGAGAATTCACAAAAATGCAACCCCTGTTTTCAGGGATGCGCAATTCGCTATAAAAGGGATACACATGCCCTTCAAAAAATTGCACCTTTGTTCAATAATGTCTAAAAAGAATAGTTAGCTTAGTAGTGAACCCAGTATAATTTTCAATCGTTCAAATTACGATGTACATCCTTGTTTTGGGTGATACGACTATTTGAACTTATCTCGGGTTCTTTAATAAACCCACCAAAACAAAATAATGAAAAACAGTCTATTTTTTATTTTAATCGCAACTTGTGTATCGTGTTCCTTCAACAAACCAATAGATTACTACAATACGGCCGTGGGAGGAGGCAATTCTAGTAATAGTTTTTTTGAATTTGAAGGTCATATTGAAAGACTCAACGAAGGTTTTCAAGTTGACAGCCTCGACTTAGCAGGACGAACCGCTCTTTTCACTCAAGGACATCAGATCATACTAAAAGACCTGAAAGACCTCTTAGGCAATAAAGAATCCGATCCTATGATAAAAGCGGCTATTGATCTACTGAGCAACGATATCAACTGTGCCCAAAACCCAAAGACGATAGAGTTATTCAAAATCGTTGGCAACTCGCTGACCAGTGAGGAGCTCGTCAACAATATTGAACCTTACAATACCTATTTAGATAGCATTTACAATATACAAGATAAATTATACGAAATCTATGATAAGGAAATTACATTATTCGCAAGAAAAAACGATATCGAGATAAAGTTATTTGGCCGTGGAATCATTCCAGGGGTAAACGATATAAAAAAATAGTCTTGAAAACGATAGCTTGGTTTAAAACTGTTTCAATGTTACAATTGACGCTTCATGCCATAGTTCTGTTCTCAACAGTTTCTATAGCCACTGCACAGGATAAAACCAATGATCCATCGCAAGAGCCCCAAAGCAATACCATAAACTTTTCAACCCTTACGAACACCAAACAAAAATCATTGCAACCATATTATGAGGCTTTAAAAACGGCAACTTACGGTAGACAACGTTTTTCTGTTTTTGAACAATTGGCCGAACATCACATTA
>CAZEUV010000157.1:3003-5858 GCA_964515285.1 uncultured Maribacter sp. | reverse complement strand
TGTGCCATTTGGCTTCTACAAGAATTACCCGTACAGAGCACTAATATGTTTTTCATTGAATTTTAGCTTTTACTATTGATCGAGCAAAGGTAGATCTGTTTAAATTATTAGATTCTCCTATGGTTTGATAAATCAAGAATTTTAAGGATCAATCAATTCCAACCTTTTTGCTTCTTCTTTCAAAAAGAAGATTGTCCTTCCAATTTCCATCAAGTTCACCTACCCGTTCACGTTTTCCGATATACCGAAACCCCATTTTTCTATGTAGTTGGATGCTTGCCTCGTTTTCTGGAAAAATTCCCGACTGTAATGTCCATAGACCCTCTGTTTCACTTTTTACTATTAAATGTTCCATCAACATTTTGCCAACTCCCAAACCTCTTCGGTTCTTACCTAAATAAACACTCACTTCTGCTACACCCCCATAAACACATCTACTGGATACAGGAGATAATGCAGCCCAACCCAATATGTTTTTCTCATCGGTCGCCACCAAACGACAGGCTTTAAGATGGGCATCGCTCCAAATTTCATATGATGGAACGGTTTTCTCAAAAGTTGCAAAACCTGTAGCGATTCCTTCTGCATAAATCAAAGAAACCGCTTTCCAATCATTGACCAGCATTGGTCTTATTCTTATTATAATCGACATAATGAATTCAGAAATAGGTTTTTAGTTTTAAATAACCCCAAATTATCGCTTATCTATTTCAGAACAAGTGTCTAAAAACTAGCAACAGCCACTCTCTGGCGCACAACAAGCCTTTACTTCATTATCTGCTTCTTCCGGAACTCCACAGGCCTCCTTGGCTTTACAATCTGTTTGCTCCACACTTAATTTCAGTATAAGTTGGTTTTTCTTTAATTCAAAATCACGAACAAAAAGCTGTGCTGTATGAAAATTGGGGTTGCTGTACTCGAACTTTACTTCCACTTCCTTTTCCATGGGTCTCATGCTATCTACCTTGTTCAAAATACCTAAAGCTTTGTGTGCCGACATGTATTCTAAAGTGTCTTTATCTTTGGGGCTCTCCCAAAGTTGGATGATGGTCTCTTTCCAAAAATCAGTGCCCGCACCACAATCAACTGATTCTATGCTGATGTTTTTTACTTCGGTGATATGATAGTTCGCCCCAACAAAATGGCCGTTCTTATATTCAAAAAGTAGGCTTTTATCGGCGTGTTCTTTTAAAAGTGATAAAAATTCATTTGTTTTCATAATCGTTTGTTTTAGCAACAGTTAAATTTTGTTTTATCAAAAAAGGAATTCAAAAGCCTCTGTATTTCTTTCCATTTTTTCAAATTGATACAGTAGCATACTTTTTTTCCATCTATTTCACCATGTATCAGGTCGCTGTTTTTCAGCTCTTTTAAATGCTGTGAGATAGTGGGTTGGGCAAGACCTATCTCATGTACGATATCATTACAAATACAAGCCTTTTGACTGCTTATATATTGTAGTATGGCAATACGGGCCGGGTTTGACAAAACCTTAAGAATAAGGGCCAGTTCGTTTTGCTCTTTGTTGAATATCTGTGTTTTGGTTATACCCATTTCATATTTATATATTGCAATATTACGATGATAAATAATAATAAAAAAGCCAAATCATAAAAATTTGGCCTAGTATTCTTTTAAGTTATGTATTTAGAACCAAGGTTTTTTTCCCGATTGGTACGTATTAAAGAACTCTTCATCGCTTTTGGTCAGGTACATAATACCTTCTACCAAACCGACAATTCCTGAAATCATAGATGTGATTCCACAAGTAAGAAACCCTAAAACCCCCAAAACCAACATGATAATACCTTCTTTTTGATACCCCAAGATGAATTTATGAATGCCGAGCCAGCCCAATACAATGGCCAATATGCCTGCGATCATTTTCTTGTTCTCGCCCGAAGAGGTATTGAAAGCGTCTTTGGCACTATCGGTAAACTCATTGGCTGTTTTTTTTGCATCATCCGCAAAATCACTTGCAGTTTCTTTGGCGTCTTCGGCAAATTCTTGAGTGGCCTCTTTGGCGTCCTCGAATTTTTCACCCGCTTGTTCCCCTAGATCTTTTGCTTTGTCCTTAGCGGCATCAAAGGCATCTTCTGCCTTATCTCCTAGATTTTTTGCTTTGTCCTTGGCGGCATCAAAGGCATCTTCTGCCTTATCTCCTAAATCTTTATTCTCTTCTGACATCGTACTCTTTTTTTGGTGATTAATACTTAGGTTAAATGTAGCAAATATTTACCTATCAGAGAAATGCTTTGTCAATCGGTTCCCAAAGCTCTATTTTATTACCTTCGAAATCTAATATCCATCCAAATTTTCCGTACTCGTATTCTTCCATTTCGCCCACTACGGTAACGCCTTCTTTCTTGAGCACATTCAATAGTTCTACTAAATCTTCTACCCTAAAATTCATCATGAACGTTTTCTTGCTCGGTTCAAAGTACTTGGTGTTGGCTGCCATCGGGCTCCATTGGGTAGAGCAATTATTTCCTTCTTTGTCTTTCCACCAGAACGTACAACCGTATTGGTCGGTATTGAGTCCGAGGTGGCGCTTGTACCATTCCTTTGTTTTATCAGGGTTTTCCGTTTTGAAGAAAAACCCTCCCAAACCTGTTACTCTATTTTTCATAGACATATATTTTTAGTTTACGTGAAAACAGAAATAGCTATTTTCTTTTAACGTTCTTCTCATAAAGTACGATCCACTCTTTTGCGGTCATCTTAGTGCACAGTTCTGCTATTAGTTCATATGGAATGTTTTCCATTTTTTTAAAACGGATGCAACTTTTTCCCATATTCAATTTGGTTTTTACATATTTGGGATACTCGCCAACAAACCAATCGTATAGCTTTGG
>CAZEUV010000157.1:0-2903 GCA_964515285.1 uncultured Maribacter sp. | reverse complement strand
GTAGCTAAAGTTAACAAAATTCTGCCTTGATCTTATCAACGACGGTCTGAGCCAGTTTTATTTTGCTTTCTACGGTCCACCCCGCTACATGCGGACTCAGTAATACGTTTTCAGCTTTGACCAAATACTGAAATGCCTTGGGTATGCTTCGACTATGCCCAGCGCGGTCACTGAGCGGAGTCGAAGTGAACATTTCTTCGAACGACGTTTTTTCGTATTCCAATACATCCAATCCAGCACCCAATATTTTACCAGATTTTAATGCAGCGACCAAATTTCCTGTAACAACACATTTGCCGCGTGCCGTGTTCAACAACCAAAACGGTTTTTCAAAGGCATTGATAAACTCGGTATCGATCATGTTGATGGTCAATGGGGTTTGGGGTACGTGCAGGCTCAATACATCACTTCTTTGTTGTAGTTCTAAAATACCCACTTGGCGCGCATCATCATTACCGACCCTTCCTTCAATGTCATAACAGATAACCTCATGAACATCAAAACCTCTCAATTTTTTGGCAAAGGCCTTGCCCATATTTCCGTAGCCAATGATTCCTATGGTTTTTCCCTCTAACTCCACTCCCCTATTTCCCTCACGATCCCATTTTCCGGAACGGACTTCCCTATCCGCCTTGTTCAACTTATTGAATAGGGATAACAACATGCCCAAGGTATGTTCGCCAACGGCATTTTTATTTCCTTCAGGTGCTGCCGCCAAGAAAATATTTTTTGATTTTGCATAGGCTATATCAATGTTTTCCATACCTGCACCCAACCTGCCAATGAATTTTAAATTGGTGGCTTTCTTAAGAAAGGCAACATCCAAAGAAAAACGACTACGAATAATGATACCATCGTATTCATGTATTTTACTCATTATTTCTTCTTTTGAAGAGGTATAATCCTCATCATTCTGAAAACCCATAGCGGTGAATTGCTCAATAATCAAGGGGTGGTTTGTATCTAAATGCAATACCTTCATCAGCTACTTATATTTTAGGATATTCAGTTTGGGTCATCTCATCTTTAACATCACCTGTATGTGCCGTGCTTAATTTTTCAAAAAGCAAGATATGTACCTCTTCACTATTTTTCGTAGAGGGGCAGTGCTCAACACCTTTTGGCACTACAATAATCTCACCCTCATTTACCACTTCAGTACGGTCACGAAACTTCATATACAAGGTGCCTTTCAGCACTTGAAAAAGCTCATCTTCCTTTTCATGGGCATGCCATACAAATTCATCCTTAATCTTTGCCAAAAGAACCTGCATATCATCGACAACTGCAATTTGATGTGGATGCCAATGTTTGCTGAAAGTGGCATGTTTTTGTGTTAAATTTATAGGTTTCATGTATTTGTATTTATTGTTTGTCAAAAGTCAACCGCTGTTCGCTGTTCATTATTTCATTTCGTGATAAAACTTTTTATATAGAACCTGTGAAAATGAAATCGCTCAACTTTTTAAATACCTAAAATAGTTTTAGCAATCATAAAGTATATCAAGATACCGAAAATATCATTACTAGTAGTAATAAATGGTCCCGTGGCAATGGCGGGGTCGATACCTTTTTTATGAAGAAACAAGGGCGTAAACGTACCTATAAAACCTGCTACAATTATCACCGCAATTAAAGAAACAGAAATCGCCAGAGCAGTGAGAAAATCACCTTTCCAAAACCACGTAAACAATAATAAAATAGCAGCTAAAATAACCCCGTTCAGAGTCGCCAAGGCCATTTCTTTTAGTAACCGATTTCCAATACTTCCTTTTAAATCATCGTTGGCTAACCCTTGTACGATAATAGCGCTTGATTGTACCCCAACATTACCAGCCATTGCCGCAATCAACGGAGTAAAGAGAAATAGTACGGCATGTTTGCTGAGCATTTCTTCAAAGCCACCCATGATAACCGCCGCCCCTACTCCACCAAAAAGACCCAAAATCAGCCACGGCAAGCGTGCACGGGTGAGTTCCCAAATGCTATCATCTGCCTCTACATCTTGCGATATACCTGCAGCCATTTGATAATCTTTCTCGGCTTCTTCGCGAATCACATCTACAATATCATCAATAGTAATTCTACCTACTAACCGACCTATATCATCTACTACAGGAATAGCCTCTAAATCATATTTTGCCATGATGTTAGCCACATCTTCAGGCGATTCACTCACATTCACAGAATCTACCTTGGTGATATAAACATCTTTTATGGGTGAGGTGGTTGAAGTGGTCAAGAGATCTTTTAGCGACAGTCGCCCCTTTAGTTTTCCTTCTTCATCAATGACATAAATTGAATGTACACGGGTGACGTTTTCGGCCTGTGTACGCATTTCTTTTACACAGGTCAACACGTTCCAATTCTCATTGACCTTGACCAATTCTTTAGCCATAAGCCCACCGGCAGAATTTTCATCATAACGCAACAGGTCTACAATATCTTTTGCGTGATCGCGATCCTCAATTTCGGCAATAACTCCTTGCGCAATCTCTTCTGAAAGACTTGCAACTATATCGGCGGCATCATCGGTATCAAGTTCTTCTACCTCCTCTGCAATTTCTTTAACGGAAAGATTTTCTAAAATAGCTTCTCTGACATCATCATCTAACTCAGCAAGAACATCTGAAGTTTTATCGCTATCGAGAAGTT
The DNA here is from genome assembly GCA_964515285.1 of uncultured Maribacter sp. Taxonomy (GTDB): domain Bacteria; phylum Bacteroidota; class Bacteroidia; order Flavobacteriales; family Flavobacteriaceae; genus Maribacter_C. The sequence goes on along the minus strand of CAZEUV010000157.1, from coordinate 248 downwards.
TTATAAGGTAAGTAGCCTCATCTTTACGAAGCTCATCAATAATTTCGGCAACATCGGCATAATGCACCTCAGCCAAAAGAGATTCTAAAGCAGAATCATTTTGTACTTGGATCAGCTGTTCTATTTCAGCTAAAAATTCGTCTGTGAGTTTAAACGGTGTCATGACATTGAATTGGCGTCCTATGCCAACTTGCACAAATCTAAAACAATTTTATAATTATTTTTAATTTATATGCAGAAACATATAA
>CAZEUV010000156.1:0-5872 GCA_964515285.1 uncultured Maribacter sp. | reverse complement strand
GTTTTTTGAACGTGCTTGGAAATCTATTATAACCATGAACCTAAACATGTTTACCTTAATAGGTATTGGTACAGGAGTCGCTTGGATATTTAGTTTAGTGGCTATGTTTTTTCCTGATGTGTTTCCAGAGCAATTTAAAACAGAAGCAGGAACAGTTTTTGTCTATTTTGAAGCCACAACTGTTATTTTAACCTTGGTTTTATTAGGGCAATTATTAGAAGCCAGAGCACACAGTCAAACCAGTGGAGCAATAAAAGAATTATTAAAACTCGCACCAACCGAAGCTACTTTGGTAACTCCAGAAGGCGATAAAGTTATCTCCATCCACAATATTATAAAAGGCGATTTGCTACGTGTAAAACCCGGGGATAAAATTCCGGTAGACGGAAAAATAACCGAAGGTCATAGTAACGTAGATGAATCTATGATAACGGGTGAGCCGATTCCTGTTGATAAAAATATAGATGATGATGTAAGTTCAGGAACTATAAACGGAACAAAATCCTTTGTAATGTCTGCCGAAAAAGTAGGTTCAGAAACTTTACTTTCCCAAATTATTCAAATGGTGAATAATGCGAGTCGTTCTCGTGCCCCTATTCAGAAGTTAGCCGATAAAATTTCTAAATACTTTGTGCCCGTTGTGATTTTAATTTCAATTATTACCTTTATTGTTTGGAAAATATTTGGTCCAGAACCAGCAATGGTTTACGCTTTTGTAAATGCCATTGCGGTTTTAATTATTGCCTGTCCTTGTGCATTAGGTTTGGCAACACCAATGTCGGTTATGGTGGGTGTGGGTAAAGGAGCGCAAAATGGTGTATTGATCAAAAATGCCGAAGCCTTAGAAAATCTTAATAAAGTAGATGTATTAATAACCGATAAAACAGGAACCATTACTGAAGGAAAACCATCGGTAGAAAAAGTAGTCAATACTTCAGGAGAATTTGATGCCAAATTATTAGAGCGTATCGCATCTTTAAATCAGTACAGTGAACATCCTTTAGCGGAAGCTATTGTAAAATTCGGAAAAGAAAAAGGTGTTTCTATAAAAGAATCAAAAGATTTTGAAGCCATAATGGGAAAAGGAGTTGTTGGTATTATTGATGGTGAAAAAATTGCTATTGGTAACAAGAAACTGATAGAACAAGTCAAGGCAACACTTTCCGATGATATTGATAAAAATGTTATTGCAGAACAAGAAGAAGGTAAAACGGTATCATATATTTCAGTAAACAAAAAGGTTGAAGGCTATGTAACTATTACAGATACTATAAAAGAGACCAGCAAGCAAGCCATCAATGAATTACAACAACAAGGCATTAATGTCATTATGCTTACTGGTGACAATGCAAGAACAGCAAAATCGGTTGCCAACCAATTAAATTTGACTGATTTTCAAGCCGAATGTTTACCAGAAGACAAACTAAATGTTATCAAAAAATTACAAGCCGAAGGTAAAGTAGTTGCAATGGCAGGAGACGGAATTAATGATGCGCCAGCATTGGCGCAAGCCAATATTGGTATTGCAATGGGAACAGGAACAGACGTTGCCATAGAAAGTAGTGAAGTAACCTTGGTAAAGGGTGATTTATTGGGTATTGTTAAAGCTACCAATTTGGGTAAGGCAGTAATGAAAAATATAAAACAAAATCTGTTTTTCGCTTTTGTGTATAATATTTTGGGAGTGCCCGTTGCGGCAGGATTGTTATATCCTGTCTTTGGATTGTTGCTCTCACCCATGATTGCCGCTGCAGCCATGAGTTTTAGTTCTGTTTCAGTGATTGCCAATGCTTTGAGGTTGCGAACAGTAAAAATTGATTGATAAAAAGTAAATTTAATATGAAGAAAAATGTCATTTACATCGGATTAGCTGTTATTGGTGGCCTTTTGGCTGGATATTTGATTTTTGGGAATAGTTCTAATGAAAATATGGCCGAGGAGCATGACCATAGCCAAGAAATGAAATCGGACGAAATGTGGACGTGTTCTATGGACCCCCAAGTGATGCAGTCAGAGCCAGGCGATTGTCCCATTTGCGGAATGGACTTGATACCTGTTAAAACCAATGACGAGGGTTTAGCTCCGGAACAATTTAAAATGACCAAAAATGCCATGGCTTTGGCCAATATTAGAACAACAAAAGTAGGTTCGGGTGATTTGGGAGACAACACCCTAAAACTTTCGGGAAAGATAATTGAAAACGAAAAAGCAGTTGCAACACAAGCCTCCTATTTTGATGGCCGAATAGAAAAACTGTTCGTCAATTTTGAAGGGGAGGAAGTCAGAAACGGACAGCAACTGGCAACGATCTATTCCCCAGAACTGGTTTCTGCACAACAAGAATTGATTACTGCCGCCGGTCTTAAAGAAACCCAGCCTTCTTTATATCGGGCTGTGCGCAACAAGCTGAAACTGTGGAAGCTATCGGAAAAACAAATCGAGCAGATTGAAGCGTCGGGTCGGGTACGCGAAAATTTTCCGGTATATGCGAATGTTTCCGGTACGGTTTCCGAAATTATGGTGCAGGCTGGGGACTATGTAAAAAAAGGTTCCCCTTTGTTTAGAATCGCCAACTTAGGAACCGTTTGGGCGGTTTTCGATGCCTATGAAAATCAAGTCTCACTTATAAGGAAAGGACAAAATATTGACATTGCCACCAAGTCCTATCCCAATAAAAAATTCAACGCCAAGATTTCTTTTATAGACCCTGTGCTAAATTCGGTAAAAAGAACAATCGAAGTAAGGGTGGTTTTAAACAACCCAAAAGGGCAATTAAAGCCGGGGATGTTTGTAGCTGGTTCTTTGGCTTTGGTCTCAAATAAGAAAGATGATACGGTCGTAATACCAGAGAGCGCTGTGCTTTGGACAGGAGAACGGTCTATAGTGTATATTAAGACCAGTTCAGAAGACCCAACATTTGAAATGCGCGAAATTAATGTGGGCGATGCCATCAATGGTAAATACATCGTTTTATCAGGTCTAGAGAGCGGTGATGAAATTGTTACTAATGGTACTTTTACCGTTGATGCGGCTGCGCAACTAAAAGGTAAAAAATCAATGATGAACGAAGAAGGTGGCGGAGCTACGGGTGGGCATGAAGGGCATGGCGGAATGTAGATGAGATTTCCATTTCAAATGAGTACATGGCTATGTGTTTTTCAGATGGATTTCAATTACTTTTGCCCACTTATCTAGAATTGAAAAACAAGCTATACTTGCAGAATTACCCTTGGTTAATAATAACTCAGGACGAGTTCATAGTGTGGTTTTATTCAAAGGTGATAGTATAATTAAAGTTATTCATGCATAAATTCAAAATAGTAATGATTTTCATTATGATTCCGGTCATATGTCTTTCTCAAGAAAAAGTAGAAGGTATGATCATGGAAGCCAATGATGCGAACAAACACATAGGCCTACCTGGGGCGAATGTGTATTGGATGGATTCGCAAATAGGGACAATTACAAACGACGAAGGACTTTTTTCTATTCCCTATAAAAAGGAATACAATAAATTGATCATTAGTTATGTCGGTTTTCGATCAGATACTTTGACGGTCAATGAACCTAAAATGCTGCATCATTCGTTACAGCCTTCCAATGAATTAGACGAGGTAGTGGTAGAGCAAAAAAGGGATGCCCTGCAAAAAGCGTATTTCAGTGCGCAAAATGTGATTACGGTGAACAGTGCCGAATTGCTAAAAGCGGCCTGTTGTAATCTATCAGAAAGTTTTGAGACCAACCCGTCTATTGATGTTAATTTTTCAGATGCCCTTACCGGTACAAAGCAAATTCAGATGTTGGGGCTTACGAGTCCGTATTTATTGATTACCCAAGAGAACATTCCTATGGTTCGAGGGGCATCACAGGCATACGGTTTGACCTTTACCCCAGGCACTTGGGTAGAGAGCATTCAAATTACCAAAGGTGCCGGTAGTGTGGTGAACGGTTATGAGAGTATATCGGGCCAGATCAATACCGAACTGGTAAAACCCTTGACCGATAATGCATTGTTCGTAAATGGCTATGTGAATAAGAATGGCCGATTAGAACTCAATACCCATTTGAATCAGATTTTGACTGATAAATGGAGTATGGGTCTTTATGTTCATGGTAATAAAAGAACTCAAGAAGAAGAGAACAATGGCGACGGGTTTTTAGATGCACCTTTGGCTAGTCAAATCAACGTCATGAACCGTTGGCAATATCAAAACCCGGAAACGGGCTGGGTCAGTTTTATCAATTTCCGCTTTTTGAACGATGAAAAACAAGTTGGTCAGGTTGATTTTGATCCTGATACCGATAAGTTTACGACCAATGCTTGGGGTAGTGAAATTGACACACGTCGTTTTGATACCTCGTTGAAATTGGGGTATGTTTTTCCAGCATTGCCCTATCAGAGTTTTGGGTTTCAGGCATCGTACAGCAATCATAAGCAAGATTCGTACTACGGCTTCAACCGGTATGATATTGGCCATGAGAGTGTATATTCAAGTCTGTTGTTCAATTCTATAATCGGCAATACCCAGAGCAAGTTTAAAACAGGCCTGACCTTTGCCTATGATGGCTATAAAGAATTGGTCAATACAACTGATTTTTCAAGGAGCGATGCTACGGTCGGGGCATTTTTCGAGTACAGTTATGATAATTTAGAAAAAATCAGTTTGACCGCAGGGCTACGGGTCGATACCCATAACAGGTTGGGTACATTTGTGACACCAAGGTTGCACGTGCGCTATTCCCCTTGGGAAAAAGGAAGTTTGAGGGGTTCTTTCGGCAGGGGTAGGAGAGCGGCCAATATCTTTGCCGAGAACCAGCAATTGTTCGCTACGGCGCGGCAAATTCAGATTCTGGATACAGAAGGAAGTATTTATGGCCTGAATCCCGAAGATGCGTGGAACTATGGAGTGAGTTTTTTACAAGGCTTCACTTTTTTAGATAGACCTGGCAATGTCAGTATCGATTTCTACAAAACCGATTTTATCAATCAGGTGGTTGTTGATTGGGAAAACCCCAGAGCAGTCTCTTTTTACAATTTAGCAGGAAAAAGCCATGCCAATAGTTTTCAGTTTGAGGTGAATCATGAAATCTTTAATAATCTAGAGTTGCGAACCGCATACAAATATTATGATGTAGAAACTGATTACAGAAGTGGTTCTTTACAAAAACCCTTACTGGCGCAACATCGGTTCTTTGCGAATGTGGGTTATGAAACCCATATTAAAGAAAATGGTGCGCAATGGCGATTTGATTATACCTTGCATACCTTAGGAAAACAGCGTTTGCCAAATACCGAAGCCAATGAATCACAGTATCGATTAGGGCAGTATTCAAAAGCATACAGCTTGATGAATGCGCAAATTGCCAAAGTATTCTCAAAAAAGCTTGAAATTTATGTAGGAGGAGAAAATTTGACTAATTTTAAACAAGCGAATCCTGTATTGGGCGCTGACGACCCATTTGGCACAAATTTTGACACCAGTATAGTATATGCCCCTATTATGGGTAGAATGTTCTATGCGGGGTTTCGGTATAAGTTATAATTGAATAGTCTCTAAAAAGAAGAATTAATAGAGAGCTTAAAAACAACAACATGAAAAAAATAATTTTAGCAGTAGTGTTTCTATTGACCGCAACTATGGGTTTTGCCCAAGAGAGGAACAAGAAGATGACCATGGAGGTCGATGGCAAATGTGAAATGTGCAAAGCACGAATCGAAAAAGCGGCCTTGGGCTGTAAAGGGGTCAAATATGCTTCTTGGGATATACCCTCACATCAATTGTCATTGATAATCGATGAGCGAAAAATAGACCCTATGAAGATAAAGACCGCTTTGGTGACCGTAGGTCACGATACCAAAGAGCTGAAGGCT
>CAZEUV010000155.1:0-5899 GCA_964515285.1 uncultured Maribacter sp. | reverse complement strand
TTTGAAAAATCTTGTAAAGCATACATAAGCACTGAATCACAAGAAGGTTTAGATCTATTAAAAGCAAATTGCACAGACAATTGATTATTTTTGGGCAACCATTTTAGCAAACCAATTACTATTTTGGTTCACAATTTGTTACTTAAACTAAACAGATTCGACAACTTTAATTCTACACGATAAAAATCAAGAACATGAAAAAATCGATTAAAAATTCAATCCTCTACCTTAGCTTTTTAATATGTATGGCACCTCTTGCCCTTGCACAAGAATTTGAGACCGGCACTAATGTCATAAATTTAGGCGTTGGCTTTGGGGGCAATTTCGGAAGCTTTACAACTTCTTCGCAAACCCCAGGGTTCAGTGCAAGTTTTGAAAGAGGTATTTGGGACGTTCCCGGTCCCGGTGTGGTCAGTCTAGGTGCCTACGTAGGTACTAAAACCTACAAATACGATTATTTGGGTGGAAACGATAAATGGAACTACACGATTATAGGTGTTCGTGGAGCTTACCACTACAACGGACTTGAAGTCGATAATTTGGATGTTTATGGTGGGGTAATGGTATCTTATAACATCTTGTCGTTTAGCGGCGCAAGTACAGGATTGGGAAGCCGTCCTGGAGTTACGGGAATATTAGGTGGCCGATGGTACTTTTCAGACACCTTTGCCGCTTTTGCTGAAGTAGGTTACGGGGTTGCCTATTTGACCGTAGGGGCATCAATTAGGCTATAAAAAATAAAATTTCTTTGATCCGAGGCAGAGCCGTCGAAGAATTATTTAGATTTAAAATCGTCATTATGAAACACTTATTTTTAGTATTTTCCTTTATTTTGTGGTCATCAACTATTTGTAGTCAATCGCAAGAAAAAGCAACAAAGCCTTTCAAAATCCTTTTAAATGTTGACCAATACGGACGGCGCGAAATCAGAACGGTCATTTCAACTACGGTGACCATAGAAGGAAAGGACGAGAACAGTAGAGACCGTCTACCTAGATTTCACGAACAAATAGCAACTTTTCCTGATATGGAGGTTCAGTTTTTCGAATATCTTCTTGAGAATCATTCGAGCCTTATGCAACGATTGAAAAACAAAGGGTATACACTTACGGCCCGTCATGAGCTACCTAGTTATCTGCCTTTGGTTTTTCGGAAGTTTAGAGGAATAACCCCAGAGAATCCGCCTGCAATTCCTGAAGATGAAGTTCAGGAGTTATTGATAATCGATGATTTCGTTTACCAACAAGGCAAGTATATGGAAGATAGGTCGATGTACCGCCTATATTTAACGAAAGAAGGAGAGGCATTGCACAAAAAGATGATCGGGTTTTTCAAGTAAAACAAAACATCTAACGAAAAGCTTCTATAACCCAGTCAGCGTTGGTGTATTGAACAGGTATACCACTCTAACCAGAAGATAAGGTATACATAAATTGCTTTAAAACACCCAATCGAACGTAATCTCTTTTTCAATATCAGGATGCAGACTATAATGTACGGGACAGGTATTAGCGGTATGCTCTAATATCTTTATATTCTTGTCGGATATTTTTGAAGGCAGGTTCATAACCACTTCTATTTTAGTAATACGTCTTGGGTTTGATGCCATGTGCTTGGTCACCTCTGCGGTGGCGTTTGACAGATCAACTTTAAGATTGTTGGCCTTTATACCCATTACGGTAAGCATACAGCTCGCCAACCCTGTAGCAATGATATCGGTAGGTGAGAATGCTTGACCGAGACCGTTATTGTCTACAGGAGCATCGGTGACAAAGGTATCACCCGAACTTATATGCTGGCATACCGTTCTCAATTTGCCGGTATAAGTGACTTTTGAGGTCATTTTGATTCTTTTATCTCTTTGATCCGCATTTCATGATAGGTCATGATATACGAGGCCTGATTGTAAAAGCCAGATGCAAAATCTTTTTCGTACGAAAATTTATTGCCTGTATATTCAGTTTCACCTATTACCTTAGAGACATCGATCAAGTCATTTTTATAGGCTAATTTCAACAATAGATCGTAGGTAATATCAAAGCCGCGAACAGCATACCGATCGGGAGAATTACCAAACCGTTTACGGTATCTTTTGGCAAAACCATCATTTTTCGCCTCTCGGTTTACCGACGGATATGTGAAATTGAGGTTTGACAAATGTGCCCCAGAAATCACATCGCTCTCAAAAGCCCTGTTCTTATTCGTTGTGAACATTCTTATTTTGATATCTTTCGTAATCTTTGAATTTAAAATAGAACTTACACTCGATATCAACTTATAGTTACGGGTTTCCACAAAAACCCAATTTTCTGTTTCTTCTGAAAGTTGTTCGGTCAATTTATCGATATCAATACCTATGGTCTTCTCTTCTTTTTTGATCTCTATAAATTTTGCCTCGGGAAACCTAGCTAAAATCGAATCTTTGACAGCGGTGTTTTCTTCATCGGCAATAATAACGATATTCTGATCGGTTATTTTACTCTGAACATAATTTAGCATTCTATTGCGCAATACCCCATCAGCCGGGTACGAGAAAAAAACATTGCTCATACTCATATCGGTCTTCACGGGTATCGGCGCAATTACAGGGACATTGTACGATGATGCCCTAACGGCTACCTCTCTAAGCGAAGGAACGTCAAATGGCCCAATAATCGCACTAAGGTCGCTTAGGTCTTCACGCAATAAAATCTCTTTTGTCTTAATCAGATCAAGTTGATTGTCAAAAGTCATCACATCTACTGAAATACCTAGAGATGCAATAGAGTCAATGGCCACCAAAGCCCCAGAATAGAGGCCAAGACTATATTTAAGACTGTTTCTGGTCTCGATGTTCTTTATGACCGACTTTTTGTTGGGCATATCAAGTTTATTGAATCGAAATGGCAGCAAAAACATCAGCTTGGGCCTATTCATCGTATTGATACTGTCCAACAAATTAATCTTATCTAAAACAAGGGCGTTGCGCACTTCAAAATCACCCGTCTGGTCTTTTGGAAGTTTCAAGATCATGCCCGCTTTTAGGCCATCTTTTAAATCAGGATTCAAAGCCAGTAGATCTTTATAGGAAATACCCAATTTACGAGGCAGTGAAAATTCAGTCTGTTTTGGCTTTACCTCATAGAAAATATAGTTATCGGTATTCACATCACCTCCTTCTATCTTACGTTCGGGAATTCGAATGACCATGCCCTCTTTCAAGCCCCCTCTTTCAGAAATCTCAGGATTCAAACGAACAATTTCATCTGACTTTACCCCAAACTTCTCCTCTAACCGATAAAAATTCATTTTCGCCGGTACGGTATAGGAGATAAAAAGTTCGGTCACTTGGTTCTGAACACTGGCACCTGCCTTTTTTGGCATTTTCAATTCTTGCCCTTCGGCCAGGTAATTCGAATTTTTAGAAAGTTCCGGGTTTAAGGTCAGCATGCTGTCAATGGCAATACTGTATTTATAGGCAATACTCCATCGTGTTTCTTTGGCGGCTACGACATAGGTCTCAAAATCATCTTCATTTACCGTGGTTTCAGGTGTTGGTGCTACCCTTTTATATTTGGGTATTCTCAATACCATTTTTTTTCGCAGTTGCGAAGAATACAGTTCTCTGTTATAGCGTTTGATATCGTCTTCGGTAATATGATACCGTTTTGCTATACCGTAGAGCGTTTCCCTTTTCCTGACCTTATGCGAAGTGAACCCTATTGGGGCCTCTTGTTCTTCTATCTCTTTTGTGGTGTTCTCACTATTTTTTGGTGCACTGGTCTCTACATTCAAAGCATTTAAGGGAATCACCAAGATCGTATTCACCTCTAGGTCTTGACCTTGCTTTATCTCTTTGTTAAAAGTGAGTATATTGTAGGGTGTTACCTTGTATTGCTTGGCGATACTTTCTAATGTCTCGCCTCTTTTTACTGAATGCGTTGCAAATTTCTGCGCCATTGCCTTACATCCCACCAAAACAAAAAGAAGTAGTACCAGGGTATTTTTAAAAAATTGGTTCATCGCTATTCCCATTCTATTGTTGCGGGCGGTTTTGAGCTGATATCGTATACAACCCGGTTTACACCCCTTACTTTATTAATAATATCGTTCGACGTTTTTTGCAAAAATTCATAGGGCAGGTTTACCCAATCTGCCGTCATACCATCGGTACTTTCCACTGCCCGCAAAGCTACACATTTTTCGTAAGTACGCTCATCGCCCATGACCCCCACACTATCTACGGGCAAAAGCATAGCGCCGGCCTGCCACACCTTGTCATAGAGCCCCCAATCACGTAGGCCTTTTACGAAAATATGGTCTACTTCTTGTAAAATAGCCACTTTTTCACGGGTAATATCACCCAAGATTCGAATGGCCAGTCCTGGTCCGGGAAAAGGGTGTCTGCCCAATAGGGTCTTGTCCAACGCCATACTTGCACCAACTCTTCTCACCTCGTCTTTAAACAACATTTTTAATGGCTCTACCACTTTTAGTTTCATATAATCGGGCAATCCGCCAACATTATGATGGCTTTTTATTGTCGCCGACGGGCCTCCGGTAACAGAGATCGATTCGATCACATCAGGGTAAATAGTGCCTTGGGCCAACCATTTTGCATTTTCGACCAAATGTGATTCATCATCAAAAACCTCTATAAACACACGCCCGATGATCTTGCGTTTTGTTTCGGGATCGTCCTCTCCTGCCAATGCATCCAAAAAACGTGCCGAAGCGTCAACGCCCTTTACATTTAGGCCCATACCCTCGTATTGTTTCAGTACATCATCGTATTCGTTCTTTCTCAATAGCCCATTGTTCACAAAAATGCAATGTAGATTTTCACCTATGGCCTTGTGCAGCAATACCGCTGCCACTGAAGAATCGACCCCTCCTGATAGACCCAAAATAACCTTATCGCTCTCTATTTTCGTTTTTAGTTCTTTTACGGTAGAGTCTACAAAGGCATCAGGGGTCCATGTTTGGGCGAGTCCTGCAATGTTCACCAAAAAATTCTTTAACAACTGCTTGCCGTCTTTTGTATGGTACACCTCAGGGTGAAACTGTATGGCATAGGTATCTTCACCTTCAAATTTATAGGCAGCATTCTCAACATCGCCCGTACTGGCCAATAATTGTGCATGTGCGGGTAATGTTTTGATCGTATCTGCATGGCTCATCCACACTTGGCTTTTTTCAAAAATGTTCTCAAAAAACCGTGACCCTTCTTTTACGAAAGATAGGTTCGCCCTACCGTATTCACGTGTATTTGAAGCGGTAACCTCGCCCCCGTTGAAATGCGCTAGATATTGCGCCCCGTAGCATACCCCCAATAAAGGCTTTTTACCTTTTATTTGCGATAGATCGGGGTGCGGCGCATCGGCCGCCCGAACCGAAAAAGGCGAGCCCGAAAGAATGACGGCTTTATAGCTCGAAAGGTCTTCGGGTAATTTGTTATAAGGTTTTATTTCGCAGTAAATATTCAGTTCTCTAACCCGTCTGGCGATGAGCTGCGTATACTGAGAACCAAAATCAAGAATAAGCACGTTATTTTGCATGGACAAAAATAGCAAATTGAAAATTTTGGAAAAGGTTCTTATGGGGATATTTGCGAGATAAGATTAACAAGTTGTTGAAAAGATTCCATTGAGCCTTTTGGCAAAGTCAAAAAGCTTGTGACAGAAAAGTCCCCCTCTAGCTCCCCCAGAGGCGGGGAAGATCTTTGCCCCCGCCCCTCAAGGGATGATTTCAGCGAACGAGCGAGGCCAATGAAACGGTTCAAATCACACTTAAAAAACAAAAGCCCGGGAACCACCCCGAGCTTTTTCATCAAAATCAAAAACCAACCTAAACACTTAATGCCGATTATTGAACTAACTCAAATAATCATAGCAATTTTTTTATATAACAACCCACAAAT
>CAZEUV010000154.1:0-5986 GCA_964515285.1 uncultured Maribacter sp. | reverse complement strand
GGACCCCCTGATTATGAGTCAGGTGCTCTAACCAGCTGAGCTATAGGACCGAAAAACGGACTGCAATATTACCACTAATTTTTAAAGGTTGCAAGCATTGCCAAGCGCAAAAATAAGCTGTAATTGATGTTGTTCTTAGATTCAGATATACACGGGCTACCCAATAGCCCATTAAGAAATCTCTTGGCACAATTCTACCAATACTCCATTGGCGCTCTTTGGGTGCACAAAAACAACAAGCTTGTTGTCCGCACCTTTTTTTGGGGTCTCGTTCAAAATTTTAAAGCCCTCTTTCTTCAATCTCTTGACTTCGGCTACAATATCTTCTACTTCAAAGGCGATATGGTGTATACCCTCTCCCCTCTTCTCCAAATACTTTGCGATAGGACCATTTTCATCGGTAGCTTCCAATAGTTCAAGTTTGTTGGGGCCCGCCTTGAAAAAAGAGGTTCGAACACCTTCTGAAAGCACGGTCTCGATCTTATAACTGGGTGTGCCCAATAATTTTTTAAATAGCGCATTAGAGGCTTCCAGGTTTTTCACTGCAATACCTATATGTTCTATTTTTTTTATGTTCATTTTCTTGATAATTGGAATAGATTATGCATCTACTGTATTAACTACTCGAAGATACGGCAATCATTCGTATTTTTGCAGTATGGAAACACAGCGACAGAAAAAAATTGCCGGGGTCATTCAAAAAGATATCGTTGATATTCTACAGCGAGCTGCTATAGACGGAGGGCTACAAGGCACCTTGATCTCTGTCTCTAAGGTAGCTGTCACTACAGATCTTTCGTTGGCCAAAGTATATCTCAGTATTTTTCCGACAAAAGGCGCACAAGAACTTTTGACCGGTATACAGTCAAACCAGCCCCTTATCAAACACGAATTGGCAAAACGCACAAGAAACCAATTGCGACGTGTGCCTGAACTCGCCTTTTTCTTGGATGACTCGTTAGACTATATTGAAAATATCGAAAAATCGCTCAAAGGGAAGGAAAACCCTGTGGAAAATCCGGATCTGTTGGATAAAAGAAAAAAGTATTAGCTTGAATTTTCCCTTTTACATAGCAAAAAGGTATGTGCGTTCGAAAAGCGGACAGAACGCCGTGAACATCATTAATTTCATTACCTTTTTTGTTATTGTTGTCGGATCTGCGGCCTTGTTTATAGTGCTTTCAGGGTTTGCCGGTCTAAAAACATTCAGCCTTTCTTTTACCAATGTATTCGACCCTGATTTAAAAGCGCTTCCAACAACTGGGAAATTCTTTTCTGTTTCTTCCCAGCAAGAAAAAGAACTTTCTCAAATAGAGGGCGTCTTTCTTTATTCCAAAGAAATAGAAGAGAAAGTATTTTTACGACATGATGATAAAAGTGCCATTGCATATATAAAAGGTGTCGATAGCGACTTCACAAAAGTTACTGAGGTTGACAGCACTTTGTATTTTGGTAATTGGCAAATGGATCAGCAACAAGGTGTCGCTGGTATTTCAATTGTCAATAAGCTAGGGGTCACTGTAAATCAATATAGAAAACCTTTAAAGGTTTTGGCGTTAAAACCGGGCAAGGGCTCCCTTTCGCAACAATCGCCTTCGGCTATATACAATACCCTGCCCTTGGTCATAAGCGGAGTGTATTCTGTAGAAGAAGGTCTCGACAATAAATACATTTTCGTTGATCTGGGCTTGGCCCAGGCCCTATTGGAAAAGAAAGACACTCAAGTATCGGGCATCAATTTTAAATTGGTCGACGAAGGTGACGCCACTACGGTACGAAACAAAATAAAGACTGTTTTCGGAGGAAAAGTGCTCTTGAAAAACAGAGAAGAATTGAACGGCACCCTTCACCGAATGTTGAATACCGAACAACTGGCGACCTATCTTATTTTTACACTCGTACTCATCATTGCTCTTTTCAATGTTGTGGGCGCGATCATTATGATGATATTGGACAAGCAACAGAACAACAAAACCCTTTATAATTTGGGGGTCACCATCAAAGAACTGCGACGAATTTATTTTGTACAGGGCATACTCGTGACCACGGCAGGGGGTTTGATAGGTGTAGTTTTGGGCTCATTGCTCATTGGATCGCAATTGGCCTTTGGCTGGCTGAAAATAACCCCATCGTTGGCCTACCCTGTAGAGTATCAGTTCATCAATGTTCTTATCGTCTTGGCCACCATTGTGGTATTGGGTATCATCGCTTCAAAAATTGCGAGTAATCGCATCAACAGAAAACTGATACAGCCTCTTTAAAGGTTAGGCTCAGGTTTGAAATAGTGTTGTTATTTGTATAATTTTTCGCTCATTATGGTTCTAACCGCAAAGACGCTAATAAAATCGCAATGTTCGCAAAGTTAACGCTAGCTTTTGCGTTGAATCAAGGTAGCAAGATTAGATGAATACAAAGCATTCCTTATTATTTGCACTTTTAGTTCTTCCAAAAAGATAAGATAAAACAATCTAATTGCGAACCTTGCGTAAACCTTTGCGTTCTTTGCGGTTATAAAAACAACGCCGCTCTAGACTAGAGCCGAAGGTTGTTGGAGAAAAACTCAAAACCGTCAAATTTTCGCAAAACCTCATCAAAGGCTGCGAAAACATCAACTGAATTATCACTCGTTACCATTTTCATACGATACGGCTTAAAGTCAGGAATGCCTTTAAAATAATTGGTATAGTGCCGCCGAGTTTCAAAAACACCCAACCGCTCGCCTTTCCAATCAATAGCCATTTGAAGGTGTCTTTTAGCGGCGTCAACACGATCTTTCATAGATGGAGGGGCTAAATGTGCGCCTGTATTAAAATAGTGTTTTACCTCTTTAAAAAACCACGGGTAACCTATACTTGCCCGACCGATCATGGCGCCGTCAAGACCATATGTATCTCGCATTCTCATAGCTGCCTCAGGGCTATCGATATCACCATTGCCAAAAACGGGAATATGCATGCGTTGGTTGTTCTTTACTTCGGCTATGGGTTTCCAATCGGCTTCTCCCTTGTACATTTGCACACGAGTACGCCCATGGATCGCAATGGCTGCACAACCAACATCTTGTAAACGTTCGGCTACTTCTACTATTTTTATTGAGCTGGTGTCCCAACCGAGGCGGGTTTTTACCGTTACTGGCAGTTTGGTATGTTCTACCATGGCTTTGGTGAGCGAGACCATCAAATCAATGTCTTTAAGAATACCCGCGCCTGCGCCTTTGCTGACCACCTTCTTTACAGGACAGCCAAAATTGATGTCGACAATATCGGGCTTCGATTTCTCAACGATTTCCACAGACCGCAACATAGAGTCTAAATTGGCACCAAAAATCTGAATGCCGACAGGGCGTTCTTTTTCGTAAATATCCAATTTCATAACACTTTTGGTGGCATCACGAATCAGGCCTTCTGAAGAGATAAATTCAGTATACACCACATCAGCACCCTGCTCTTTACACAAGGCGCGAAAAGGAGGGTCGCTTACGTCCTCCATCGGCGCAAGCAGCAAGGGGAAATCAGGCAATTGTATATCTCCGATTTTGGGCATTTTATTTGAATTTAGGACACTTATCTTTCGAAAAACCTCAGTGGTATTGTTAAGAAAAACCTTTTCCGTTATTGCCCTGAGGTTAAAAAGTAATATTAGCCTCTACCTTCTCTCCCTTTCTATCAACAATCACCTTTGTCGAATCACCTTCGTTGAAAGAGGAAAGTGCGCGCATATAGCTCATCATATCAACAATGGTGCTGTCACCCAATTGAATGACCACATCACCCTTTTGCAGGCCTGCCCTGTGTGCTGATCTGTCTTCGGTGATGCCGTCAATGCGCATGCCTTTGCCATCAAATAGATAGTCGGGCATTACACCAAGAGCAACTTTAAAACGGGGTACTTCCTCACTTTCGTTCTTGGTCTTTTTAAAGGCCAATTTTGGGTCGTCGTCCAATTCAGCTATCAGGGTATAAATATAATCGGTAATCGATTTCATTCCTTCGTAATTCAATTTTTCAATATCATCGCTTGGTTTGTGATAATCTTCATGCTGACCCGTGAAAAAATGGAGTACGGGTATATCTTGTAAATAAAACGATGTATGGTCCGAGGGACCAACACCCGATTCTTTAAGTACCAACTTAAAATCGGTATTTGAGGAGTTCAACGCCTGCTTCCAAATAGGAGCCGTACCCGTACCGCTCACTGATAGGGTCTTGTCTTCGCGAAGTCTTCCTACCATATCCATATTCAACATATAGTTGGCTTTTGCTAGGTCAATGGTCGGGTTTTTGGCAAAATAATTTGATCCCAGCAAGCCCATTTCTTCTCCTGAAAAAGAGATAATCAAATAATTATTGCCCTTGGGGCCTTGCTTTAGTTTTTCGGCCAATTTTAAAAGAACGCCCACACCACTTGCATTGTCATCGGCACCGTTATGTATGGCTTCACCATCTGCATATAACGAACCTTCACCGCCCAAGCCCAAATGATCATAATGGGCACCTATGATAATGGTATTCGCGGCCTTATTATCTATAAACCCAATAACATTCGTACACGTAATCGTACTATCGCCTTTAGTATACCTGACTTCGCCGTGTGGGTCTTTTTTTGGTTTGAACGAAAATGTTTGAAAATAAGTATTGTCGTTTCCTTTGGGAAGCAGGCCTATAGCGGTCATTCTTTCACTGAGGTATTTTGCCGCCTCAAGTTCATATTCAGTGCCCGTTTCGCGACCTTCTAAAGCATCGCTGGCAAGAAACGCTATGTCTTCTTTTAGGCTTACGGGTTTTGGTTTCTCTGTTTTACAAGATATAATTGCAAAGAAAAACAAAGCAAATGTTATATTTTTAATCATTTTGAATGTAGTTTTGTACAAAATTAAGCATACTATGAGAAAGATATTGTTTCTGTTGACAATAATTGTATTAGCCAATTGCAAGGCCGATCCAAAAAAACCAATCGAAAAAGAAGAAGAGGCCGTCTCTCTGATGGCCGGAAGCGATACGCTTATCTACCCTGAAGAAAAATATTTTAAGTCAATTCGTCAGATAACCTTTGGTGGTGATAATGCAGAAGCTTATTGGAGTTTTGATGACAAACAACTCATTTTTCAATCGAATTATGAAGGCTGGGGCATGAACTGCGATCAGATGTTCTTAATGAACGTAGGAGAAACCTTTAAGAACAAAAAACCGCCTATGGTCAGTACTGGTATGGGAAGAACCACCTGCGCCTATTTTCTGCCCGACAACCGGCATATTGTTTATGGTTCAACACACCTCTCTGACAAGGAATGCCCTGAAGTACCCATACGAAAAAACGGAAAATACGTATGGCCTGTTTATGACACCTTTGATATTTTCGTCGCCGATATTGACGGAAACATCACGGCGCAATTGACCGATGAACCTGGTTACGATGCCGAAGCAACAGTCTCGCCAAAAGGAGATAAAATCGTTTTTACCTCAACTCGAAGTGGTGATCTAGAACTATATACCATGAATTTAGATGGTACTGATGTAAAACAGATCACTGATGAATTGGGTTATGACGGGGGTGCTTTTTTCTCGCCCGATGGCACCAAAATTATTTTTAGGGCCTCTAGGCCAAAGACCGAAGCGGCCATAAAAGAGTATAAAGATCTCTTGGCAAAGGGTCTTGTACAACCTACCGAGATGGAACTCTTTATCTGTAATGCCGATGGTAGCAACCTCAAGCAATTGACCTTTTTGGGCAATGCCAATTGGAGTCCGTTTTTTCATCCTTCAGGAGAAAAAATACTGTTTTCAAGTAACTTTGAGGCCGAGAAAGGTTTTCCTTTCAACCTTTATTTTATCGATATTGATGGTAAGAACCTAGAAAGGGTAACACATGGTGAAACTTTTGATGCCTTCCCCGTATTTTCAAACGATGGAAAATATTTGGCCTTTTCGAGCAACCGAAACAATGGCGGGACTAGAGATACCAATTTGTTTATAGTAGAGTGGCAAGA
>CAZEUV010000153.1:1321-6003 GCA_964515285.1 uncultured Maribacter sp. | reverse complement strand
CATAGAATTTCATAACAACCATTCTTGCAAGATACAGCCCAACTAAAGCTTTGAGAAAAAACTCCACTGAAATGGTATTGAAATAGATAAGAACCAACAGCACCATAGTGCCCGCCCGAACAAAGATCTCTTTCATGAAATTGCCGAAAACAGATTTCATCTGAACTTTAGCCCATGCATAAAAAATCTCGAAATACGCCATGGCGGCACCAATCAAAAAGATATACCACACATACCCTTTGACGATATTGTTCTCGTTGGCCAAAAAATCGCCGATGGCATCATGGGCAATATACGATACGCCCCATAACGGTATAATAAGGACCAACGGTAAAAAAAGCATCAAGGTCAAAAAGCTATCGGACCCATCACCATTCTTAAAACTACTGTAAAATTTTACAAGTGTATTCGGTACCCCAAATGCCAATAAGGGCATGAGCACGGCCGAGGCAGATAAAATAACCGTAACCAGTCCGAAATACTCGTCGGTCAAAAAATTAGTGAACAGAAAAAGGTGGTTGACCGCACCGACGGCAAAACCAAGATAGGTGATCAACGTATTGTTCAACGATTGTTTGAAGACGATTCCCATTAGAGGTTTTTGGCTAGTTCTTTGGTGAGTTCCCTACGGCTATACTTTTCTACATTCTTCGAAGTACTATTCAAATTGCTCTCTTTATACCGATTGAACCAATCTAAAATTACAGTTTTTAATTCAGATCGGGCCTCATAATCGAATACCTTACCCGATCGGGTTTCAGCAACAATGTCATTGACTTCCCAATTTTTAGGGCCAATACCTAAAATTGGCCTTTTTGCCGCCATGTATTCAAATAACTTTCCGGGTATGATGCCTACGGTCTCATGAGAATTGATCTCGACCAAAAGCAATACATGCGATTTTCGCTGATGGTACAGCGCATCTTCGTGTGAAAGGTACGCTATCAATTTCACATAAGGTTGAAGTCCGTGGCCATAGATATTATCCAAAACATCTTCGCTCACCACACCGATCAACCGTAATTCGAAAGCATTTTTAAAATCGGTATTTTCTTGCACCAACTCTGACAAGACTTGCCATAACATACTGGGGTTTCTGCCTGAGAGCAGAGAACCTATATGCGATATGGTAAACTTTTGATCCAATTTTACATTACCTTCAAAATGGGCGTCATAGCCATTGGTGATGATTTTTATGGGTTTGGGGGTCAGTTTCTCAAACTCTTTTTTCGTCGTTAAACTTGTAACGATAATGGTATCGGCACTGTTCAAAACCAATTGTTCAAGTCGTTTATGTTTTCTTTGGGATGACGTACTCAAACGCAGTTTTTTATGATACCCGATCGAAGTCCAAGGATCTCTGAAATCAGCCACCCAATTAACAGGATGTTTTTTCTTTAATAGATCGCCTATCAAATGAACGCTATGCGGTGGCCCCGTAGTAATAATGGTGGTGATTTTTTCTTTTTCGATGACTTTTGACAAAAAATCGACCGATGGCTTTACCCAATATTTTCGCGCATCTGGAATAAAGAGATTCCCCCGGACCCATAACATGGTTTTCTCAAGAAACGATTGGTTCTTGGCCTTAATGATCCCTGAACTAATACGTTTTGTTTTTTTTGGGGATAAAACCTTGGCCAAACCGTACGGCTCATAAATAGGATGCGTATAAATTTTTATTCCTTCGGGAATTTCCTCGATCAAAGATTCGTCTTGTATGGGATAGGTAGGATTTTCAGGAACGTAAACCACTGGTTCAATATCAAAATCACGAAGGTACTTTACGAATTTCAGCCAACGCTGCACCCCCGGGCCACCTGCGGGAGGCCAATAATATGTGATGACCAGCACTTTTCGCATCAAGGTTCTTCTTTTTCTTCTCGTTTGTAACGCCAAAACGAAAAACCTAGGCCACCGAGGACTATCAGTCCCAAAAGTATTGAGCTTGCCAAGGTGATTTTGCTTCCGGTTTCGACGATTTTTGGTTCAAATTTGAATTCTATTGTATGCTTCCCTTCAGGTACTTTTAAGGCCCTAAGTGCATAATTTACCCTAAAATGCTCTTTGGCTTGACCATCTACGTATGCATTCCATCCATGGGCATAATACATTTCAGAAAATACGGCTACGCCTGCATTGGGGTTGGCAGCTTCATAGGTGAGATGGTTTGGTTCGTAATCAATCAATGAAATGTTCGCCGTAGAATCGATCCTAAAAGCAAAACGGTTTATTTTGTCGAAGAGGTTTATATTGATGACCGCCTCATTTTTAGTATCCAATTTTTCTAAGGCCAGTATTTCTTCATTTGAACTCTTGACCTTGTTTAGTTTTTCAATAAACCATGCATTGCCATTGGCATCAGGGTTTACGGCTGGGTACGACCTACCCTCTTCGTCTTGTTGAATGATGTATTTCACGTTCAACATATTTAAGACACCAAGGTTGAACCTACCAATGTGAAACTCAAACAAATCTTGAAATTTTGCTGGTTTGGCCGCATGGTATCCACTAAGTGAGTGATGAAAATACGAAGTACGGGCATTTTGGAGTATGTCTCTTGGATCAAAGACCCTAAAAACAGATTCATCACTCAATATTAATTTATCAACTTCAGTCTCAGCAAAAGGGTGCAACATTTTTCTTTTGCTCACAAAATTATCCTCGTTGACATAGCGTATATCTACCCCTACCAAATCAAATACGATCAAAGCCCCAACAACGACTATTACTATATTGCGTTTTAATTTTTCTTTGAGGTACAACCAAATGGCCGTAGCGGTCAGAATCACAAAAATCAATGAGCGGAATAGGTCATTATTGTAGACCATCTTCCGATCTGATTTCACCATATCAGCCAGCTCTTCCATACCGGTTATTCTCAACCCTTCGTCTGTTGGTGATTCAAAATCGAACATACCCTTAAAAACGAACAAGGCAATCCCTAGGCCTAAAATGCTAAAGAACGAAATTTTTAGTGCCTTTATTTTTTTTGTTTTTTCAACGGATGGATCAAACATAGCTACCAAGGCCAATATCGCAAGTATAGGGGCACAAAGCTCCACAATGACCTGAATAGACGATACCGCCCTAAACTTGTCGTAAAGCGGGAAGTAATCGATCATAAAATCGGTCAAGAGGCTAAAATTCTTTCCCCAAGACAAAAACAAAGACATAATCACACCACCCAAAAGCCACCATTTTGCCTTGCCCTTGACGAGGATCAAGCCCAAAAAGAACAAGAAAAAAATAATTGCACCAATATAGGCGGGTCCTGCCGTACTTGGCTGGTCACCCCAATATAAGGGCACTCCACTTGCAAAGTCCAATGCCCGTGTTCTTGGCAAGCCTTTATCCACTAAATAATTATAAGTTTTTGAGTCTTTGCCCAGATCTTCTGTTGAGGCACCACCAAAAAGCCGTGGTACAAAAAGGTTCAATGATTCTGTAATACCATAGCTCCATGTGGTAATATAATCTTTGCTCATACCATCAACCTTTTCTTTGGGGCTTCCGTCAGGGTTAATGGTCAAATCAGATGTGCCACGTGTACTCCAATCAGCATATTCTTTGGTCGCCATTAAGCCCGTTGCATTTGTAGCAATACCAAGGGCTACAGCCATCAAAAGTATTCCGACGGAAATAAAATAATGCTTTACATACTTTTTTCGAATGGCATCGGCCAAATAGACCACTCCAAAAATCAAGACCAATAGCATGAAATAATAGGTCATTTGATAGTGGTTGGCACCTACTTCAAGCGCCATGGCAATGGCGGCCAGTACAAAGCCCCATAAATATTTTTTTCTAAAGACCAATATAATTCCTCCCAAAAGCATTGGCAAATAGCCTAGGGCATGCGCTTTGGCATTATGACCCGCACCAAAAATGATTATTAGGTAAGTGGAAAACCCAAAGGCCAAGGCACCTACGATCGCCAATCGGTAATCGACCTTCATACTGCATAATAGAATGTAAAAACCAAGAAAGTAAATAAATAGATAATCGGCAGGTCGTGGTAGAAACCTGATCAAACGATCTAACTTCTTCACATAGTCATGCGGATAATAGGCTCCTAATTGATAGGTGGGCATACCGCCAAAAGAACTATTGGTCCAGTAAGGCTCTTCCCCTTTTGTTTTCTTGCGAAAATCGTTCTGCTCTTTGGCCATGCCCGTATATTGGGCAATATCGTGTTGGTAAATAACCTTTCCTTGAAGTACCGGATGAAAGTAGGCCAGTGCCGCAATCACGAAAAAAACGGCAACGAAAAAGTGGGTGAAAAACGCTTTTAAAGCTGTTCGCATAAACATATACGTCTAAAGGTTGTAGTGAACTCGTTTATATTTTTTCAATTGACTAAAAAATTTAAACGAATTCAGTGCTAAAATAATCAATCAATTTCTTCAAAGTCAATATAATCACCTACATTTTTAGAAGTGCCTTTTTTCTCGGTAGACTTTTTCTTGATAATCACATCACCCACTCGTTCTTCGTTCATTGGGTTTTGCTGTGCAAATTCGCCAAACTTTTCTTTAAAATGAGCTTCTGTCTTTTTTGCGGCATAACCCATTATTTTAGGAGCGAACAACCTTACCAGTATTTTAAACAGGTAATATACTAGTAGAATAACTAAAATCGTCTTTAAAAAAGCCATAATAATTCAAATAGAATATATCAAA
>CAZEUV010000153.1:0-1221 GCA_964515285.1 uncultured Maribacter sp. | reverse complement strand
AATAACTAAAATCGTCTTTAAAAAAGCCATAATAATTCAAATAGAATATATCAAAAGTACGATTCTCACGTTGTATTATAAGAAATAACAATAAAAACTATTTATGGGCGCGCTCTTTGAAATTAAAAAAACAAAGCAGTTTCTGTTTTCTATCGTACTAATACTTCCCCTTTTAGGGTTTTCACAATATACCGATGTCATCAACTCAAACAGACCCGGACTTTCTGTGAGTGCCTATGCCGTTGGAAAAAATGTAATTCAATTAGAGGCCGGTCTTCTTTATGAACAGAGCGATCACGCAGGTCTCAATACGCAATCGAACATTTGGGGTACTGATATCTCGTTGCGATATGGTTTGCTCTTTGAAACTTTAGAACTCAATTACGAGGGCACCTTTCAAAATGGAAATACGACTTTTGGCAATACGGGCGTCAGTCAAAATTTTACTGATTTCTCAAGAAATCGATTGGGGTTGAAGTTTTTGATCTACGATCGTTTCAAGAACCCTGAACGTAATAAGCCTAACTTGTACAGTTGGCGAGCGAACCATGTGTTTCAATTTAAAAATCTGATTCCTTCTGTATCGATCTATGGTGGAGCGACTTTCAATATAGGCGACAACCCTTTCTATTTGGGTGACCCAACAGTATCATATCGTGCTATGGTAGCCACACAGAGTAAGCTTACTCCGCGTTTTGTACTTATTACCAATACTGCCTATGACAGAATTTCGACCGATTTTCCTGAGTTGAATTTTCTGATTTCGTTGTCCTATGCCTTTAGAAATCCGAAATGGAGCACCTTTGTCGAAAACCAATTCATTGATAGCGACCGGTATTCTGATGTACTCATACGCGCAGGTATAGCCCACTTATTGAAAGAAAACCTGCAATTGGATATCAATATGGGCGCCAGTTTTAAAAATACGCCTTCGCGAATATTTGTGTCTGCAGGAGGGTCATACCGATTCGATTTCCATAAAGATGCACCTAAGGCCATTGAGGATCAAAAAGCAGGTGAAAATGGAGGCCCTATCAAGAAAAACGCCATGAAGAAAAAGAAGGATGAAAAGAAAAAAGAAGGTGGCAAAGGCGCAGAGGATATTGATTTAGGCCCTTCAAAAAAACAACTCCGTAAATTGAAAAAGGAAGAGAAAAGAAAGAACAAGGGAAAGAAAAACAAAAAGGACAAGAAAAAAGATAACGGGGTTATTGAGTTTTA
>CAZEUV010000152.1:1200-6154 GCA_964515285.1 uncultured Maribacter sp. | reverse complement strand
TGAACAAGTCTTAATTACTCATTTCATAATTAAATTGGTATTAACACTATTTATGGCGAAAAGATATCTCATTCTCCTTTTAAGCCTTACTTCCTGTGGGGTGTTCAAATCTAGGGTTCCACAACCGAAAACCGAATTCAGGGGATTTTGGGTGGCAACGGTCGTAAACATCGATTGGCCAAAAAACGGAAAAGACGCTATCGAAAAACAAAAAGCCGATTATATCGAAATACTCGATTTCTACCAAGAACTCAACTTCAATGCCGCCATTGTTCAAATTCGTACCGCGGGAGATGCATTTTATGGTTCGGAATATGCCCCATGGTCTCGTTTTTTAACTGGTACAGAAGGCAAATTTACCAAGTCAAAAGAAAACGTATTGCCATGGATGATAAAAGAAGCGCATAAAAGAGGCATGGAATTTCACGCATGGCTCAATCCTTATCGAGCGACTTTTGACCTGAAAACCGAAATACTAAGTCCATCGCACGATTTTAACCTTCACCCTGAATGGATGCTCAAATATGGCAAAAAGTACTATTACGACCCAGGGCTTCCTGAAGTACGCCAACGCATGATATCTATCATTAACGAACTAGTATCAGATTACGATATAGATGCCGTACATTTTGACGACTATTTTTATCCGTATACCATAAAAGATGAAATTTTTCAAGACTCCCTTAGTTATTCGTACCATGGGCTGCCCGATCAATCCTTAGCCGATTGGCGACGAAGCAATATTGACTCATTGGTCAAGAACATGCACCAAACCATAAAAAAAACGAAGCCATGGGTACAGTTTGGGGTCAGTCCGTTTGGGGTATGGAAAAACAATTCGACCGACCCAAAAGGTTCTGATACCAAGGCAGGACAAACTACCTATGAAGACCTATATGCCGACCCCTTACTTTGGATGAAAAAGGGATGGATAGACTACCTAATACCCCAAGTTTATTGGAGTATGGACCTGCCCGTCGCCTCACATCGAAAAATAGTGGATTGGTGGGCCAACAACAGTACCAATACCAATCTGTATATCGGAAACGGTGCCTACAAGGTGAGAAATAACAGTGATGCCGCATGGAACGATAAGAAAGAGCTTCCTAAGCAGATAAAATTGGCTCGTGAAACAAATGCTGTTCTTGGCAATGTGTTCTTTAGTGCCAAAAGCCTGATGCACGGTAACGACGATGTGGTCGATTATCTCAAGAAAAAATACTACAAGCGTTCGGCCCTTCCCCCAATTTCTCCGTTTGCCTCAGACAGTACGGCTTCCCCAATAACATTTGAGAAGATGAACACCAAGGCCGATTCGGTATTCTTGACTTTCAATGACTTAAAAAAATATCGATATGCGCTTATTTATTCCTCCCGAAGAAAATTGAAAACAACCTATCCCATAAAAAAATTGTTGGTAAAAACCGTAGTTAAAAAAGAGGCTAGCATTGTCTTGCATAAGAATCAACTCAAAAACAAAAAGAATATAGCCCTCACATTTATTGATAAATACGGAAAGGAAAGTGATCCGATTATCATATATTTAAGCAAACAACCAAGGCACAAAACCAACTGATATGATTCAAAAAAACAAAAGGGCCTGGGCATGGATTCCCGTACTTTATTTCGCACAAGGCCTACCCTATGTAATGGTCGTTACCGTCTCTGTAATTATGTATAAAAAATTAGGTATCAGTAACGTAGATATAGGACTCTATACAAGTTGGTTGTATCTGCCATGGGTGTTGAAACCCTTATGGAGTCCGTTTGTGGATCTAAAGAGTACGAAACGAAAATGGTTTTTGGGCATGCAGCTTATAATTTCAATAGCGTTATTGGGCGTTGGCCTAACGTTACCCAGCAATATGTTCTTTACCACTACCCTAGCCTGTTTTTGGATGGCCGCTTTCGCTTCCGCCACGAACGATATAGCCTCTGATGGTTATTATATGATCGGGCTGACCGAAGAAAAACAATCCTTTTTTGTCGGTGTGCGAAGTACTTTCTACCGATTGGCAATGGTCACGGGAGAAGGTCTTATCGTGTTTGGCGCAGGTTTTCTAGAACAAAAATACGGTGACAATACAAAGGCTTGGAGCATTACCATGACCGCAGCGGCTTTTTTGATGTTGGCCCTAACCGTATCGAACTTCTTCGTCACACCCAAATACGAATCTTCAGAAGCGATATCAGTTGAAAAACCTGCTGGCTTTTTTGCGATATTCAAATCTTTTTTCAAAAAACCACATATAGGTATTGCCCTAGCGTTTATCTTGACGTACCGTTTAGGAGAATCTCAACTGGTTAAAATGGCATCACCCTTCTTACTTGACGACCCTACCGATGGCGGACTCGGTTATACAACACAGCAATTGGGTATTTTGTTCGGAACCATTGGTGTTATCATGCTGACTATTGGCGGTATTTTAGGGGGTATCTTGATTTCTAGGGACGGACTAAAAAAATGGATGTTACCAATGATACTATCACTTAATATTCCGAATATTCTTTATGCCATCCTTGCAATGACCAAAACAACCCATATTGTTGCCGTAACAGTAACGGTGGCTTTCGAGAAATTTGGGTATGGCTTTGGGTTTGCCGCATTCCTCATGTACCTCATCTATATTGCCGAAGGAGAATCAAAAACCTCTCATTATGCCATTGCCACAGGATTTATGGCATTGGGCATGATGCTACCGGGCATGATAAGCGGCTTCATGCAACAGTGGTTGGGCTATGGGGGCTTTTTCGTTTGGGTCGTTATTGCGGCACTACCTGCCTTGTTTTTATTGAAGTATATCAAATATCCTGCTGATTTTGGAAAGAAAACTTCTGGACAAAATGAATAAACTACCTTCATACCCGCAAGCAAGCCAACAACTAACACCCATTGAAAAAGCGGGTCAATTGTTCATGCCGGCCGCCTTCATCAACGCTACCGAAAAAGAAATCGTAAGGCTAGAGAAAACGATACAAGAACATTACATTGGCGGACTCTGCTTTTTTCACAGCAGGACGAGTGCCGCAACCAATTTCGAGGGTAAAAAAGTAATCACACACAATGCAGAGAGTTTTGAGACATTGAAAGAACTCATCGAACGCTATCAAAGCGTTGCCAAATACCCTCTCTTGATTAGTATCGATGCAGAATGGGGCTTGGCAATGCGCATTGAAAATACGCCACAATACCCCTATGCGATTACCTTGGGGGCCATTCAAGATACTTCTGACCTTATCTACGAAGTTGGAAAAAACATCGCCAAAGACTGCAAAACAGCAGGGATCCATTGGAATCTAGCACCTGTAGTCGACATTAACAATAACCCTGAGAACCCGGTAATCGGGTACCGTTCTTTTGGTGAAGACCGAACAGCGGTGGCTAACAAAGCACTGGCATATATTCAAGGTGCCAAAAGCGAAGGTGTACTTACAAGCATCAAACATTTTCCAGGGCATGGCGATACCGCAACCGATTCTCATTTAGGGCTTCCCCTGATCGATAAATCAAAAGAAGAACTGGTGCAGAACGAACTCCATCCCTTTCAAAAATTGATCGATGAAGGTGTTGATTCGGTCATGGTAGGGCATTTGTCGGTTCCTGCATTGGCCAATGGTAAAACCGTTTCATCGAGCATTTCCAAAGAGGTTATCAAAGGTGTTCTGAGAAAAGAAATGGGGTTTGAAGGCGTGGTTATTTCCGATGCTTTGAATATGCATGCCGTATCTAAAAACCATCCTATAAAAGGGGAATTGGAATGGCTTGCCTTTGATGCGGGCAACGACGTACTCTGTTTTGCAGAGCATACCAAAGAGGGTATTGAGGCCATTCTAAAAAATGCGTCCGAAGAACAGATTGAAGAAAGTTTTGAACGTGTATGGAAGTTGAAAGAAAAGGCCATGAACAATGTTGAAAAAGGTGCAATGGAACTTTCAGATGCTGATGAGCTCAACCAAAAAATAGCCTCTGCCAGCCTCACCTTACTTAAAGGAAACGATTTGGACATTGCGGCGTTTAGAAAGACAAATTACTGTACCTTGACCCTCAAAAGGTTTGACCAAAACCAAGACAAATCTGAGATAAAAAAAGGCTTGGAACTCACAAAATCAGAAGTAGAAAACGAAAAGAACATCTTACTTTTAATGACCCCGCCTCAAGTAAAACCAACAGGTGATTTTGGGTTTCTAAAAGATGAGATCGATTTTATAAACGAACTCGTTCAGACCAAAAATGTTGTTCTCTATCTTTTTGGCAACCCCTTTATGATGAACCATATCAATTTTGAACGAACAACGGCAACGGTGGTCGTTTATCAGAACTTTAAGGTATTTCAAGACATAGCGACCGAACATTTTTTGGGGAATATTTCGGCAAAGGGCAAGTTGCCGGTGCGCATTAAACCCTGGGAAAAAATAAAAAATAACAGATGAACATTCATAAAATAATCGGCCTAATGTCAGGCACCTCTTTAGACGGACTCGATCTCTGCTATTGCCATATCAGCAAAACAGGGGGTGAATGGGAATTTGAGATCAAAGAGACGAAAAGCGTTTCCTATTCTGAAGACATGAGGTCAGAACTGAAAGATTCCATCTACCTAAAGGCAGATAAATTGCTGCGTTTTCACAACACCTATGGCACTTGGCTTGGGAAAGAGGCCAAAGCATTTATTGTAGAGAACAACTTGAAAGTCGATTTCATTGCAAGCCATGGTCACACAACACACCACCAACCCCAAAACGGACTTACATTTCAAATTGGGTCGGGTCAACATTTAGCGAACGAAAGTAGGCATAAGGTCATCTGCGATTTTAGAGCGAATGACATTGCTTTGGAGGGGCAAGGAGCCCCTTTGGTCCCCATTGGGGATGAACTTTTTTTTGACACCTATGATTTCTGTCTCAATTTAGGGGGCATCAGCAATATATCGCTAAAACAAAAAGGAAAACGAAT
>CAZEUV010000152.1:0-1100 GCA_964515285.1 uncultured Maribacter sp. | reverse complement strand
TCATCGTTCCCTCAAATACATTGATCGAATTTAAAGAGGCTCTGGTATTTGCTTTGATGGGTGCCCTTAGAATAGAACAGGAAATCAATGTGTTGAGATCGGTTACAGGCGCAAAAAGAGACTCTTCAAGCGGTATTGTTTACCTACCAAGTTAAAGTTAATCCGAATTAACTATCTTAGAAAACTAATTTCACAAACCAATACTAAAAATGAGCGATAAACAAAAAAAAGCATCGGCCTATTGGAAAGAAAATGTAAGGTATCTTTTTATCTTGTTAGCAATATGGTTTGTGGTTTCTTACGGCGCCGGAATCCTTTTTAAAGATGCACTTGACACTATAAAAATAGGAGGGTTCAAACTTGGTTTCTGGTTTGCGCAACAAGGCTCTATCTACGTATTCGTGATATTGATATTCGTATATGTACGACTGATGAACAAGTTGGATAGAAAATATGGATATAACGAATAGAACAAGAAATAATACTGGTTTTTAACTACTGCCAACCAATAATTTTAAGATTATGAGTGTTCAAACATGGACGTATATTTTAGTAGGTATCACATTTGCCCTCTACATAGGCATCGCTATATGGTCAAGGGCAAGTTCTACAAAAGATTTTTATGTAGCTGGTGGTGGGGTTTCCCCTTTGGCCAACGGAATGGCAACAGCTGCTGATTGGATGTCGGCCGCATCTTTTATCTCAATGGCCGGCATTATTTCTTTTTCGGGCTACGACGGTTCAGTATATTTAATGGGATGGACAGGTGGTTATGTGCTTTTAGCGCTCCTCCTTGCTCCCTATTTACGAAAATTCGGGAAGTTTACCGTACCTGATTTCATCGGTGATCGATACTACTCCAATACGGCACGTATCGTTGCTGTTTTCTGTGCATTGATCGTTTCCTTTACCTATGTGGCCGGTCAAATGAGAGGTGTCGGCGTAGTCTTCTCGAGATTTTTGGAAGTCGATATCAATACAGGTGTTATCATTGGTATGGTCATCGTTTTGTTCTATGCCGTATTGGGAGGGATGAAAGGAATCACCTATACACAGGTCGCACAATATTGCGTACTGATCTTCGCCTTTATGGTGCCCGC
>CAZEUV010000151.1:0-6192 GCA_964515285.1 uncultured Maribacter sp. | reverse complement strand
TTCGGGCGGGCTTATTAACTGACCGACGATAGGAGTGAAGCGTAATGTGTGTGGGAAGTTTGTGTGACCAATTTTAAAATGATATAACTGTCAATGTTTTCTGAAAATAATACCAGAACCTTGCTTAAGTCAATTTCGAATACAATAAAAAACGTTGTATTTACGTCGAGTGGTTCAGAATAAAGAATTAATTTTGCCGCTTGTAAAAAACGGATCTATGAAGCGTATAAGTAAATATAAGAAGCTATTTGGTATAGAAAAAGAGATCGATCTCAAAATACTGAAAACACAATACCGTAATTTGATAAAAGAATGGCATCCTGATAAGTTTCAAGAAGGTGATGCCAAACATGAAGAGGCCGAGATAAATAGCCGAAGTATCATTGCCGGGTATCATTTTTTGGTGAGTATAGCTCCTGAAACCATAGCGGCTAATTTGAAAGCCTATACCGAAACCATTACAAATTCTGGAATATCAGATTACGTTCACAAAGGTTTGGTTTTAGAAATCACCTTTTTAGATGGTACGACCTACGAGTATTTTAGAGTCACGAAATCCATATATTTAAAAATGGTTAATGCAAATAAATTGAATCGTTTCGCTAAACGCACAATTTACCCTAATTACATCTACAGAAAATCAAAACGTACCCTTCAAGAGGCTTAAGAAGCGGGTTGGCGCATGATTACTATTCAAGGGTTTCTTTTTTATTGCCCTTTCAAAAAGAATTTGCCTACCAATTTACATGATTCTCGGGCTGCGTGTTGCTATTTTTGTTAAAAAATATTGTATGTCAAAACAGTTTTCTGATTTAGGAATTAACGAACAACTACTGCAAAGTTTAGTCGATTTAGATATTTCTGTGCCTACGGATATTCAAAAAAAAACTATTCCGATACTATTGAATCAAAAAGAGGATGTCGTTGCCTTGGCAAAAACGGGAACAGGTAAAACCGCAGCTTTTGGCCTGCCTTTACTACAATTGATTGACCTGAAAAATTCAGATATACAAGCGGTAATATTAGCTCCTACGCGAGAATTAGGACAGCAAATTTATACGAACTTGATGTCTTATGCAGCTCATAGTCCTTCTATTTCTATTGCTTCCGTTTGTGGAGGCATTCCCATTAAACCCCAAATAGAACGCTTAAAAAAAGCGACACATATTGTAGTGGCGACTCCTGGGCGATTAATCGATTTAGTACAGCGTAAGGCCGTTATCATTAAAAACTTGAAGTATTTAGTTTTAGATGAAGCTGATGAGATGGTAAGCGTATTAAAAAAAGATTTAGATCCAATTGTTAAGGAAATTCCAAAATCACGAAGAACATTATTATTTACGGCTACCATGCCCGGAACCATAAAACAACTGGTTCAAAACTACATGTCAAAGCATGTGATACATGTAGAAGTAGATATGGCAACGGTCGGGCATCAAGGTATCGATCATAAATACGTGGTAGTCGAACCCATAGAAAAGCTAGAAGTGTTGCTTCACTTTCTAAGTGCTAAAGAAGGAGAACGAGGTATTATTTTCTGTAAAACCAAGGCGGCCGTTAATAAATTAGCGAAGAAATTGGCCATTAACAAGTTCTCATCTGGTGCCATTCACGGGAGTTTAACTCAAGGCATTCGCAACAGAATCATGGGGCAATTTAGAGAAGGTTTTATTGATATTCTTGTTGCTACCGACCTTGCGGCTCGTGGCATTGATGTTAAAGAAGTATCCTATGTTGTAAATTATCATTTACCAGATACCTATGCAGCCTATGTTCATAGAAGTGGTCGTACGGCTAGAGCAGGAGCAAAGGGACTTTCATTGACCATTATACAAAAAGAAGAAATTGTAGATATTGCTGATTTCGGACAAGAATTAGGCATTGTTTTTAATGAATCTAAAAAAGCTGACGCACAAAGTATAGAAGAAAATAACGGTTTATTATGGGCGAAAAAAATATTTAAGACCAAACCAAATCGTGAGGTGTCGGAAGATTTCAAAAAGAAGGTAAAAACTATATTTCATCATTTGACCAAAGAAGAATTGATAGAGAAAATACTTGCCGATTATTTGACAAATAACACTACCACTAATTTAAAAAACGAGGCTTCTCAAAAGAAGTTATAGCCATGGCCAATAGTATTCGAAATCAACACGATATTTTAGAGAAGTTAAAAATATACGCATTGAATCCAATGCAGGAAGAAGCCATAGCTGTTATTGAAAAAACGATCAATACCGTTCTTATTTCACCAACGGGTACAGGCAAAACCTTGGCTTTTCTATTGCCTGTTATTAAAACATTAGATGCAGAATGCGCCCATGTGCAGGCCTTGATTCTAGTTCCATCTCGTGAGCTGGCCATACAAATCGAACACGTAGTTCGTGCTATGGGTTCAGGTTTCAAGGTGAATGCAGTATATGGCGGCAGACCAATGTCTAAAGATAAAATTGAAATTAAACATGTTCCTGCCATTTTAATAGGAACACCAGGTAGAATATTAGATCATTTTAAGAATGATCGTTTTTCTAAGGCAAGTATTAAAACACTTATTTTAGATGAGTTCGATAAGTCATTAGAAGATGGTTTTGAAGATGAAATGAAAGGTATTATAAGTCGATTGCCTAGTATAAATAAACGCATTCTAACATCTGCTACTCAGGGTGTTGCTGTACCAGGTTTTGTGCGATTAGACAAGCCGTATATACTAGATTATTCAAAAGAAAAAACAACATCAAAATTGGCGGTTAAAACAGTAGTTTCCCCAAGTAAGAATAAATTAAAAACCTTGTTGAACTTGCTACAACATATTGGCAATGAACCAGGAATTATTTTCTGCAATTTAAGAGACAGTATAGACCAAGTAAGTGCTTTTTTAGAGCAGAATAAAATTAGTCATGCCTGCTTTTCTGGTGGTATTGAACAAAAAGATAGAGAACGAGCCTTAATTAAATTTAGGAACGGAACCTGTCAAGTATTAATTGCCACAGATTTGGCTGCTAGAGGCATAGATATTCCAGAAATGAAATACATCGTTCATTATGAATTGCCTCGGCATGAAGAAGAATTTATTCATAGAAATGGCAGAACAGCAAGAGTAAATGCAAAAGGAACGGCTTATATATTAAAATGGGAAAACGAACTACTACCCGAATTCATTAAAAATGTTAAAGGTGTAAATATCTCTAAAAAAGCACCCTTTAAGCCCCAATTTTGGGTAACTTTATTTATTTCTGGCGGACGAAAAGATAAGATTTCAAAAGGTGATATTGCAGGTTTATTTTTTAAACAAGGTGCTATTAATAAAGACCAATTAGGGGCTATTGAGCTAAAGCAAGATTGTGCCTTTGTTGCTGTTCCTCTAACCATTGCAAATCAATTGGCAGAAAAATTAAGCAATACCCGATTAAAAAAGAAAAAAGTAAGAATCTCAATTATTTGATTTACTTAGATCAGAGCAGAAACAAGAAGTGTATCGTTGAATACAGAAAAGTATTTATTTGGGTTAAAATAGTTTGAATGAACAAAAAAGACACGGATGATTCCTCCGAATTGACTTTAGAAGAAATAGAAAAGTGTATTACTGTTTTAGAACGACTGGTTACTGATACGAATCAGATATTTGAAATTCCTAAAGAACGAAGAACCGCATTAATAAAGGCTTCAGGCCAATTATCTAGGCCAAGTAGAGAGGAGTTTTCTCGAAGAAAAAAAGATGCAAAAAAAGCCGCAAAACGCAAAAAAGCAGCAAAAGACAAAAGTGCCCGAAATCAGACAGGCATTAGATATGCTCGTGAAGCTACTGTATTTAGTGCTCCTAAATTGTTGGGTGCTTCCGATTTGGTACACAAAGAACAATTAGAATTAGAATCTGCAAGAGATTGCTATGTGTGCAAGGTTAAATTCACCAAGCTACATCATTTTTACGACACCATGTGCACTGATTGCGGCGACCTAAACTACCTAAAGCGCTTTCAAACCGCTAATATTAAAGGGCAAGTAGCTCTTATAACAGGTTCTCGTTTGAAAATTGGGTATCATATTTCCCTGATGTTATTGCGTGGTGGCGCAACCGTTATAGCTACGACAAGATTTCCAGTAGATTCTGCTCTGCGTTTTTCAAAAGAGACTGATTTTATAGAATGGGGGCATCGCTTAAAAATTCACGGCCTCGATTTAAGACATATTCCCAGCGTAGAAATTTTCTGCAATTATATAGAACAGAACTATGAAAAACTAGATATTCTTATTAATAATGCAGCACAAACAGTACGCCGACCCTCAGGCTTTTATTCCCATTTAATGGGCAATGAAGAACGCACTTTTGAGACCTTGCCAAAATCGGCAAAAGAGGTGTTATCAGATCATAAGAGCTGCCTTGAAGAGCTGAATGGCCTAGTAGCCAAATCATTGAATAAAAACTTACCAATATCTTGGCACGGCCCTGAACCAGGTATTGGTTTAAGGGCTTCTGCCAAATTATCTCAAATTCCGTATAGTTTCGATGCTAGTTTGGTTGCAGCCGAAGTTTTTCCTGAAGGGGAGTTAGATGCAGATTTACAACAAGTAGATTTGCGAAAAACGAATAGCTGGCGTTTAAAATTAGGAGCAATCGAAACCACCGAAATGGTAGAAGTACAATTGGTTAATTCTGTCGCTCCTTTTGTCTTATGCAATCGGCTTTCTGAAATAATGAAAAGAGAAAATACTGGACAAAAACACATAATAAATGTTTCTGCTATGGAAGGTAAGTTTCATCGTTTTTTTAAAGAATCTCGGCATCCGCATACCAATATGGCGAAGGCGGCCTTAAATATGCTTACACATACCGCTGCTGGCGATCTGGCCAAATATGGGATCTATATGAATGCGGTCGATACCGGTTGGGTTACCGATGAGGATCCGGCCGAACTGGCCAAAATCAAAAAAGAAGTCCATGATTTTCAACCGCCTTTAGACATTGTAGATGGTGCCGCTAGGGTGATGGACCCTTTATTCGATGGTATCAACACGGGTAAGCATTGGTGTGGAAAATTCTTAAAAGACTACCATCCAATTTCATGGTAGGCAAAGAATCAAGTATACTATTCTTTGCTTGATAAAACGGTTTTACTTTTGAACCAATTTTGCATGCCCCATAAAGTGGTTTTCCAAGCGTTTTAACCAAGGATGAAATTCTTCAGAAAACACTACGAATTGACATTTTTTTATGCTTTGTGCCGTTGTCGTCAAGGCAGCATAAGCACTTTGATGTTTTAAAAAATCAGCATCGTCTATAGTGCATATTTTTAATTCTGAAATGCTTGCCCCATTGCTTAATAACAGTTTGAAAAAGGTTTTTGGGGTGGTAATAAGAATGTCGATTCCCAAATAAATTTCTGATTTTTGAACATCTATATGTAATTCCTCATAGCTGGCATAGACTCGTAGTGAACAGTATTTGGTGTATTTTAAAAAAGTATCGTACAACGCTAAGACGTTACTTTTGTTTTCGACGATTACTACAGCTCTTGGCGCGTTTCCCACGGCCTCACAATTTAGTTTATGCAAGGTTGTAAGTATTAGGGTCGTAGTTTTTCCGCTGTCTTTAGCTGCGGTACAGAATACATTAGCGCCACTTTTTATAACAGGAATACTACTTTTTTGAAAAGAGTTAGGGGTGTTTATAGAAAAACGTTCTAAAGCTTCAAGCAAATGGGAATGTAGTTTTTTAAATGGCATACCTTTATTATGTAATGAAATTGCACTGTTATATCAATTTAATTATAAAATATCGCATTGGATAGGAAGTTGCTTTGATACTACAAATATACTGCCCAGAAACGAAAAAGGTAAAGATGAACAAAAAATAAGGTAAATTGGTATAATAACCATTTTGAAGAGATTTAGTTACATTGCTTAAATAGCCTTAAGTGTCCCATTCTGGCAGCTAATCATTTATAATTTAAAATTAATGAATTAATTAGCTATATATCAAATTAATGGCATCATCTTTGCAATTCAAAATAGTATAATAATTTAATTACATTACAATGAGTAAAGGAACAGTAAAATTCTTCAATGACGCTAAAGGCTTTGGTTTTATCACTGAAGAGGGAGTTGAAAAGGATCACTTTGTACACATCTCTGGATTGGTAGACGAAATTCGTGAAGGCGACACAGTTGAATTTGATCTACAAGAAGGAAACAAAG
>CAZEUV010000150.1:2587-6220 GCA_964515285.1 uncultured Maribacter sp. | reverse complement strand
TTCTCCACACTAAATCCATGTAAATAACGGAAAATTTAGTGCGGACCATCTTTTTTATATCGATTTTATTATTGGGACAACACCTTATTTCCCAAACCTGTTGTTCTGGTGGCGTACCCTTGTCAAATAATCTAGGGTTGCCCAATGAGGGGAAGGGTTCGTTCATAGTAGGGTTGAATTATGATTATAATAATCTGAACACCTTAAATGCAGGTTCTGATAAATTAGATGATGATTCTAGACTTCGGATCACGAACTCTGTCTTAGTGAGTACAGGATATGCATTTACCGATCGAATTTCTTTTGAGGCCCTGTTCACATGGGTAAACCAAACCCGTACCATTTCTCAATTCGGCAATGAAAACCTTACCGAAACCTCAGGAATCGGTGATGCCGTTTTCTTGGCCAAATATGCAATGCCGAATGTTCTTGGGCAAGGTACTGTACTGAATTTGGGAATAGGAACAAAGGCTCCCCTGGGAGAATCGGATCTGACCACTGAAGACGGACTTCAGTTAACGGCCGACCTACAGCCCGGTAGTGGCGCATGGGATATGTTGGGATGGCTGTCTGTTTCAAAAGGATTGAACTTTAGGCCATCGGCCATACTCTCAGGAAGTTTTACGTATCGATTGACGGGCAAGAACAATTCGTATTTGAACGATTTGGCCATTTATGAATTCGGTGATGTGGTTCAGGCCAATGCTGGCTATACCGATCAGTTTCTTTTGTTCAATACGATATTCAATCCGGGTGTGGTCTTCAAGTACCGTAAATCTTTTAGTGATAAGATCGATGATTCCGATATTCCTAATACGGGTGGCGAGTGGGTTTTTATACGCCCGCAACTAGCTGCGCAGATCACTCCGACTATTGCGTTGAGTACACGTATAGAACTGCCCATTTACAGTAATGTAGAGGGTACACAACTTACGCCAACATGGCGTTTTACAGCAGGAATATCTTTTAAATTCAAAAAAAATGAGGTGAACATAATAAATTAAACAACTATGAAAAAGACACTATTTTTATCGTTTTGCATGCTGCTATTTCTATCGTGCAGCTCATCAAGTACACAAGATCCGGGTTCTCAGCCCCCCCAAGGGGGTCAAGACCCCAGTAACCCTACCAATGTTGAATGGAGCATTCCCAAATCAGAGGTTTTAGACGGCGGCCCTGGTAAAGACGGTATTCCCGCATTGGTCAATCCTACTTTTATCGAAGTACAAAATGCCACTACTCTTCTTGATACAGACCTGGTTCTTGGGTTTAAGAACGGAGACGATATAAGGGCATATCCGCATATTATATTAGATTGGCATGAAATCATCAATGACAATATAGGTGATGTCTCTTTGGCCGTTACCTATTGTCCGCTTACAGGTACTGGCATAGGATGGAATAGGGTTATTGATGGGAAAGAAACCACATATGGGGTTTCAGGATTGTTGTACAATACGAATTTGATACCCTATGACAGGGAAACAGATAGTAACTGGTCGCAGATTTTAAACGAATCGGTCAATGGTAACCTATTGGGAAAAAAGGCAGATTTGATCATGTTGGTAGAGACCAATTGGAAAACGTGGAAGGCCATGTACCCCAATACCAAGGTCGTAGGTATAAGTACTGGCTTTTCCAGAACCTATGGTATATCGCCCTATGGCGATTATAACACGAACAACAGCCGCTTTTTGTTTCCGGTTGAAAAAGATAACAGGCTGCCTTTAAAAGAACGGGTGCTTGCCATTGTAGACGATGGGCAATCAAAGGTGTACCAGTTCAATGCTTTTACATCGACAGGTATAATCAAGGATTCTTTTAAGGGAAAGGATTATTTATTGGTGGGCAACCAAGATTTTATGGTCTCTTTTGAATTGGATGCGCAGAGCAATGCTTTGGAATTTGACTATGTGAACGATGGGTCCGAGGTAATCTTAAGAGATAGTGATGGCAGTGACTGGAATATATTTGGCGAAGCAATCTCAGGCCCCCGTGTTGGGCAGCGTTTAAAACCCGCTTCGGCCTTTATGGCCTTTTGGTTTTCGATACCCGCTTTTTATGAAACTGAGATCTATAGTAATTGAACTGATTTAAAAAAAATTTAACCCAGTTCATTAGGTGTAATTTATTGTTAGAATGGTTTTACCTATGAAAGAGAGAAGCCCGTTTCTGAAATATTTCAGAAACGGGCTTCATGCATAGCAATATACTTTGTGGTAGCTATTACATCATACCTGGCATTCCTCCGCCACCACCCATTGGTGGGCCGGCAGGTGCATCTTCTTTGATGTCGGTCAAAGAGCATTCGGTAGTTAAGATCATACCGGCAACCGAGGCTGCATTTTCCAATGCGACCCTTGTAACTTTTGTTGGATCGATAATACCCGCTTTGAACATTTCGACATACTTTTCAGATTTCGCGTCGTAGCCATAGTCCGCTTTGCCGCCCATTATTTTGGCAACTACTACAGAACCTTCACCACCTGCATTTTCAACAATCGTTCTTATGGGCGATTCGATGGCTTTTGCAACAATTTGCAATCCGGTTTCTTCATCAGCGTTCTCAACACTTACTTTTGAAAGTACTGATTTGGCACGAATAAAAGCAACTCCACCACCAGCTACAATACCTTCTTCAACAGCGGCTCTTGTCGCATGAAGCGCGTCATCTACCCTGTCTTTCTTTTCTTTCATCTCTACTTCTGAAGCAGCACCAACATATAGTACGGCAACACCGCCTGCCAATTTGGCTAAACGCTCTTGCAGTTTTTCTTTGTCATAATCAGAGGTTGTGGTCTCAATTTGAGACTTAATCTGGTTTACCCTGCCCTTGATGTTCTTTGCAGTGCCACCGCCATTTACTATGGTGGTATTGTCTTTGTCGATCGTCACTTTTTCACAAGTACCCAACATATCAATGGTGGTGTTGTCTAAAGAGAAACCTCTTTCTTCTGAGATTACGGTTCCCTTGGTCAAGATGGCGATATCTTCTAACATCGCTTTTCTTCGATCACCAAAGCCGGGTGCTTTTACTGCGGCTATTTTTAAAGAGCCTCTCAATTTGTTCACTACCAAGGTGGCCAAAGCTTCACCATCAACATCCTCTGCGATAATCAAAAGAGGTTTTCCTGATTGTGCTACGGGCTCCAATACGGGAAGCAGATCTTTCATTGACGAGATTTTCTTATCGAATAATAAGATGTACGGATTTTCAAGATCGGTAACCATCTTTTCTGAATCGGTAACGAAATAAGGAGATAGGTACCCTCTGTCAAATTGCATACCTTCTACAACGTCTACATAGGTCTCGGTTCCTTTGGCTTCCTCTACAGTGATTACGCCTTCTTTGCCGACCTTGCCAAAAGCTTTGGCTATTAGGTCGCCTATAGCGGTATCGTTGTTAGAGGAAATTGAAGCTACCTGTTTTATTTTTTCAGATGAGTCACCAACTTTTTTAGATTGTTTTCCCAAGTTTTCGACTATAGCCCTAACTGCTTTGTCGATTCCTCTTTTCAGATCCATTGGGTTTGCGCCTGCGGCTACGTTCTTCAATCCTTCCTTTACAATTGCTTGCGCCAAAACGGTAGCGGTCGTCGTACCATCTCCTGCTTGATCGTTGGTTTTTGAAGC
>CAZEUV010000150.1:0-2487 GCA_964515285.1 uncultured Maribacter sp. | reverse complement strand
TTTTATTGTCCTTCCCGTGAAGACGGGAAACTTTTTAATTATTTTAGATTGTTTTGTTCTTGAGACTCCCGTCCCGTATTTGCAAGAATGAAACTATATGGTTCCTAAAATATCACTTTCACGCATCATCAAATAGTCGATGCCATCCAATTTTAGTTCAGTGCCCGAAAATTTTCCGTACAGAACGGTGTTGCCGATCTTTACGGTAACCTGATCGTCTTTTGTGCCTGGGCCAACGGCCACGACTTTTCCTTTTTGGGGTTTTTCTTTTGCAGTGTCTGGAATATAAATGCCAGATGCGGTTTTTGTCTCAGCGGCCATAGGCAGAACAAGAACCCTATCCGCCAATGGTTTAATGCTAACTTTAGCCATAGTATTCAGTTTTTAAATTAATGTATGTTCGACTGTATTTTATAATCAAAATGGTATTGGACAGAAACTATGCCATTATTTAGAATCTGCCATTTTGTAAAAAAAAATGCCAGCTTGTCATTTGGGCTGGCATTTTGATTGTTCTATATCTTGACCTAGATGCTGTCATTTGGAGCCGCATCGTCTGTAACGGGCTCAGAAACATCATCAGGTAATACGACCGGAATATCATCGGGTACCGTAGTTTCTATTTCATCTCCGTTTAAAAGTTTTGAATCGGTATCGCCGAAATTTCCTTTTATGGCAACATTCGATGCCAATATCAAGACAATCAGCATGGTCGCCAATATCCATGTGCTTTTGTCTAAGAAATCTCCTGTTTTCTTTACGCCACCGACCACTTGGCTACCGCCGCCGCCAAAAGAGGAAGACAGGCCACCGCCTTTTGGGTTTTGCACCATGATAACCAACATCAATAGAAAACAAATGATAAGGATTAGAATCAAAAATATTGAAAATGTGCTCATTTCTGCTTAGGTATTTTCTTTTTGTATTTTTTTTACCGCTTTTATTCGGTCTGCAAAGAAACCACTTTTTTCTGGATATTTCAAACTTAAGATCTTGTAGGCCTGTATGGCGTTCTTGTACTTTTTTTGTTCTAAATATACCTTTGCCAAGGTCTCTGTCATCAACTCTTTATTGTCGAATTTCGTAGCCTTTTTGGTTTTTACCTTGGTCGGATTTTCTTTCGGTACTATTTTTGGGTTATTTGCGATAAAGGTATCGATCAATTCGAATTTTTTCTTTTTCAAGATAGCCTCTTCCAACGGAAAATCAATCGCTTCGAGTTCTTTTAGGCTCTTGCTCGGTGCCTCATCGGTTTTTCTTTCAATGGTTTTATGTGACGTTAGTTGCAACCATTCGCCAAATGAGTATTTTTCTTCTTTTGTAAAGGCGAGGGGTTGGCCCAGTTCAAGTATTTTCTTTTCTTCAATACCTTCTTTTGATTTGAAAAGCTCGGGGTCTAAGATGTTTTCTGCATCTGAAATGGTCTGTGGTAAAGGTGTGTCGCCTGATTTTTCAATGAGGGGGATATCATTTTTCTCAAGGGGGCGTATTTCTGCTGAACTGGTTTCGGCCTCAACATGCGATGTGTTTTTGTCCGAAATGGTGTCGGCAATAGTATTTTGTAAAAACTCTTTTGAAGTGATGAAGTCAAAGAGAATATTTCTGTCTGTGGTATAGGCGGCGGTAACCTTGAGGGCGTCATTATACTTAAAACTGTTCAAATTCTTCAACCCTTTTAAATGAACAGCTCTTGCAGCTTGAAAATATGGGTATTCAGCTAAGATATCTTCCAATTGCTTGGTCTGGTCGACCGTGACCACCTTATTGGGGTTTTGTAAGAGGTATGTAAAATCTTGTACGTTCATTAATTAAGATAAAACAACAATCAAAGGTTATTTAATATTCGGTATAACTTTCGTATACCCATAATTAAATTGTGTAATTTCAAATTACCAATCAGCAAGCGAAGCATTGAAAATATCTTGGGTAATTCGTTCGAAAATCACTTCATGGGCCTCACTTTTTATTGACGATAACTGCGTGTTGGCCGGGTAGTCGAAAAAGAAGGAAAAGCGTTGTTCAAAATCGACATCTTCTTTAGTAGAATTCGTA
Source organism: uncultured Maribacter sp. (assembly GCA_964515285.1). Taxonomy (GTDB): domain Bacteria; phylum Bacteroidota; class Bacteroidia; order Flavobacteriales; family Flavobacteriaceae; genus Maribacter_C. The sequence goes on along the minus strand of CAZEUV010000150.1, from coordinate 435 downwards.
AAACGAACATTGATTCCTATTGAAAGCCTATTTTGTGCAGCAGTCTGTTGCGCTGTTGCGCTCATTGGCGATATGCGGTATTCTACAATTTCACCTTCATATACTAAATCTCCGCTCGAATTGGTCAAATCTAAACTGGTTTGGTTCAAGATGCGATCTTGAAGGGCCAAGGTAAAATCACGATCCATACCAGGTTCAAATGTAGAACCCGGACTTTGTGTCGCGTAGTTCTGAAAATAGTTGACCTGAAATGTTTTGGCGGTACCAACATCGCCACCGGTTAAATTGTAGATTCCGCAACCAGTAAAGGTAACCAACACGGCAAGTATGAGAATACGATAAATATGTTTTCTAAAAAATCTCAAAAGCTTTTTTTATTTTGACTACTGACTACTGACTACTGACTACTGACTACTGACTACTGACTACTGACTA
>CAZEUV010000149.1:0-6243 GCA_964515285.1 uncultured Maribacter sp. | reverse complement strand
ATCATGCTAAAAAACCATATAAAAATCGCCTGGCGAAACATTGTAAAAAACAAGGGGATATTCTCCATTAATATCGCTGGTCTTGCTTTAGGCATTGCTTCATGTCTTATCATTGCGCTATTTGTTATTGACGAATTGAGTTATGACAAATTCAATGAAAAGGCAGATCAGATCGTTAGGGTGGTCTTCAAGGCAAGAATAAACGGGGAAGAGATTAAAGAGGCCGTGACCATGCCGCCTGTTGCGCATACTTTAAAAAGAGAGTTCCCAGAAATTATTGAGGCCACTCGTCTTAAAAGATTAGGAGGTGTTAAAATCTCCTATAATAAAAACTCCTATAGAGATGGAAAGTTTGCGTATGTAGATTCCAATTTTTTTAAGGTTTTTACTTTGCCTATTCTTAAGGGCGACAAAACGGCACCCTTAAAAGAACCCCATACCATTGTACTTACAGAAAAAGAGGCCTTCAAATATTTTGGTGGTGAAGACCCTATTGGTAAGGTGTTGAATATTGACGACCTGCAATTTACCGTTACCGCGATCATTGCTGAAATACCTAACAATGCACATTTTCATTTTGATATGTTGGCCTCTATGGTGGGGTATAAAAATGCAAATAACACTTCATGGATGGATTCTGGCTACTATAGTTATCTAGTGCTGAAAAAGGGAACTGATTTTAAGGGTCTGGAAACCAAACTACCCACAATTGTCGAAAAATATATGGGTCCCCAAATGAAGGCAGAAGTAGGAATGTCTTTTGCCGAATTTACTAAAGATGGTCAATTGGGGCTGTTTCTCCAACCTTTGACCGATATTCATTTGAGATCCGATTTTTCAAATGCGAGTACTCTTGAGCAGGGGGGTGATTTAAAAACTGTTTATATTTTTGGGGCCATTGCGCTGTTTATGCTATTGATCGCTTGTATCAACTTTATGAACCTTTCTACGGCATCGGCGACAAAAAGAGCGAAAGAAGTAGGCATTCGAAAAGTTTTGGGATCGAAAAAGAAGCAATTGGTCAATCAGTTTTTAACCGAATCGTTTATGGCTACCGTAGTGGCAATGCTATTGGCCCTGCTCCTAGTTGTTCTTATGCTTCCTTTGTTCAATGAACTGTCAGGCAAAGAATTGCAGATTGCCTATTTGCTAAGCCCAAAAATCTTGTTGGCCATTTTATGTTTGGTAGTTTTCATTGGGTTATTGGCAGGAGGATATCCGGCTTTCTATATTTCATCGTTTAAGCCCATTTTGGCGTTGAAAAGTAAATTTTCGGGCAATGGAAATAGTAAGGGAATCAGAAGCGGATTGGTAGTGTTTCAATTTGTTGTTTCCGCAGGGCTTATCTTGGCTACCCTTGTTGTGGGGCAGCAAATGGCATTTATCCAAAATAAAGATATAGGATACGACAAAGAGCAATTATTGGTATTACGAGAGGCCTATTTTTTGGGGGATAATAAAACCGCATTTAAAAATCAGATAAGTAATGATTCAAGGGTGGCCAATGTTACCACCGCCTCTTTTGTCCCTACAGGCAGATCGGATACTAATATGACTGGAATCTATATAGATGGAAAATTTGACCGAAGAACGAACATTTACAATATTGACGATCAATACATACCCACAATGGGTATGGAAATCCTAAAAGGAAGAAATTTTTCAAAAGATTTTGGGGCAGATTCGTTAAGTGTTATCATCAACGAGACTACCGTGCAAAAATTGGGTTTTGGTGATAACCCAATTGATAGAACCATTACGATACATATTGAAGACGTTGAACAACAACTTAAGGTAATAGGTGTTGTAAAAGACTTTCATTTTCGCACGTTGCGCCAAGAAATCGACCCTTTGATTATGCTCAATAACCCATATGGGGGATTAATAGTTAGAGCAAAGGGAGACGATATGGCCGGGCTCATTAAAAGCATCACTGCCATGTGGGTCGGTTTTAATGTAGAGGAACCATTTAGTTATACACTACTCGATGATGCGTACAATATGACTTACTTAGCAGAAAAGAGAATGGGAATCGTGTTGAATGTTTTTGCCCTGCTTACTATCTTTGTAGCCTGTTTGGGTCTGTTCGGACTGGTAACCTTTACGGCAGAACAGCGATTTAAGGAGATAGGCATCCGAAAGGTATTGGGGTCGACCGTACCACAGATTGTGGCCATGCTTTCCAGAGATTTTTTAAAATTGGTATTTATTTCATTTTTGGTCGCATTTCCGTTAGGGTTCTATTTAATGGATAAATGGCTCCAAGGTTTTGCATACCACATACAAATGCAATGGTGGATATTTGCCTTAGCAGGCCTTATTACCATTCTGATTGCTTTTATTACCATTGGGTGGAAGAGTTTTAGGGCAGCGAGCATGAATCCTATCAATGCGTTGAGGAATGAATAAGTCCCCCTCTAACTCCCCCAAAGGGGGAGGACTTTTGCTCCCTCCCCTCAGAGGAGGGTCGGGGTGGGAATTTTAAAGTAAGGTTAAAAAAAATAAGAATTAAATCAATCAAGAATCCGTCCCCCCTCCCTCGGAGGGGGCTAGGGGGAGGACGAAAATCAAATGTCAGTTCGAGCGCAGTCGAGAACTCTGGCTATTCATAATTAACAATCACTCGACTGCGCTCGTGGGAACATAAAAAAAGAACATTATGCTATTACAACTAAACAACATTTTTAAATGGGTCAATTCAGGAGGTCAACGCATCTTCCTTTTGAAAGATATTAACCTAGAAGTGGAAGAAGGCGAGTTCATTTCGGTCATGGGGCCTTCAGGCTCGGGAAAATCCACCTTGCTCAATGTCATCGGAATGCTCGATGATTTTGATGAGGGGGAATACAATTTTTTGGATGAACCCGTACATTCACTTAAAGAAAAGCACCGTGCCAATCTGTATAAACAATATATCGGTTTTGTCTTTCAAGCCTATCATTTATTGGACGAACTTACCGTTTATGAAAACTTGGAAATGCCTTTGTTGTACAAAAAACACAGTTCTTCAGAGCGCAAGGCCATGGTAGCAGATATGTTGGATCGTTTTAATATTGTGGGCAAGCAAAAGCTTTTTCCTGCCCAGCTCAGTGGAGGGCAACAGCAATTAGTAGGTGTCGCACGGGCATTGATTACTAGCCCTAAACTGATACTTGCAGATGAACCCACTGGTAATCTCAATTCAAAACAGGGAGAGGAAATCATGGAAATCTTTAAGCAATTGAACCAAGAAGAAGGGGTCACCATCATTCAGGTAACACATTCAGAAAAAAATGCTTCCTATGGCTCAAGAATCATCAATTTGCTGGATGGACGAAGGGTGTGATTTTGGTACGCAATAGACCGTGATTTTGAAATTTTTCAGATTGAACTCGTCTTGAGTTGTTGTTTGGAACCGAGCCCGCCTGCCGGCAGGTGCGAAATTCGCAGGTAAAAGAATAACTCAAGACGAGTTCATTAGGTGATTTATCCTATTGTTCAAAAATCTGGATAAATCACTAAATAAGCGCACCCTATCGTTTCATTGTACTTTTCAATCCAAAATCTTTAGCTTTTCCGCCTTATACAGTATCTTTGTTGTTTAGAACGAATATATATAATGAAGATTGATAAAAAGGCTGTTTTAAGGGCATTGGAAAATATTACCGTACCCGGCGAAGGCCAAAATATGGTAGAAAGTGGGGCGGTAAAAAACGTTCAAATTTTCGGTGATGAAGTGATAGTTGATATTACCATAAACAACCCAAGCCTTCAGGCACGGAAAAAAACCGAGGTAGAGATTTTAAAAATCATTCATAGAGAGGTTTATGAAAAGGCGATGATCAAAATCAATATCAAGGTCGATGCGTCTGTTGCGAAGCTTAAAACCAATGAAATCAAGGGAAAACCCATTCCCGGTATTCAGAACATTATTGCCGTTGCTTCAGGTAAAGGAGGGGTGGGCAAGTCTACAGTAGCTGCCAACCTCGCAGTTACCTTGGCAAAAATGGGTTTTAAAGTTGGTTTGCTCGATGCTGATATTTACGGGCCATCAATGCCCATAATGTTCGATGTTGCCCATGAAAGACCCTTGTCGGTAAAAGTTGATGGCAGATCAAAAATGAAACCCGTTGAAAGTTATGGAGTTAAATTGCTTTCGATCGGGTTTTTTACCCAACCTAACCAGGCCGTGATCTGGCGAGGGCCTATGGCCTCTAAGGCATTGAACCAAATGATTTTTGACGCCCATTGGGGCGAGATTGATTTTATGCTATTGGATCTACCTCCAGGAACAGGTGATATTCATTTGAGCATTATGCAGGCCATGCCCATAACGGGTGCGGTAATTGTAAGTACGCCCCAAGAAGTCGCCCTTGCAGATGCTAAAAAGGGAGTGGCAATGTTTCAACAAGATTCGATCAATGTACCTGTTTTGGGTATTGTTGAGAATATGGCGTATTTTACACCGGCAGAACTACCTGATAATAAATATTATATCTTTGGTAAGCAGGGGGCAAGAAACCTCGCTGAAGATCTAGGGGTTCCTTTTTTAGGGGAGATTCCTTTAGTACAGAGTATTCGCGAAGCTGGTGATGTGGGTCGCCCAGCTGCCTTGCAAACAGCGACCAAAATAGAAGCTGCTTTTGAAGATCTTGCCAAGAGTGTGGTGCAAGAGGTAGTCAATAGAAATAAAAGCCTACCCCCTACCGAGGCGATCAAAATAACAACAATGGCAGGTTGTTCAAGCGTTAAAAAGAACTGAGTATGACATCTGAAGAACTAAGATTGAACGTTGAGAAAGCGTTGGACGAAATCAGACCTTTTTTGCAAAGCGATGGGGGCGATATATCGCTGATATCCATCGACAATAAAACTTCCGTAAAAGTAAGATTAGAAGGTGCTTGCGTGGGTTGTACGGTGAACCAAATGACCTTGAAAAACGGAGTGGAAATGACGATTAAAAAGTATGCGCCCCAGATAGAGGAAGTAGTCAATATTTAATCGATTTAACTGACAATTATCATAAAATGATATTTGCGGTGGTAGTAGCTTTGCTGCTTTATAAAATTTGAACTCTCAATGATTGAAACAGATATTTTGATAATCGGTGCTGGACCTACGGGTCTTTTTACAGTTTTTGAAGCCGGTTTGCTAAAACTAAAATGCCATTTGATAGATGCTTTGCCTCAAGCAGGCGGACAATGTTCAGAGATTTACCCCAAAAAACCCATATACGATATTCCTGGTTTTCCCGAAGTACTTGCTGGAGAATTGGTAGATAATCTTATGGAACAGATAAAACCCTTTCAGCCCGGTTTTACCTTGGGGGAGCGTGCCGATACCATTGAAAAATTAGAAGATGGTTCATTTGTCGTTACCACAAACAAAGGTACTAAACACCATGCGCCAATTGTTGCCATCGCTGGTGGTTTAGGAAGTTTCGAACCCCGTAAGCCCTTATTAGATAATATAACGGACTTTGAAGATAAGGGCGTTAACTATTTTATCAAAGAACCTGAGATTTATAGAAACAAAAAAGTAGTAATCGCCGGAGGTGGTGATTCTGCTTTGGATTGGAGTATTTTCTTATCAGATGTTGCATCTGAAGTAACCTTGGTACATAGAAGAAACGAGTTTAGGGGTGCATTGGATTCTGTGGAGAAAGTACAAGAACTAAAAAATCAAGGGAAAATAAAACTGATTACCCCGGCCGAGGTGATGGGTTTAAAAGGGAAGGATAAATTAGAAGCGATTCAAATAAAAAAAACGATTGAGGGCGCTGAGGTTACAGAGATGGAAATTGATAATTTCATTCCCCTGTTCGGACTTTCACCAAAATTGGGTCCTATTGCCGATTGGGGTCTTGAAATAGAGAAAAATGCCATCAAGGTAGATAATACCTTAGACTACCAAACCAACATACCAGGGCTATATGCGATTGGTGATATAAATACGTATCCCGGTAAATTAAAGTTGATTCTTTGTGGGTTTCATGAAGCTACCCTAATGTGCCAAAGTGCATATAAACGTATATACCCTGATAAAAGATATGTGTTGAAATACACTACCGTAGGAGGGATAAATGGCTTCGATGGAAGTAAAAAAGAAGCTCCGAAGGCTGTTGTCAAGGCCATCGAGTAGTGAATTGAATTGTCATCCTGAGCGCACCTTGCCTGCCAGCAGGAAGGGTCGAAGGGAACCCAAACAAATTGTTGAAGTATAATGACCGACATCAAAATAAAAATCACCGATAGAGATGGTGTA
>CAZEUV010000148.1:0-6427 GCA_964515285.1 uncultured Maribacter sp. | reverse complement strand
TGTCGTAAAATTTAACTGCTTTCATGTTGAAAAAAGACTTACGGCTAAAATATTCCAAACTAAGAAAAGACATTACCCCGCAGTCACTGCTCAATTATAGTTTGACCATTGCCAATAATCTTCTAGAACTTCCCATATGGGAATACGAATATTACCATGTTTTTCTACCGATCTTAGATAAGACCGAAATTAATACGTCGTTCATTTTATCGATTTTAAAAGGAAAAGATAAAAACATCGTAGTACCGAAAATAGCTTCAAAAAATACATTAAGGCATTTTTTGTTCACAGATAGCACAAAGTTATTTACAAACAAATGGGGTATTCCCGAACCGGTTGAAGGCACTGAGGTTTCGGCCTCAAAAATTGATGTTGTATTCGTACCACTATTGGCCTATGACAAAAAGGGAAACCGAGTTGGTTACGGAAAAGGGTTCTATGATGGTTTTTTAAGCAACTGTAAACCCAATGTAGTAAAAGTAGGGTTGTCGATCTTCGATGCCGAAGAAGTCATTCCTGATTTGAACGCAAGCGATATGCCCTTGGACTATTGTGTTACCCCTGAAAAAAATCATTCATTTTCAAAAACCTGATTTTCGTCGATCTCAGTTGCCAGCTCTTCTTCTTTTTGAAAAGCTTTTTTGTTGAACACCAACAAGATTCCCACACCTGTACTAATGGCCGTATCGGCAATATTAAAAACAGGTTCGAAAAAACTAAAATTGCCTCCACTGAAAAAGGGCACCCATTCTGGCCAAATAGTATCGACCATAGGAAAATACAACATATCAACCACCCTACCATAAAACAATTTGCCATAAGGCTCTTCTGAAAATAACGTAGCCACTTGACCTGTGCTATGGTCAAAGATGAGTCCGTAAAAAACAGAATCGATAATATTGCCCAAAGCACCCGCAAAAATCAAGGAAACTGCAAGCACTAATGTTTTGGGTGATTTCTTTTTAATGGTATCATACAGCCAGTACCCTATTCCTACAACGGCAAACAACCTGAAAACCGTTAATATCAATTTGCCCGTTGATTCTGAAACGGGTAAAAAATCACTCAATTTTGCACCCCATGCCGCTCCTGAGTTTTCAATGAACAAAATCTTGAACCAACTAAGAACCTCAATAGAATGACGAAGCTCAAAATGGGTCTTGATATAAATCTTACTAAGCTGATCTATAATCAAAATTATGGCAACCAGTAACAGTGATTTCTTTAAATTCATTCCTTAAAATATAGATGGGCAAAAATAGACATATTATTCGATTCTATTTATGAGAATGTTTCCTGTAGTGGTATTTAGTTTGAAATGATTATTGCCTACAGGTATTTTTTCTGATTCCATAACGCCATATTTACTAGCACCATCAATAGTGGCCGTAGCACTGCTTACATGTATATTACCACTTTGGGTATTGATCTCAGCAAACCTAGAAACATTATAAAGGTTGCAGCTGCCATCGTTCAAACTCACTTTCAAACGCTCAAAAACCCCTGTTGCCATAACATTACAACTCGATCCATAGACATTTACATTTTTATCTTTCGGAAGTTTTATCTCTAAAGCGATCGAAATCACTTTATGCGCACTTAACTTATCGTTCGGGTTTTTAAAGTTGGGTTGAAAACCCGTACTCACCAAAACTGTTGAGCCTTTTTCTTTTACACTTAACAGCAAATCATTTTTATACTCCCCATCAATAGTCGCCTCAATGATCATCTCATTGGTCTCGGTAGTTTCTATGGTTATTTCAAAACAATTGTTCGCATCTATTTGAATAAACGAAATTGTAGGGTTCACAATCGTTTTATTTACCACCTTTTGGGCATTTGCAATATGCAAATACATAAAGAAGAAGAACAAGATGATATTTACAAGTTTCATTCTTGGCATAAAAAAACGTCCGCTAGATCGCGGACGTTTTGTTTTTACTTCTGCATGTTTTTTGCTTCAATACTCAGCGTAGCATGCGGTACCAGTTTTAACCGCTCTTTATTAATGAGTTTTCCGGTAACACGGCAAACCCCGTACGTTTTGTTTTCTATACGCAATAGTGCGTTTTTTAAATCACGTATAAACTTCTCTTGACGAATGGCCAATTGGGTATTCGCCTCTTTGCTCATTGTTTGTGACCCCTCTTCAAAAGCCTTAAAAGTGGGCGAGGTATCATCGGTGCCATTATCACCATCGTTCATGTACGAACTTTTGAGTAGTTCTAAATGACTATTGGCTTTTTCTATTTTTTCTTGGATCAGGGTTTTGAACTTCGCTAGATCTTTATCTGAATATTTGATTTTTATGTCTTGTGCCATATTTTCTAATGCTTAACAATAAGTAATTTTGTGTTTACTTCATCAAAGGCAACTACTGTGCCGCTGTCTAATTTTTCTTCAAGGTACAACGCTGCCGTCAAGGTCTCGGTCTTAATATAATCAAGGTTGCTTTCGACCGCTTTTTCAACAAATCCGTCTTTTAATATCTTAACATCTATTTTATCGGTCACTTCAAAACCCGAATCCTTCCTCATATTCTGAATTCGGTTGACTAGTTCCCTTGCGATTCCTTCTTTTCTTAGGTTATCATTGATCGTAACATCCAATGCAACTGTAAGTGCCCCTGATGTAGCTACCAACCAACCTTCAATGTCTTGAGAGCTTATCTCTACATCCTGTAACTGTAAAATAATACTTTTATTTTCAATTTGGATAGATATTTCGCCCTCCTGTTCGATTTTCTGGATGTCTTCTTGCCCGAGTTCGGCTATTGCCCCTGCAACCAACTTCATATCCTTGCCATACTTGGGTCCTAAAGTCTTAAAATTGGGTTTTATTCGCTTCACCAAAATACCCGACGCATCATCCAACAATTCTATCTCTTTTACATTGACCTCTGATTTTATCAGATCGGCCACCGCTTCGATTTCATGTTTCTGCTTTTCGTCTAAAACAGGAATCATTATTTTCTGTAAAGGTTGGCGTACCTTTATTTTTTCTTTTTGCCGAATTGACAATACCAAAGAAGAAATCGTTTGCGCCTTTTGCATCTTCCCCTCAAGATCGGTATCGATTACGGCCTCATCACACTTCGGAAAATCAGCCAAATGTACACTTTCAAATGTTTCTTTTTCAGTGGTATTTGTTAAATCTTTATAGAGCTGATCCATAAAAAACGGAGCTACGGGCGCAGATAATTTTGCAACCGTGACCAAACAGGTATACAAGGTCTGATAGGCCGATATTTTATCTTGCTGGTAATCTCCCTTCCAAAAACGTCTTCTGCTTAAGCGTACGTACCAATTACTAAGGTTTTCTTGTACATAATCAGAAATAGCCCTTGTTGCTTTGGTAGGTTCATAATCGGCATAAGCATCATCTACCTTTTTGATCAGCGAATGCAGTTCAGAAAGAATCCACCGATCGATCTCTGGTCGTTCACTTAATGGAATTTCAGCTTCAGAATAGTCGAAGGCATCGATATTCGCATATAGAACAAAAAAGGAATAGGTGTTGTAAAGCGTTCCGAAAAACTTGCGTTTAACCTCAATAATACCGTTGGCATCAAATTTTAGATTGTCCCAAGGGTTGGCATTCGAGATCATGTACCATCGCGTGGCATCGGCACCATGCTCGTTCATGGTCTCAAAGGGGTCGGCCGCATTGCCCAAACGTTTCGACATTTTTTTGCCTTCCTTATCCAGCACCAATCCGTTCGACACTACATTTTTATAGGCCACCGTATCAAAGACCATCGTCGCTATGGCATGTAATGTATAAAACCATCCACGGGTTTGATCAACGCCTTCTGCGATAAAATCAGCGGGGAAATCCCCCTTCATTTCCCCCAAAGGAGGAATGCCACGATTTACTCCCTTCCCCTCGGGAAGGGTTGGGGAGGGGACTCTTTTCTCAAAAGGATAATGCCATTGCGCATAAGGCATTGCGCCACTATCAAACCAAACATCAATCAAGTCACTCTCTCGCTTCATTGGTTTGCCTGAGGGTGACACCAAAATTATCTGATCCACAATATTTTTATGCAAGTCTATTTTGTCATAGTTCGCTTCAGACATGTCACCAACTACGAAATCATCAAAAATATCATTCTCTAGAACTTTTGCCGCTATGGCCTTTGTCATTTCAGATTTTAGTTCTTCGACCGACCCGATCATGATTTCTTCTTTACCATCTTCGGTTCTCCAAATAGGTAACGGAATGCCCCAATAACGAGAACGTGATAGATTCCAGTCATTGGCGTTTGCCAACCAGTTTCCGAAGCGTCCTTCTCCCGTAGATTTTGGCTTCCAATTAATAGTTTGATTCAATTCGAACATTCTGTCTTTGACATCGGTCACTTTAATGAACCACGAATCCAGCGGGTAGTATAATATTGGTTTATCGGTACGCCAACAATTAGGGTAGCTGTGCACGTACTTTTCGACCTTAAAAGCTCTGTTCTCTTCTTTTAGCTTAATGGCGATCTCTACATCAACAGACCTTTCTGGCGCTTCACCATCTTCGTAATATTCGTTCTTGACGTATTTACCTCCAAATTCCTTTAATTCAGGTCTAAATCTACCTTGTAAATCAACTAAAGGAACCGGATTATTATTTTCGTCCAACACCAATAAAGGCGGAATTTCAGGTACGGCTTGTTTGGCCACGAAAGCATCATCGGCTCCAAAAGTAGGTGCTGTATGCACTATACCCGTACCATCTTCAGTAGTTACAAAATCTCCGGCAATGACCCTAAATGCGTTTTCTGCGTTTTCATAAGGCAAGGCATATGGTAAAAGCTGTTCGTAACGTATTCCCACTAAATCCTTTCCTTTTGTCTCACCAACTATTTTATAAGGTATTTTCTTGTTTTCAGAAGTGAAATTTGAAAAATCATCTTCGTCTTCTGACTCAAAGAACTTGCCAGCAAATTGCTTTCCTATTAAATTTTTCGCCAATACTACATAAATGGCTTTAAAAGTATATTGGTTGAACGTTTTTACCAAAACATAATCGATCTTAGAACCTACGGTCAAGGCGGTATTCGATGGTAATGTCCAAGGTGTGGTGGTCCATGCTAGAAAAAAGACCTCCCCCGACCCCTCCGAAGGAGGGGAAATACCAAATGCTTTCAAAATATCGTTTTGAGTTCCCCCTGTGGGGGTTAGGGGGCTTTTAAACTGTGCCGTAACCGTGGTATCGGTAACGTCTTGGTAGGTGCCGGGCTGATTCAGCTCATGTGAACTCAGACCCGTGCCCGCTTTGGGAGAATAAGGCTGTATAGTATACCCTTTATATATAAGACCCTTGTCATAGATCTGTTTTAACAACCACCAGACCGACTCCATATACTTGGACTTGTAGGTAATATAAGGATCGTCCATATCTACCCAATAACCAACTTGTTCGGTCATTCTGTTCCAAACATCCGTATAGCGCATAACCGCTTTTTTACAGGCTGCATTGTATTCTTCTACTGATATTTTCTTGCCGATATCCTCTTTGGTAATACCAAGTTCTTTCTCAACGCCGAGTTCAATGGGCAACCCATGGGTGTCCCAACCTGCTTTTCGTTTTACCTGAAAGCCTTTCATGGTTTTATATCTCGGAAAAATATCTTTGATAGTACGCGCCATGACATGGTGAATGCCCGGCATACCGTTAGCAGATGGGGGGCCTTCATAAAAGACATAGCTTGGACTGCCCTCTCTAAGAGCGATACTTTTCTCGAAAATCTGGTTTTTTTTCCAATATTCGAGAACCTCTTCGGCGACTTTTGGCAAGTCCAATCCTTTATATTCTGTAAACTTCATATGAAATGCTTCCGGCACTGTAATTTAAGGCTGCAAAATTAGCGATTTTGATCCATATAATACCCCATTTACACCCCAAAACGCTTTCTGGGTCTAATAAAAAATTGCCGTTCGATAGCCTACTTCATCCCTACCCATCGGTATTAAACCCTATTTTGTTAATGTTTTTAGGGGAAATGTTAACAAATATCATCCAAAACATTGATTAATCCGTATATCTTTGCGTTGAGAAACAAAACACTAAAACAAAAATCATGAAAAAAGTAATTTTAAGTTCAATTCTAGTACTTGCCCTAAGTGTATCATTTGTATCGTGCAGAGAAGCTGCCGATAAGGCCAAAGAGGCTACTGAAGCTGCTGCCGATGCAGCGGAGGAAGCTGGTGATGCAGTTGGTGATGCTGCCGAAGGCGCAATGGATACCGCAGGTGACGCAGTTGATTCTGCTACCGAAGCCGGTTCTGATGCAATGGATGCCGCTGGTGATGCAGTTGACGGAGCTACAGATGCCGCTGGCGATGCAGTTGATTCTGCAAAAGAAGCTGGTTCTGATGCAGTTGACAAAGCAAAAGATGCTGTCGAAGAAGTTAAGGACAAGGTGAAAAACTAATTT
>CAZEUV010000147.1:2229-6520 GCA_964515285.1 uncultured Maribacter sp. | reverse complement strand
CGTGGTTTGAAAACATGAGAAAAGAGTTTGATTCGCTTCCTGAAATAGATTAATATACCGTTGCTTATACAGAAATTACACAATAGCGATTTATGTGCTGTGTACACGGTTATTCAACCATTGAGCAAACAAAAATGAAAATAGATTCGAAACTTGATACATTACCCTTGACAAAATCCAATCCAAATACCCTTGTATCGGTATTTGGCAAAAGTAATCTCGTACCCATGTGGGTCGCCGATATGGAATTTGAAATAGCGATACCCATTCAAGAAGCCTTGATAGATCGGGTTTCCAATTCTGGTTTTGGCTATGAATACAAGCCCGAATCTTTTTTCTTGGCGCAAGAAGATTGGTACAAGAAAAACTATCGAATTGACTTGATTAGAGAGCAAATTTTATACAGTCCGAGTATTACCACAACCCTTTCGATTATCATTGAAAACACCACATCGGAAAAAGATGGGATAATCGTTCAACCTCCCGTTTTTATGGAGTTCAGGGATGTGATTCGAAAAACCAAAAGAAGAATTGTCAAAAACCCGCTAAAATTAGTCGACAATAACCGTTATGAGATCGATTTCGAGAATTTAGAGGAAAAAGCGAAATCGGAAAACACCAAAATCTTGATTCTATGTAATCCTCATAATCCGGTCGGTCGAGTTTGGGCAAAAGAAGAATTGGAGAAAATCATTGCCATCTGCAAGAAAAATAACCTGTTGCTTATTTCTGACGAAATTCATAAAGACATCGTTCTGTTTGACAACAAATTCACTTCACTATTGCACTATGCAGATAATTGGGAGAATATCGTTGTTTGTACCTCAGAGGCCAAAACCTTTAATCTGTGCGGCATTTCTGATTCTATGGCGATTATCCCCAATGAAAATCTGAGAAATTCGATAAAAGACATTTTTAAAAAGTATAATTTGGGAAGAACAAACGCTTTGACCAGAATTGCTTTGGAAGCAGCCTATAAACACGGACAATCTTGGCTGAAAGAATTAATAAAAACAATAGAGGATAATGTACTTGCCATAGAAAAAGAATTGACCGATTCTAAAATCAGACTAATCAAACCCGAGGGAACGTACCAAGTATGGTTAGATTTTAGAACTGTTTTCAACGACACTAAAGAAATGTTTGACCAAATAACCAAAGAGTCGAAAATAGGATTGAACGCAGGGCATTGGTTCGGACGGGAAGGTGCCTTGTTTATGAGAATGAACATTGCGACATCAAAAGAAAAAGTGATAAATTCTATTCGGGCAATAAAGAAAGCAGCAGAGCGCACATCGCTCTAAGGTTGGTAAACCTCGGGGAACCTGCCAGCCGGCAGGGGCAGGCTGGTTAAACCCTCAATGCCAGATTAAATGGTATATTTAGGTCTTAGAACATTCGAGCCATCAAACTTTTTCGACTATGCCACTTATCATCGTTGTCTGTGGAATACTTTTGTTATTCCTTTTAATCGCCAAATTCAAACTCAATGCCTTTATTTCCTTTATCATCGTATCGCTTTTGGTCGGTGTTGCCGAAGGCATGGATCTGCTCAAAGTAGTCGACTCCATTCAAACGGGCTTGGGCAAAACCTTGGGCAGTTTGATCATGATTCTGGGTCTTGGTGCTATGCTAGGTAAACTAGTGGCCGATAGTGGTGCGGCACAACGTATTACCTCCAAATTGGTCGATAAATTCGGAAAAAAGAACATTCAATGGGCCGTTGTGCTCACAGGGTTTATTGTGGGCATACCCATGTTTTACACAGTAGGTTTTGTCATATTGATTCCTTTGGTATTTACCGTAGCGGCAGCTACAGGCTTACCGCTGATCTATGTAGGCCTGCCCATGTTGGCATCCTTATCGGTAACACATGGGTATCTTCCGCCCCACCCTGCACCAACGGGTATCGCCATCATGTTCGATGCCGATATAGGAAAAACCCTGATCTATGGTATCATTATTGCCATACCGGCAATAGTCGTAGCAGGCCCCTTATTTACCCGGACCATCAAAAATATAGAAGCGACCCCTTTAAAGGAATTTCTGAATCCGAAAGTACTGACCGATGATGAAATGCCCAGTACGGCAACAAGTATAATCACAGCACTTCTTCCCGTTATTTTAATCGGATTGGCTTCTTTCGTCGATTTTTTGGTTGAGGATGGAAATGCAATAAAACAATTTACGGCCATTGTCGGAAACCCGGTTCTTGCCATGCTCATTTCGGTTTTGGTGGCCATCTACACATTAGGATTGGCCCGTGGTAGAAAAATGACCGAAGTGATGGATTCCGTTTCAAGTGCCGTGGCAGGTATCACTATGGTGCTTTTGATCATTGCTGGCGCAGGTGCATTAAAAGAAGTATTGATCGATAGTGGGGTTAGCGGGTATATAGGCGATATGCTCAAAGGCTCTACCATATCGCCCCTGGTCTTGGCATGGCTTATCGCAACCGTCATCAGGGTCTGTGTAGGTTCGGCAACCGTTGCCGGCCTAACCGCCGCCGGTATTGCCCTTCCGTTGTTATCGGGTTCTGATGTCAGTCCTGAATTGATGGTGCTCGCCATCGGCTCGGGCAGTTTGATGCTCTCGCATGTCAATGATGGTGGCTTTTGGCTCTACAAAGAATACTTTAATCTCTCGGTAAAAGATACCTTGAAAACATGGACGGTCATGGAAACCACTGTAGGGGTCATGGGGCTGCTCGGCGTTTTGGTATTGGATATCTTCATTTAAAAAGACCCCTGTACCCCAATCACAAACCATAGACATTTCTTAACTTTATACACACTTCAAAAAACAAGAAGCCATGAATACACCTTCTGAAAGAATAAAAGACCTAAAATTGATTTTGCCCCCCGCACCCCCACCAGCTGGAATGTACAAACCAATTTTGGTCGTAGATAATTTTTTGTACATCTCAGGTCAAGGCCCAATGAATACAGATGGTACGTATAGTACCGGAAGAGTTGGCGATGACCTCGGCCTAGAAGAGGGTAAACGGGCCGCAAGACAGGTCGCACTTACCATGTTGGCCACGATAACCGCTCATTTTGGCGATGTAAACCGAATCAAACGCCTTGTCAAAACCTTGGGAATGGTCAATTGCACACCTGATTTTAGCGATCAACCTTTGGTCATCAACGGGTTCAGCGAACTCATGGCCAATGTGTTCGGAACAGACAACGGCGTTGGCGTGCGAAGTGCCGTAGGCATGATGCTGCCCGGTCAGGTTGTCGTTGAGATCGAGGCCATGTTTGAACTTCATTGATTTTTTCATGCAAAATATGCCTTGGTACAAAATAGCGGATTCCTCGAATATTATCTCACCTTCCCTTTTGGTATATCCAAATAGGATTACCGAGAATATACGGCAAATGTGCAACATGGTCGCTGATACCAGTTTACTGAGGCCACATATCAAAACGCACAAGACCGCAGAAATCATACAAATACAAATGCAGCATGGCATACAAAAATTCAAGTGCGCCACCATTGCCGAAGCTGAACTTCTGGCGATTTGTAAAGCCGAAGATATACTTTTGGCCATGCCGATTGTTGGGGCCAACATCGGTCGGCTTATCCAATTAATAAAAACATATCCCCATTCAAAATTTTCCACCCTTGTTGATAATCATAAAATAATGTGTGAAATTGCCCAAAAAACCTCAAATGAAAACAAAGTAATTTCACTATGGATGGATATCAATAACGGAATGGGCAGAACCGGAATAGCACCATCTAAAGAAGCTGTCGCGCTATACCAACAAATAGAAGAAAATTCTTGGTTGAAGGCCAAGGGGTTTCATGTCTATGACGGGCATATTAACGATACAAATATTGAAGAGCGAAAAAGGAAATGCGATGCCGCTTTTAAATCTGTTATACAATTGAAGAATGAAATCGAGACCCTAGGCATAAAAGTCGAGACCATCGTTGCAGGAGGTTCGCCCACATTTCCCGTTCATACTGAAAGAGGTACGGTGGAAACCGCTCCTGGCACAACATTGTTATGGGATGCAAATTATTCAAGGCTCTTTCATGATATGAACTTTCAATATGCCGCAGTATTGTTCACAAGAGTTATCAGTAAACCTTCCGCTAACATTTTATGTTTTGATCTCGGTCATAAATCGATCGCTCCTGAAATGGATTTTCCGCGTGTCCGATTTTTAAATTTGGACGATAGCGAACAAATCGGTCAAAGCGAAGAACATTTGGTCGTATCGGTAAAAGACGGTAGCAACTATGCCGTCGGTGATGGTTTTTATGCTGTTCCCATGCATGT
>CAZEUV010000147.1:0-2129 GCA_964515285.1 uncultured Maribacter sp. | reverse complement strand
TGGTTGAACCCCTACCCCAAATACGATAAAGAAGTCTTACAAGAATTCAAAAAAATCATTTTGAACACCCAACATGAAGCCGTTATCACCAATATAGATATTCATAGTCCGTTATCTAAAAATCAGGCCGATTGTTATGACAAAGATCCCATTCACCCGAATATGAAAGGTCATAGACTGATTGCCGAGACGATTATCGAAAATTTAGCCTTTTAACAACGATTTAAAACCCTATGGCAGGGTATTTGTTATTTTTATCTCGATTTATCGACTATTACATAACTCATGAAACCAATACTTGCCTTTATATCCATTTTTCTATTGCCTTTAATAGGATGGTCTCAAACCGATATTCCAACGACCACACCCCTGAAGGTCGAAGTCGCCAATAAACTTGATGAAGACGGAAAGACCGATAAGGGTACCGCACTTAAAATTCCATCGGTTATTAAAGAAAATCCTGAATTTAACTTAAAAGATTCCCTCACCAAAAGACCCGTAAAGATGTTGCCAGATCGAGAGCTGGTACAGGCTGGTCACGACTTGAAAATAGATACTAAAGTAGGTCCCAGAACGGCAAAAGAAGGATCAAAAGATCACTTTGGCAACCAAAACTTGGGAAGTATAAAAAGTAACGGAAAATACGTCGGCATTGTTTGTAGAGACCACGAATTTGTAGATGGTGACCGGGTTAAAATATACCTTAACGAAAGGGTCGTCGATGCCAATATGTTATTGACAGGTGCCTTTAAAGGAGTGAACGTCGATTTGAACAAAGGGTTTAACCAGTTCGTTTTTGAGGCCCTTAACGAAGGTTCTTCTTCACCCAACACCGCCCAAGTTGATGTCTATGATGACAAGGGGCAATTGATCTACTCTAACAAATGGTTGCTATCTAGGGGATCCAAAGCCTCTTTGATTATCACTAAAGAGTAGGCAGGTAATGCCGAACGACTATATTATAAGACCTACTAGGTTTTGAAAACCTAGTAGGTCTACTACTCTCTTTGCCCAGGTGTATAGGTTTCTTTTGCCCGTTTTAACACATCCTCCTTATAAAAAGGTACTTCTTTGAATTGGGCATCGGCATAGCGTTGTGCTTGGTCGTTAAAATGTGAAGAAGATGGGTCGCCGCTTTGCCCACCTGCCAACATGGTCTTTGCTTTTACGGTATCGCCAAATTCAACAACAGCCACAAAACTATTGCCCCGTGTACCATATATCTTCTTCGTATTGTTCGTATAGCGCGCCCCATAGGCAGCCAATGCGCCCCAACGGCCAGAAGCAAAACCAATGGGAATACTGGGCTTACTGTCATCAAAAGCCTGACGAATATCACCGTTCAGGCGTTGATAACGGTTTACCTCGCCCCAAGGGATTTTCCATGTGCCGAAATCAACGGTCAATCGATCTATGGTTTCCTCAAAAATTCGCAAGCGTTCTTGAATGGGCGACTTGCTTCCCCAATAGGTGACACGCTCCATAGAAGTCAACCCTTCAGGGTATTTTCCTTGTGAATAATACCATGTGCCATAGTAATGTGCCAAGGTCATTGCGATCGATTTTTTTGCCGTTTTGAAATTCCAGTTTCGCAACGTTTCTATAGGTTCTCTAAGTTTAGGATTTTTATCGTCATGGCTATCGTAGACCGATATCAAACCGGGAATCAGTTTTTTAAATGCGGGCAAATAGGGATCATGTGCCAGTTGAATCAACCCATTCAAAGTATAGTCTTTTCTGTCTTTTAACAAGCCGATCGCATGTACGCCACGAAAATTCTCCCTATCGATCGACATATAATTCGGGTAGTTCTCTTTTTTGGGGCTGAATTCCAAAGCAGCGGTATAAGGTGTTGAATTGCAATTTTGCAACCAACCGTTTTCAGGATTCAATAAGAGAATATTTTCATCCACTGTATGCAACCCTTTCCAATCCGTTGCAGGGTTACTACCGTCTACAGGTTTTGAATAATTGAAAACAGTATCTCTAACCGGAACGAAATTCCCGTGAAAATAGGCGATGTTTCCTTCGGCATCTGCATAAACTGTGTTGTTCGAAGAATTTGTTCGAATATCCATCATCTTGCGAAAACCTTTGTATCCCTTTTGTTTTGTACGGATAAAAGATTG
>CAZEUV010000146.1:0-6580 GCA_964515285.1 uncultured Maribacter sp. | reverse complement strand
TGGTAACTATTCTCCAATAATACACGGTATCTGAAGTAACTGATACTTTATGTGTTGAAATATTGGTATTTGCGGTTTCTACCAAAGTGGTAGGCGGTGTTTCAGTCGAAAAATAGATTTCATAACTGGCGATATCATTTTCTACATCAGCACCCGACCATTCTAAAGTTATATCATTATTAGCGTCTTTAAATACGTTCGAACCCAATTTTGGTTCTATAATAGTAGCAGGAAAAGGAGCATACGTAGTATCAAAGCCCGAGTTGTAAAATTGCCAAGTACCACTTGATACGGTTTGCAGCACCTCAGAGTTTTTAGAGATCACTAACCAAGAATACGGTGCTCCCTTATCTAAGGGCAGTATGGCAGAAGTACTCGAGGTGCTTATGGTCTGGGTTGTATTCGTAGTCATATTAGTGACCCGAAGTTCATAAGTTTCAGTGTGGTTCGCAGTTTGCCATCTAAATTCAACTTGACTGGTAGTGGTGGTCAATTCTTGACCCGTTGTACATTCTGAATTATTGTCAGGGTATGTCAAATTTGCGATTTCCGGTGAATTGGGAGTATCCTTTTTTTTGCATCCTATCAAAAGAATAGCGACTAAAAGAGTTAATAGTATTCTCATTGCTTGATTACTTTTGATGTTCCTTTTATGTTCTTTCCTTCAAACTTGATATAGTAGAGTCCTGTTGCAAGAACAGTAAGATCCAATTCTAATTCGGCACCATTGACTTGATGTTTTTCACTTTGGATGAGTCGCCCATTAAGTGCAAAAATGTTAATTACAACCTCTTCGACATTAGTGCCGAATGATATTTTTACAAAATCGGTGAACGGGTTAGGATATACAATAGGCTCATCAGACACGAAGAACTGCTCTTCATACGACCCTTGGCAAGGAAGGTTTGTCGATATTTTTAGAGTGTTACCACCATCTTTCAATTTTAATGTTGTTGTTGAAGTCTCGATTTGAGTGAGTATACCGTTCAATTCTATATTGTACAAGTCAGATCCCTGTAATTGTAACTCAACAATTTTGCCGTTCAATGAAACCTTAGAAGAAACACTCAAAGCATCTGGCTCTGTAATAGCGATATCAAAACATTGTTCTTCATAGTTCAATGTGCCATCAGTACCTGTAATGCATATGGTATAAGATCCTGCAGATAAATTTGGCAGCGTATAAGGCTCGGTAAAGGTATCGGTAAGATTAGTTCCGTTTCCGTTAACCGTAATTGTATAGTCTAAGGGTAGTTTGACTCCGATCTTAACTGAACCGTCGTTGTTCATACGGCAAGATTCACTGCGTACTTCAAGAGAAAAATTATCGTTCGGAAAAATATTTATAGGACAGCCCGTAGTGTCTACTTGCGTACCTTCGGGTGTACCCAAACAAAGATCGGGGCCATCGTCGAAAACTCCGTCATTATCCGCATCGGGTCTGAACTGTCCCTCCACGCAAACATCCATAGAAAACGATTTTAACGAGCCCCCGTCATTAGGGGCAATGTCATTGACCGTTAACGTCCACTCGCCCAATAACGACTCCCCGTTAAATGAGTCTAATGAACCCAAAGGTTTCACAATACCTGAAATTGCGGGATTCCCGTTGCATATAAAATCATTTGAACTACCGTCAAAAGTGGCATTAAGGTTTCTAAGGTCATCACATGAATTAGCGATAAGAACTACGGTAGTGCCCGAAGGGGAAGTCAAAGTGACCAATAGGTCAGAGAGAAAAGTATGTTCAATATCTAGGTTGATATTGATATCGGTTACTTTTAAATCTTCAAAAAATGCTATTTTAGATATTACCATGGGCGTACCTGAAACAGAAATAGCTTTTGGTAGATCAGTAGCTGTTTTGGTAGTACAATCGACCTGAACAGTTGTAAAACTGAACGGTGAACCAAAAGATCCCTCACCACAACTATTCTCGGGCTTTACACGCCAGAAGTAAGTTGTCTCATTTTCTAAATTGGATGGTAAGAATGAAGTGGTCGCTACGGTCACATCTTCAACAATATTGGTAAAGGCTTCATTGGTAGCAACTTGAATGTCATAGGATGTCGCTAGAAAAATAGCTTCCCATTCCAATAGCATGCTTGTTGATGTGTTTGTGAGTCCATCTGCTGGGGCTACCAAGGTTACATTGGTAAAACTGGCATCTAAGATGTTCAAATCGATCGTTATCTGTTTTGTAAGACTGGCAGTGGTCGCCAATACTCGGATGGAGTAGTTACCTACTGCAAGATTCTGCGTATTGCTAAATGTTATATCTACCGGAGTGCCAGTAGCAGTAGCAGTTTCAGGAAAAAATGAAATATCGATTCCGTCAGGCGGCGTTACTACACTAAATGTTGCCTCTTCGCTAAAACCAAGGTGGCTTTCATAACTAAACGGTACCACAAGATTGCTAGGTTGGCATACCTCGTGTTCTAAGTTGGCAAAATTCAATACGATTTCGAAAGCATCAATGGTAAAATCGGACGAATTGACGGCAAAAAAGATATTGTTGTTTGCCTTGACCATAATTCTCGCCTCGGTGGTAGGTTGACTTGGTACCACAACGGTATGGCTACCGTCGTTGGATACATTCTCCGCTAAAACAATAGGGAAGGTGAGTCCGCCATCTATCGATAACAATATATCAACGGTTTGTGCATTTATGGGTGCTAAATTGGTATTGGCGACGTCCCATATGATTTCTTCGGTTCCTCCGGCAACGGTAACGGCACTTGTTGTATGTGAAGTGACCACAAATGGCCCGGCACTATTTTCGATGAATAAGTTGACCAAATCAGATACTACCTGTCCGCCTCCCGAAGCATTGTCACGCACCGTTAACGCAAAATTCATTTCACGTTCGACATCAGAGACGGTTTCCCAAGCAGAATTAACAGGGGGGGCGGTTTGGGTCAGGTTACCTTGTAGCACGCTCGTCAATTTCGGAAAATAGCGTTTTGGGTCTGTCGATGGTTTTTGAGACCTAAAATTACTGCCTACAGGGTTGTTGGGTCCGAAAGTGGACTGAGGCACAACACCACTATCGATCTGTTCCCAGGCATAGGTCAATATATCGTCAACATCTACATCGGTTGCATTACCGGTTAACACAAAGGCCGTTGATTTGGGTATGGTAAAACTGCCCGTTGGCGTAATAACGGGTGGGTTGTTTGTCAGGTTAATAATCTCCGCACAACTAACGGTTGCCATAAAATCTGTAATCTGTTCAATACTGACGTAATGAAAATAGTCATCTCCGTTCGAGGCTACATCATTGATGCCCGTAATGCCTGCATAGCCCATAATCGTTGTTCCACTACCAGGTTCAACTTGCACATTCGTTCCTTCAGATTCATGAGACCAAGTATGATTGGCACCTAATTGATGGCCCATTTCATGCGAAACAAAATCAAGATCGTACAAATCTCCTTCAGGGTTTGGGCCCGATACGTAAGCACTGCCTTTTCTGCTATCATCACATACAGCAGCAATAAAACCAGCATTGCCATCGCCTTGGTCGGCCCTGTTGAACAAAATTCCAAAATCATAATTGGCAGCGCCAATGGTACTGGTCAATGTACTTTGCACTTGAGGACTAAAATTACCGGTATAGGGATCGGTCTCGGCATCAGTAAAAATAACAGTGTCAGTATTGGCCACTAATTCCAAAGTAATCCCTAAATCCGTTTCAAATACTTCATTTATACGTGTTACTGTTGCGTTTATGGCGGCAAGGGCGTCGGCAACAGTGCCCCCGTGATAGTTGGTATACTCACCCGATGCGGTTACTGCAAGTCTCAGTTTTCTCAAAACTTGATCGTCGACCGACTTTAGGGTCTTGCCCCCAAAACCCTTTTTTACCGTTGATTTTGTTTTACAGGTAAATGAGGTGCCAACAGGTGAATCTGAATCTCTCGTATAGAGAATGTACTTGTTGTCAGGTGTCTTTTGCATAAACGTAGTGCCACTACCATCTGCATGCACTGTCATACTCTGAATGCCTTTGTGCGAAATGCTGAAACGGATTTTATCTTTTGAATTGCCAAGGGCGTGGCCCACGTACGATTTTATCAAAGGGTATTTTGCCGATAATTCAGGTGATAATACTGGAGCCTCATTGATTTGAAAAGGAACCATTTCACCTAGTTCATTCGGAAAATAAACGATTTTACGGTTTTTTATAGCGGCCGACCCTGAATACAATTTATTAAAGAAAAGATTTTCGTCAAAAGAGAAGATCTGTCCTTTTTTGATTTCAAAACGGGTCAAAAAACCTTGATTCATAGCTTGCTTTGCAACTTCTTGCTGCCAATAATCACTTTGGGCGGATCCGTAAAAGGAAAGAAATGCTATGGTAATTGTAAAAACAAGACGTAATTTTGCGCTCATTGAGGGTTTTTTTCCGAACCCAAATATAAGTCTTTTTATTTTTTATTTTTCGTGATAACAGTCCAAAACATCTTAGAATACGATAAAGAACACACTACGGCCATTACTATTGGCACTTTTGATGGTGTTCATATCGGCCATCGAAAGATATTAGAGAGACTTGTCAAGAATGCTGCCACATCACAATTGAAATCAATGGTGCTGACTTTTTTTCCGCATCCGAGAATGGTTTTGCAAGAACAGGCCGATATCAAACTTTTGAACACCCTTGATGAGAAGAGCAAAATTCTTGATGACCTGGGGTTGGATTATCTCATAGTACACCCCTTTACCAAAGCATTTTCAAGGCTTTCGGCTACCGAGTTCGTAAGAGACCTTTTGGTCAACGGTTTAAAGGCCAAGAAAATCGTAATTGGGTACGACCATCGATTTGGTAGAAACCGAATCGCTAATATCAATGATTTAATCGCTTTTGGAAACACTTTGGATTTTGAAGTGGAGCAAATTTCGGCTCAGGAAATCGATGAGGTCTCGGTCAGTTCGACCAAAATACGAAAGGCTTTGGAAAGTGGTGATGTACTAACTGCCAACAAGTATTTAGGGTATAATTATATGCTGACCGGCGCTATACAAAAAGGTAAAGGGCTGGGTAGGCAACTTGATTTTCCTACTGCGAATCTTCATGTTGAGGAAACCTATAAATTGGTACCCAAAAATGGCGCCTATGTTGTACAAAGCAAGATAAAGGGCATTATGGTGTACGGTATGATGAATATTGGCTATAATCCTACCGTATTAGGTACTGAAAAGAGTATTGAAATCCATTTTTTTGACTTTGAACAAGATCTCTACGACCAAAGAATTCAAGTCGATATTTTAGAACGTCTTCGCGATGAGCACAAATTCGATTCGATTGACGCATTAAAAGAACAGCTCGCCAAAGACAAGAAAGTCTCATTGTCAATAATCGCAAAGGCATGAGCCGATTAGATCGTTTTCTTTTCACTAAAATAGACAATTCGGCCTTGCTTATTTTTCGTATCTTCTTTGGTACTCTGGTCGCTTTAGAGTGTTATGGGGCCATTGCTACGGGTTGGGTCGGGCATACCCTTGTCGAACCGCAGTTTACCTTCAGTTTTATAGGTTTTGAATGGCTACAGCCTTTACCGGGCTATGGTATGTATCTTTATTTCTTTATCATGGGTACCTTGGGGGTGTGTATAGCACTTGGCTATAAGTACCGTTTTAACATCATTTCGTTTACGATATTATGGGCAGCCGTTTATTTGATGCAAAAAACATCCTATAACAACCATTATTATTTATTGTTGTTGATTTCGGGTATGATGTGCTTCTTTCCTGCCAATACGGGTTATTCTATTGACGCAAAACAGCATCCATCCATAAAAAGCGATTCAATGCCCGCCTATGTGAAATGGGCAATTGTCGCACAGTTGTTTTTGGTGTATACCTACGCTTCGTTGGCCAAATTTTATGGTGATTGGGTAGATTTTGGTGTTATAAAGATACTGATGCAGGACAAGGCAGATTATTATGTGATCGGTGGGTTTTTACAACAACCATGGGTGCACAAGATCATTGGTGTTTTTGGCATTCTGTTCGATTTTCTAATCGTACCCGCATTGCTTTGGAAACCTACACGAAAAATGGCGTTCTTCTTATCATTGTTTTTCCATTTGTTCAATTCAATTGTTTTTCAAATTGGTATTTTTCCCTATTTGGCGCTCTCATTCTCGGTTTTCTTTTTTGAGCCAGAGACCATTCGAAAAATCTTCTTTAAGATGAAAGCTGCCTATACCGAAAAAGATGCGGTACGAGGTTCATTGAAAAAAATGATACTGCTTGGTGGAGGCATCTACTTTATTGTTCAATCATTATTGCCCTTACGGCACTATCTTATAAAAGATCAAGTACTTTGGACCGAGGAAGGCCATCGCATGAGCTGGCGGATGATGCTCAGAAGCAGGGTCGGAAAAATAGAATTTCAGGTAGTGAACAAAAACACCAAGAAAGCGACTCAGGTGAAAATAGATGCATATCTCACCTCTAAGCAGAAAAGGCGATTGGCCGCTTACCCTGATTTTATTTGGCAGTTTGCCCAACGTTTAAAAAGGGAATATGCTCAAAAGGGAGAAGATGTTGCCGTATATGCCATAAACTCAAA
>CAZEUV010000145.1:0-6801 GCA_964515285.1 uncultured Maribacter sp. | reverse complement strand
AGTTTTATTGGTGTATTTGGAGGATTGATGATTACGGGAAAACCCTTTGTCATCATGATGACCATGATGGGCATCATCTCTTTAGCGGGTATTGTGGTGAACAACGGCGTAGTACTATTGGATTATATGCAGATACTGATCGATCGTAAAAAATTGGCCTTTAACATTGATAATGATGCCCTCTTGTCACGTAAACAAATAGATGAAGTCATCGTTCAAGCAGGAAAAGCAAGATTGCGGCCGGTTATTCTTACGGCAATCACAACGGTACTTGGCCTTATACCATTGGCCATCGGATTGAACATTGATTTCTTCTCATTATTCTCAGAATTCGACCCCAAGGTCTATATAGGCGGAGACAACGTTATGTTCTGGGGACCCTTGGCATGGACGGTCATCTACGGACTCATTGTCGCCACTTTTCTAACCTTGATAATCGTACCGGTACTGTTCAATATTTCGTATCGAATGAAGATATGGTTGAAGAAAGTCAGAAGTAAAGAGCGTGCCGATTCTGAACCTAAGGATGAAGAGGGGCGCTTGATAGCATAAAACAATAAAACCCTGACAAAAGTGTCAGGGTTTTATTAAATCAATTGTTGATCAATACCATAATTCCAATATTGATTATGTGTCAAAAGAATTTATTGATTTTCATTGGCTGGAATTGGAACAGCTGCAGGAACATTGTCGGTAGCCCTGTCATTGGGCAACTCACCAAGTCTATCGAATCTTCTCATATCCACCCATCTATGGCCTTCACCAAACAACGAATACCTTCTTTGAAAGAGAATCTCATCTTCTAAAGCTTGTGGAGTTGAAGCCCCGGCATAGTCACCTATACCTGCTGCATTTCGAACCACATTGATTGCATCAACCGCTGCGGTAGGACTGGCTACCATATTGGCTTCTGCGAACAATAAAACCAATTCTTCGTTTCTAATAATCGGTACATTATCGACATTTGTTTGGTAGATCCATACATCATGGGTGCCAACTAAACCTGATGCTTCTGTAGGGCTATCTCTCAAAACAACCTTATCTACTCTGCTATCATTTGCTTCGGCATCATCAACAAAGCTAGCATGTGAAACCCTTACGATAGCAGTTTGGTTCAGTGCGCCAAAAAGTGGGTTTGCCACATCGGCTCCCGTTAAAGAAAAAGTATGGTAAACGCCTGTTTTCAAGTCTCCAGCCATATCCATAAAAGAATCTCCCAACAGACCTAAAACCGCTGGATAATTACCTCTATAAGCCTCTACTCTTGCTGCTAGGGCTTTATTGAATTTTAAAAACTCTACTTGGTAGCCATCAGTCAGATTAAAAGGTAACGTTGAACCGGCAGCCCCTAGATCAGTACCCGCATCGGCCAATACGGCTGCAATTGCGGTCAAGGCTTCGTCATAGCCCACAAATGGACCTAAATTATCAGGATCAGAAACATCTATTCGAATACCATTCGCGCCCTGATTATTAACTGCCATTAACAATTCATGCGCCTTTAACGTGTTCAATACACCTCTTGCACCTGCGATTTCAGCAGTCGAAAAATCAGAGGTAGTATTGGCCAATCCTTCCAATGTTAGATTGATATCCTTTATTGTGGCATATCTTCCACCCCATGGCCTGGTCGTATAAAAGGTGTTGGCATCTAAGTTACCTGTAACAACATCGCCTTCCCATCGAGGATCGGAACCGGTCAAATAATAGTATTCTCTACCAAAGGCACTTTGCACATCGGTTTGTATTGCTAAATCGACCCGCATGTCAGAAAGCACACCAGCAATTGCCTGTGGCAGCTCCCCTCTCGACAGGTCATCTGAAATAGAAGTGGTACTAGCCCCGTTCAAGCTTTCGCCACCATTTAAATCACATGACTGAATCGCTAAGAAACCGATAGCAACGATACATAAATTTAATTTTTTTATAATTTTCATTTTTCTATCTTTTTATATTATTAAAATCTGGCAGATAAATGGAACAGATATCTTTTTGATGAAGGAAACGGTGTTACTTCAACACCTGTTGACAGTCCATTTCCACCAAAGTTCGAAACTTCGGGGTCATAACTATTATAGTCGAAAATATTAATTAGGTTGTTTCCTGAAATTCCTATTTTTATATTAGATACCACTCCCTTGAATATCCTTTCAAGACTTGCATCGGGCACTGTATAGTATAAACCGATCTCGCGTAACCTTAAATAGGAAGCATCCTCAACAAAGGGAGAAGCATTGGCATCAAAGAGTCCGTTTTGAATTCTATACTGACCATTAGGTATTGCGCCATTGGGGTCAATGGTCAAATCATCAAAATCAGCACTGGTACCACCAAAATCAGATAGCAACTTTGTCAAGTTGATATTGTCGCCTCCTTTTTTCCAGTGCCATAAAAATGATAGGTTAAAAGCTTTATAACGTAAATTATTGGTGAACGACATTTGAAAATCTGGTTCGGCATCGCCCAACACGCTAACTGGTGTTCCTGCACCGGTAGTACCTACAATTTGGGTAACACTTTTTCCCTCTTCAATTTGAAATTGTCCCAAGCTGTTACCAAAACCTCCTAGGTTAAAGGTGGGTACGTTGAGTTTCGTCATTTCCGATTCGTTTTTATACCAACTTATTCCAGAATCCCATGTAAAATTCTCAGAATCAAAAGCGCTGATATTCAACCCTATTTCAATACCTGTATTTTGAAGTTCACCGGCATTTTGCCATTCTCTGGTAAAACCTGATGACGGTTCTATATTGGCCCGTAACAGCAAATCCTCAACATCTTTCTTATAGTATGTGAATTCAAGTGAAACCCGATCGTTTAAGAAACCGGCATCAAAACCAACTTCTAGCTCTTTTTGTCTTTCCGGTAGTAGCGAAGAGTTGCCTCTTGTGGTCGGTACAATAATACCTACATTTCCACCGACCAAAGTATTTCCATAAACCGTAAACAAAGATCCAAAGGCTGCAAACGTACCCGCTTCGCCATAGGCTCCACGTAGCTTTAGTCTATTTAAAAATCCTTTGTCTCCCCAAAAACCAAAATTGTGCAGATTGGCCGCTAAAGATGCTTTTGGATAATAGAAAAACTCATCCTTATCACCATTATTGGTCGATTTATCACCTCTGATACCGAGTGTGCCAATTAATTTGTCTTGATAATTAATAGATTCTTGCGCATAAAAACCAAAATCTTCTTGTTCCAATCTATTTTGACTTGTAGAAACATTTGCTGCCTGATCTACATTTGTTTCTGAGGCAATCAAATCAGAGGCCGTAACCCGAACGGTGTTTCTTGAAAACTGCTCATTGGTCACTCCCAATTGGGTCGAAAAAGAAAGTTCACTTTCGGTTCGGTAATTATGAACGAAAAAACCTGAGTAATTTGCATTTGTATTTGTCGTTGTGGTTACCGCTGACAAACCATTAAGACCTCCTTGGTCTGGTCTCATAAATTGTAGTTCTTTCGGAAAAATCACCGTAGACAAAAGTGTATAATGATCTGCACCCGCTTTGGCCACGAATTTTAAATCAGAATTATCGGATCTGTATAGATTAATATCTAAAGTCCCACCGACGATAAACCTTTTTGTCTTCTCGTTGTTGGTCATCAAATCACGGGTTTGTAAGGGGTTTGATGAGTTGTTCGGATGATCTGGGTAATTGCCATTGGCATCGGGCAATAAAAAATCCCATGGGCGGGTTGCCGTTAAGGCAATTCCTATGGTCGTACCCGTATTATCATTATTAAAGAACCCTCTGTCAGCAGAAGAGTTGATATAGTTTGTGGTTAAAGAAAATTTAATGTTATCAGTGAACCGATGATCTATATTCAATCGAATAGAGGTTTTTTCATAGCCTGTATTTTTAACGATACCATCTTCTTGATTTCTAGTAAAGCCAGCATAAAAACCTGTTTTATCGGATCCGCCCGACATACTCACGTTGGTATTGGAAATCAATCCCTTTTCGCCGAAAATTTCTTCTTCGTAATCACGTAAGGTTCCTGCAGCTTCGGCAGCCGTAAACAATGCTCCTTGTCCAGCACCTGTGGTTTCAGCCAATGCAGCGGTCCAATTTCTTTGTCCCTGTAAATTCAATACCTCGTTAAAACCAAAGGCCTGTGAGAAATTCACTTGGGTCTTGCCCGCCTTACCTTTTTTAGTGGTTATGATAATTACCCCAGCTGCCCCACGAGATCCGTAAATAGCTGAAGCCGAAGCTCCTTTAAGAATTTCAATATTCTCAATATCGGCAGGGTTGATATCGGCTATTCTATTGGTTGCATTATCTTGTGAAGATGCGTTACCACCACCAGCAGCAGCAGATACCGCATTCAGACCCGCTGAAGAAATACTACTGTTATCAAGATATACACCATCTATAATATATAAGGGTTGCGAATTGCCGTTAATAGAGGTGATACCCCTTAATTTAATCGACATACCCCCACCCGGCGCACCAGAGTTGGCTGTCACCAAGGCACCCGTGAACTTGCCCGATAATGCCCCGTCAAGGGTTTGTGGTGCAGTTGTACCCGTTAAACCTTCGGCAGATACCGTAGCAACACTGTTGGCGAGATTCTTTCTTTTTACTGTAGATGCCAAACCAGATACGACCACTTCTTCAAGACCCATAACGGATTCTTCCATTCTAAGATCTAGAGTTTGTGATTCGGTCACCTTAACTTCTTTGGTCGTATACCCCAACGAAGAAAAAACCAGCGTCGCCGGAAAATCATTGACAGTAATCTCGTAGTTACCATCAAAATCTGATGTGGTTCCATTTGTGGTTCCCTTGACAACTATGGTAGCACCAGGTACCGGTAGGTTGTTCTCATCTGTTATGTTTCCTTGAATCGATCCTTGTGAAAATGCCATAATCGGCAGTACAAAGAGCAATAAAAGAAACATCCTTTTAAATAAAGTCTGTCTCATTTTCATATGTTTTGAATTAACTATTTGAATCGAATATATGTCATTTTTTTCTCTATGTAGCAAAATACCCACAAATTAACACCCAACAAATCAAAAAAAATCAACTCCCGTTTCTAGCGGTTACCACCATATCTTACTAACTTCGCACACTTAATTCATTATTTCTTAGTCATGTACAGAAGTCATACTTGCGGAGAATTGCGAGAAACACATATCAATAAAAAAGTAACCTTGTCAGGTTGGGTACAAACCACAAGGGACAAAGGTTTTGTAATCTGGATAGATTTAAGAGATCGCTATGGAATTACACAATTGGTTTTTGATGAGGATCGTACGTCTTCAGCACTTTTAGAACAAGCCCGAGGTCTGGGTCGGGAATTTGTAATTCAAGTAATAGGCACGGTTATCGAAAGGGCTTCTAAAAATCCGAATATCCCTACGGGGAATATCGAAGTATTGGTTGAAGAACTCATAGTTTTGAACGAATCGCTTCTGCCCCCTTTCACTATTGAAGATGATACCGATGGCGGTGAGGATATTCGTATGAAATACCGCTATTTGGACATCCGTAGAAACCCGGTAAAGAACAACTTGATCTTTAGAAGTAAGGTTGCCATGGAAGTTCGAAAATACCTCTCTCAACAAGATTTTATTGAAGTGGAAACACCCTACTTAATCAAATCCACTCCTGAAGGCGCTCGTGATTTTGTTGTGCCAAGCCGTATGAACGAAGGGCAGTTTTATGCACTGCCACAATCGCCCCAAACCTTTAAGCAATTGCTTATGGTAGGCGGAATGGACAAATATTTTCAAATTGTAAAATGTTTTCGCGACGAAGACCTAAGAGCGGATAGACAACCAGAATTTACGCAGATAGATTGTGAAATGGCTTTTGTGGAGCAGGAGGATATCTTAAATACATTTGAAGGACTCACCAAACATCTGCTCAAAGAAATAAAAGGAATAGATGTAGGTGCATTTCCGAGAATGACCTATGACGATGCCATGCGAAAATATGGCAATGACAAACCTGATATTCGTTTCGGAATGGAGTTCGGCGAGTTGAATACGGTTGCCCAACACAAAGATTTCAATGTTTTTAATTCTGCTGAATTGGTAGTGGCAATTGCAGTACCCGGTGGAAACACATATACCCGAAAAGAAATCGATAAACTGACCGATTGGGTAAAACGCCCTCAGGTTGGTGCTTTAGGGATGGTATATGCCCGCTGCAATGATGACGGCACCTACAAATCATCTGTCGACAAATTTTA
Organism: uncultured Maribacter sp.; assembly: GCA_964515285.1. Taxonomy (GTDB): domain Bacteria; phylum Bacteroidota; class Bacteroidia; order Flavobacteriales; family Flavobacteriaceae; genus Maribacter_C. The sequence continues at coordinate 594 of CAZEUV010000145.1, read as the reverse complement.
TGGTCAAGATGATCTATCAAAATGGGCAGAGGCCACAGGCGCAAAAAAAGGAGACCTTATTTGCGTACTCTCTGGTGATAAAAATAAAGTAAGAACGCAATTAAGTGCCTTACGCATGGAACTTGCTGAACAATTGAGTTTAAGAAATCCCAAAGAATTCGCACCTTTATGGGTAGTTGATTTTCCGTTATTGGAACTCGATGTGGAAACTGGGCATTACCATGCCATGCACCACCCCTTTACCAGTCCTAAACTTGGGCAGCTTGAATTATTGAATTCGGATCCCGGGGCGGTTAAAGCCAATGCCTACGATCTGGTTTTGAACGGTAACGAAATCGGAGGCGGCTCTATTCGTATTCATGATAAAGAAACCCAAGCTACTATGTTCAAACATTTAGGCTTTACCTCTGAAGAGGCCAAAGCGCAGTTTGGTTTTCTTATGGATGCTTTTCAGTATGGTGCCCCACCACATGGTGGTATTGCATTCGGGCTCGACCGTTTGGTTGCTATTTTAGGCGGACAGGAAACCATTCGAGATTTTATCGCTTTCCCGAAAAACAATAGTGGTCGTGATGTGATGATCGATGCCCCTGC
>CAZEUV010000144.1:2872-6906 GCA_964515285.1 uncultured Maribacter sp. | reverse complement strand
TTTTCACGGATCAGTCTTTTTGTAGCAGTACAGATATGAAGCCACCAGTCGTTAGAGTCTTGTTCTGCCCAACCGTTTTTCATTGCGAGCATTTTCATTTCGGTTTTGGGTTCGCTTGTTAAGGCAACCCTTTTTCCTGAAACGGTTTCTATCAATGCTGCTTTTATGGTTGAGCTTCCTATGTCATAGCCAATGGAGTACATAGATTGTCTGTAAGAGGTATTTTAAAATGAAAGGTATTGCTTTTTGTAGTGGGTAGCAAATCATTAAAAACAAAAAGGCTCTGACGGTAACCCGTCAGAGCCTTTTTTAAACACTCAATATACTTAGTATCCTGGGTTTTGAACTAAACTAGGGTTTGCCAATAACTGACTTGCAGGAATAGGGAATAATTTGTATTTATCGTTTCCTATTGATTCAGGAGCTTTGAATATCCAATCTCTTGTATATTGGCCAAAACGGATCAAATCATTTCTCCTCCATGATTCGGCAAACAGTTCACGTCCGCGTTCATCCAATAAATCCTGTTCTGAAACGGAACCAAGAGGTGAAGCATTTCGAATAACCCGAAGCTCATTGACCATAGCGGTAGGGTCTCCACCACTACGCATCATTGCTTCTGCTTTCATAAGGTGCGCATCAGCATATCTAAAAAATATTTGATGATTATGAAAAGCACCATATCTAGGGCTGTATTTTATTACTCGAATACCTGTGGTTTCATCATTATTGATGATATTGTCAGCTCCGGTTCCATCTTTAAAATCTCGTTTAAAAGTTAATGGGGCACCTGCTCTATCTTGTAAGGCCGTACCATCAGGGCCATATTGTTGGTTGACCAAAAAGCCGTTACCAACTTGTGAGCCATCTTCAAAACCGTCATTGTCCGTCGTACCTGCTGCACCTGTAAATGGTGTGCCGCCTGGTGGAACGCCACCTCTTCGCTCTTCTTGGCCATCAAGTGGGGTAAAATCCAATTCAACTCTATTGAATTCTGAATCGCCCTCAAAAAGGTCATAGTATTCTGCTAGGGTACTAAAGCCGTTCCAGCCTCCGCCACCTTCTGAAAAAGAATTGTAGTGTAAACCGTTAAATATACGATTACCAACGCCAGCAGTTAAAGACCAGATGGTTTCGTTATCGGGAGTATCCCTAAATATATCAAAATAACCAGCCTGAAGGTCATACCCTTCAGCTTTGATCTCATCAACCAAAGAGATGATCGAGGCCATATCAGCTCCATCGGCATTACTATTGCCTAAGTAAATATGTTTATTCAAAAGCACCTTGGCTTTAAGATATCTTGCAGCAGCTTTACTGCTCCTACCATTAGCCTCGCCACTACCCCCACTTACGCCAGGTAGGTTTGAAATAGCAGTATCTAAATCTGAAAGAATAAAACTTACGGCAGCGTCCCCTGCAAGTATTTCGGGCAAAGCGACTGATGGTAAGGTGACATCCCTAAAGGGTACCTGACCGTACATGTCTAATATAACCCACATACTTAAAGCTCTTATAAAGCTAGCTTCACCAGTATTCACGGCACTGGGGTTACTTCTTGAATCCATAACTTGGGAAGCAACCAACTGATTTCCGTTCCAATCGTTCCAGGTATTGATGACAAAGACATGCTCGGGGGTCCATAGATGTTGGTGCAAACTAGACCATTGACCATTATCACCCCAGTCAGTGCCTCGAGTGGGTACAATGGCAGCATCGGTAGTTACTTCGCTCAATGCAAAACGGTTTCCTTGGTCTCCGATTTGGCCATTCAAGCTATTGTACAAATCATCGATTGCAGATGATGGGTCAGCCAAGCCTTGAAAACCAGTACTGATAATCGAGTCGGTTTCTTCGATCTCCAAATCGGTACAGGATGCTAGTCCGATCGCCAAAAGGAGCGTAAGCGAGTAAAGTTTTAAATTATTATTTTTCATGAGTTACAATTTTTTTTGATTAAAATGATGCATTTATTCCAAAGGTAATCGTTCTTGGAGTTGGAAAGCCTGCCCAATCGATTCCTCTAGTGGGTACCCCAGAGCCTAAATCTCCGGTAGCCACCGTAATTTCAGGATCCAAGCCTGAGTAGTCTGTAATAAGAAATAAGTTTTGACCTGTTAATGATAAACGTAGACTTTGAAAGAACGTCTTATCTTTAAGTGGCCAGTTATAACCAAGGGTCGCATTTTGAAAACGTACAAAATCCCCTTTTTCTAAATACCGCGTGGAAACATCTGCAGAGGTACCTGCCGCCTCACCGCTTGAAACGACTTCTTGCGTTACGTTCCTCGCATTGGTAATAGAACCTGAGGTAAACAAGCCATTTCGCGTATTGTTATATACCGAGAAGCCGAACTGACCTGAAAAATAGGCCGAAAGATCCCAGTTTTTTACATTGAGGTTTAACGAAAGACCGGTAGTGATATCGGGCAGGGCGTCTTCACCTACAAATATTTTATCCGTAAATACGTCTCCGACACCATCACCGTTTTGATCTACGAAAGTCGGTTGGCCACTGGCATCAAGGCCATCAAATACAGCCATATAATACGAGAATAATGAATGACCGGCCTCGAAACGTTGGGAAAATGCTCCTGAAAGTCCTTGACCTCTGATTTGCCCTGTATTAATGGCACCTGCAAAATCTTGAACCTCGTTATCATTAAATGCAATATTAAATGAGGTGGAGAAATTTATATCTTCCGCTTGTATCCAATCATAGGCCAAGGCTAATTCTATACCTTGGTTAATGATGGAAGCATCTTGATTACCAAAAGCAAAAGGATCTACCGCCGGTGATGCTGGGGGTAATCTTAAAAGAACATCAGTGGTTTCTCTTCGGTATACATCAATGCTACCATTGAATCGATCATTGTTAAAACCAAAATCAAGACCTACGTTCAAGTCTAGTGTTGGCTCCCATTTGAGGTCAGGGCGATCCGTTGCGACAATAGCCAAACCATTTTGGTTTACAACACCATCATCGTTAATAGACCCTCCACCAAGTCCCGAAAAACGTTGTCTTGCAACAAAATTGCCAAAACCAAGCCCATCTTGATTACCTGTTACCCCACCACTCAATCGTAGTTTTAGGCTCGAGATACTCTCTCCGATAAAATCTTCCTCACCAATCTGCCATGCAATAGCCGCAGAAGGGAAATAACCATATTGGTTTTCAGGGCCAAAACGTGAAGAACCATCGGCCCTTAATGTACCTGTAAACAAATACTTGCCCGCATAGGTGTAATTGATACGGCCAAAGAACGACTGAAGTTCATCAGTGTTGTCAAAGGTGTCGGCAACCATACCATCAACATTGCGTTTAAAATCAAAAGCGACTTCCTCACCCGCAACAACAGAAGGAAAAAGCCGGTTCACTATGAGTGAAGTCGTGTTCGAGCCGTAATAATATTGCTGAAAGGATCCCCCTACGGTCGCTTGTGCACCATTGACGGTTTCCTTTAGAGCTTCTCCCATTTTGTTTAAATCGGTGGTCTTAAAACCTCTACCCGCAGCGTTTCTACCTGTTGTTTTAAAATCTTGAAAAGAGTAGCCCACAAGTACATCAAGGTTTGAGTTTTCAAACTCTTTCTTGTAGTTCAAGGTGGCTTCCAACAAGCTGTTTTCTCTTTCGAGGGTATTGAAGGATCCAAAGCCACGATCTTGAATTCCGTTTAAATTTTGAACGTTCGCTGAAAGCACAGAGAGGTTTTCACTATCTGATTTATCATAGCCCGCGCTAATTTTCCCTTTTAGTTCGGATGTGATCATATATTCCATAAAGCCATTCACGAGAAAACGATCTGTATGTGTACGGTTTTGAGAGAACGCTAAAAGGTTGGCGGGTAAAATTAATGAACCGCTCGTCGCAAAATTTGGTTCTGTAGGCCAAGTAGGGTTTGCTGAATAGGCCGCACCCAAGATATCTCCTCTAAAACCTGCAGTACCACTTAAAGGTGCTGCTTCGTCATTCACACGAGATATGGTGGCCGTAATGCCTACTCTTAATTTATCGTCTAAAAAACGGTGGTTGA
>CAZEUV010000144.1:0-2772 GCA_964515285.1 uncultured Maribacter sp. | reverse complement strand
CCGCTTTTAGTAGTAATAATGACAACCCCATTGGCTCCACGAGAACCATAAATAGCAGTTGACGATGCATCTTTTAATACAGTGATACTTTCAATATCCGCTGGGTTCAAGAAATTCAAGGGGTTTCTAACTGCAGAATCACCAGAACCACTAGAACCAGTTGGAGAGGTGCTTTCTCCTGACAAAGGTATTCCATCTACCACAAATAAAGGGTTGTTGTTCGCACGAACTGAGTTCGACCCCCTAATGTTAATTGAAATACCAGCCCCGGGTTCACCACTGGTTTGCTGAATGTTGACGCCAGCAGACTTACCCTGGATTAATTGTTCGGGCGAGGAAATGACACCTCCGTTAAAATCTTTGGCAGTAACCGCTACCACAGAGCCCGTAGCATCCTTAATAGTCGTTGTGCCATAGCCAATAACGATAACCTCTTCCAAGGCCTCGGCATCTTCTTGCATGGTTACATTAATTGTTGACTGTCCGTCAATAGCTATCTCTTGTGTCAAAAAGCCAACATAGCTTATAACCAAAGTGCCATCGCCTTCTACGGTAATGGTATAGTTACCGTCAAAATCGGTTTGTGTGCCGTTCGTTGTTCCTTTGACAACAACGCTGGCACCAGGCAAGGGCCCGTTAGCATCGGAAACCGTACCTGTCACCTCCTGTGCCTGTATAAGCCCAAAGCATAAAAATGCCCCGGCCACCAACAAGCTTTTAAGTAGCGTAATCTTCATAAATAAAATAGTTTAAATTGAGTTAATTTAATTTCTAAGCACTAGTTGAAAACTAAAAATATGTAAATTTTATGTTAAAACAGTATTTAAGCCGTAGTTCATAAACTACGCAAACGGTTTCGTGTTGATAACTTTCTAAAAATACAACAACAATAACAGATTCCTTGTTAAATTATGTATTCCGCATTAAAAAGACCTTGAAGTGGGGAGTTCGCAATTTTATGTAAATGTACGTATTTTCTTTTTTAGTTAATCTTATTCCAAATTGCATGTATACGTGTTCAAATGTTAAAAACTGGTGTTTATTTAAGAATACAGGTTTAAAAGGATTAATTTGCTTTCTTTGACGGTCATTTCAACATTTTAAAATTGAGACGAAAAATTACACTCAAAGATATAGCAAGAGAACTTGAGGTCTCTATTTCTACAGTGTCAAAGGCTCTGAAGAACAGTCAGGAAATTGGCAGAGACACAAAGGAAAAGGTACAGGCATTTGCCAAATTGTACAACTATAAGCCCAACAATATAGCATTAAGCTTAAAAAACAAGCATACAAAGAACATTGGGGTTTTAATACCCGATATTGTACACCACTTTTTTACAACCGTTTTTAGGGGAATAGAAAAGTATGCCAATAAACGGGGTTATAACGTTATCGTTTGTGTGTCAGATGAATCGTTTGATAAAGAGGTCATCAATATGGAGATGCTTGCAAATGGTAGTATAGATGGTTTTATTATGGCACTTGCAGGTGAAACGCAGTTGAAAAAAGACTTCAACCATCTTAAGGAAGTAGCAGAACAGGGAATACCGTTGGTGTTGTTCGATCGCACGACCGATGAGGTAATGTGCGATAAGGTAGTTATCAATGATGCCGAAATAGCATATCAAGCAGTTAATAAAATGATAGCCTCAGGAAGAAAACGAATAGCATTGCTCACTACCGAAGATTTCTTCATTGTCAGTAAGAATAGAGCAAAAGGCTATAGACGGGCGCTTTTGGATAGCGGCATTAAGGTAGATGAAAATTTAATTTTAAAACTACCAGATCATGAAAATATTGAAGCCATTGGTCCTTTTTTCGATAATAACACCATAGATGCCGTACTGGCCGTAAATGAAATATTCGCAATTCACGCCATGGGCGTTGCCCGTAAAAAAGGTTTGAGAATTCCTGAAGATATTTCGTTTATTGGTTTTACAGATGGTTTGTTGTCTAGATATTCTGAACCCACTTTGACCTCAATTGCCCAACACGGTGATAAAATGGGAGAGGTTGCCGTACAAATGCTTATTGAAAGAATCGAAAGTGAAAATATTGAAGATCAAGAAGAAATTTACCGAACAGAAATTATCGAGGCAAGTATAATAGAAAGAGGATCTACGATAAATTAACTCACAACTATTTTTACGAAATGAAAAAACCCGGATTTATTTTCGATTTAGATGGTGTAATCGTTGATACTGCAAAATACCACTACTTGGCCTGGAAAAACCTTGCCAACGAGTTGGGTTTTGAATTCACCAAAGAACAGAACGAACTTTTTAAGGGGGTAAGTAGAAAACGATGTATGGAAATTTTATTGGAGCTTGGTAAAATAACAGCCAGCCAAGAACAGTTCGATGCATGGATGCTTGAGAAGAACGAGGACTATTTAAAATACATCGAAAAAATGGATGAATCTGAAATTCTTTCAGAAGTGCCCAAAGTATTGAACTATTTAAAAGAAAGGCAAATTAAAATCGCATTGGGTTCTGCAAGTAAAAATGCAAGGCCAATTTTAGAGAAGGTAAAGCTATTGCCATATTTTGATGCCATAATCGATGGTAACGACGTTTCGAAAGCCAAACCCGATCCCGAGGTATTTCTGATAGCCGCTGAACGATTAGGAGTAAAACCTGAAAATTGTGTGGTTTTTGAAGACGCCGTAGCTGGTATCGAGTCGGCCAATGCAGCCGGAATGGTCAGTATTGGAATCGGTGATGCCAAGATTCTTTCTGCTGCCGATCATAACTTCAATGATTTCACCGAAAT
>CAZEUV010000143.1:1877-6984 GCA_964515285.1 uncultured Maribacter sp. | reverse complement strand
ACTGGAAACGGGAGCCTCCCCCAACCCCTCCGAAAGAGGGGAGTTAATTTTAGATCATTCACCATTTGTATTCAATAGTAGACATAGAAACCACTGGAAACGGTATAAAGGGAAACCGAATCACCGAAATATCGATTTTCAAATTCGATGGCCATTCGGTAATTGATGAGTTTACCTCTTTGGTGAATCCCCAATGTGAGATTTCCCATTTTATTACCGCCTTAACGGGTATTGACAATCACTTGGTACGAAATGCTCCAAAAATTGAGGAAATCGCTGATAAAATTCTTGAAATAACCGCAGATACTATATTCGTAGCCCACAGTGTTAATTTCGACTATAATGTCATAAAAGAAGAATTCAAAAATATAGGGCTTGACTTTACACGAAAAAAGCTTTGTACGGTTCGTCTTTCTCGAAAATTGATTCCCGGTTATAATTCGTATAGTTTAGGTAAGCTCTGTTCGGCTCTGAGCATACCGTTAACCGATAGACATCGAGCGAGAGGCGATGCCCATGCCACCGTATTGCTGTTTCAAAAATTATTGAGAGCCGAAGGTGCTACCCCTGTTTTTAAAAACTTTTTGAATGCCCGATCTCAAGAAGGCACTTTGCCGCCAGCATTACCAAAAGCTGAATTTGAAAAATTACCTTCTAAACCAGGGGTCTATTATTTCAAAGATTTAAAAGGTACTATTATCTATATTGGTAAAGCAATCAACATCAAAAAAAGAGTGTTGAGCCACTTTTACAATAAGGCCGCTAAAGAAGTGCGTCTGAGCCAAGAAACCTCGGCAATCGATTTTGAGCTTTCAGGAAATGAACTGATCGCGCTCTTGATGGAAGCCGAAGCCATAAACCATCATTACCCAAAGTATAATCTAGCCCATAAAAGAAAGGTACAGGCTTATGCCATTTTTAGTTATGAAGATAGAAACGGTATTCTTCATCTGGCCTTCAATAAAGAAAAACTAGTGCCCAACGTTTTAGAAACTTTTTATAACCCTACGGATTGTCGCTTGTTCTTAGAAAAACTATGTCTTGATTTTAATCTTTGTGCAAAATTCTGTCACCTACAGGAAAACGTTAGCTCATGCTCACATTTTAGGATTAAAAGCTGTGGAGGAATTTGCAACGGAAATGAACCTATAACCGAGTATAATAAAAAAGTACAACGATCCATAGCGTATATGAATACGAATTCGACCGACTTTATTATAAAGGAAAAAGGAAGGAATCAAGATGAAGATGCCTTTGTATTGGTTCAGAACGATATGTATATGGGCTATGGTTTTATCGAAAAGGAAATAGCCTTAGATACTATTGAGAATATAGCCGATTTTCTGATTTCCCAAAAAAACACCTTAAGAAAACGGAGTATCATCAAATCATATCTTCGAAAGAATCTGAAAAACCTTATTCATCTTCAAGAATCGAATTCCGCTGATTGTCTTACTGAAGACAATGCATTTATTCCTCCTCCTTCTTTCCGCTTTGCATAAAAATAAGCAGCATAATAACCAAACCTAAGACCACTGCGGCAAAAACACCGATCATTATAATTCCGTTGTTCCAATTCACTAAAGGTATAAATAGCTGGCTCATATATTGAATAATTTATCACGACAAAAGTAGTATTATTTAAGAATATAAAACATGACAAATATCAGCTACCCTTGATAAGGTTTTGATTAGCAACCTTAAGAAGGGCCGCCGAAGTTGAATGTGGATCATCAAAATGTGCAACAGCCTCACCCATTGTTGCGAAAAGGGAATTTTCGCGCAATTCATTGATAATCTCAGAGTTGAAAATCATATCTCTTGTAGGGCCAATAGCCCCAGAAATATAAAATTTCAAATCTCTTTTATGCACCTCCTTTATGATTTTTACAAGTACTTGGGTCGCACTGGTATCAATATAGTGTATCGCATCGGCATTCAATATGACCCCTTTCAGCCTATCTTCTTTTTCGTTGATGTACTTGAGCAATCGCTTTTTAAAAAATGTCGCATTACCAAAATAAAGCTGCGCATCAAAACGCACGATCAGTAAATCGTCGCGAACAATTACCTCATCACCAAAACGTTCTACGTTTTTGTAATAATCAGAACCTTTGATATTGCCCAAGACCGCAAAATTTGGTTTTGACGAGCGATAAACCATTATCAAAAGCGAGAGTAATACGCCCAGTACTATACCCTGTGGAATACCAATAAAAAGGGTTGTTAGAAAAGTGGCCGACCATATCACGAATTCATCCCTTTGATCTTTCCATAATTTTTTCGCATATGACAGGTCGATCAACCCAATGACCGATACCATAATGATACTTGCAAGAACGGCCTTGGGCAAATAATAAAATAAGGGAGTCAAAAATAGCAAGGTCAACACGACCAAAACAACAGTGAACAATGCCGATAAATTGGTTCTTGTTCCCACTTCACCACTAATTGCCGAGCGTGAAAAACTACCCGTAACGGGATATGATTGAAAAAAAGACCCCACCAAATTTGAAGTGCCCAAGGCGATCAGTTCTTGATTGACATCAATAGTCTCATGCCCTTCTTTCTCTTGCATGGCCTTACCGATCGATATGGCCTCTAAATAACCTACCAAGGCCAAAGTCAATGCCATGGGCCAGAGCACCCTAGTGCTTTCAAGATCGATATCGGGAATTTGAAAAGTTGGTAGTCCAGCAGGTACCTTTCCAACGATTTCGACCCCATAAGATTCCAAATTCAAAAAATACACTGCTAAAATCGCCCCGACGACGACCAATAATATCGATGGAATTTTTCGATTCCATTTTTTTAACCCTATGATGGCCAGCATACCCAAAATACCGAGGGCGAAGTCGTACATATTGGTCTCTGATATACGCTCGACGGCATTGATGATCAATTCGTGAAATTTATTGCTTCTTTCAATAGCTACGCCCAACAAATGCTTTAGCTGACTAAAAACAATAATCAAAGCCGCTGCTGCCGTAAACCCACTTATGACCGATTTAGAAAGAAAATTGGCCAAAAATCCTATTCGAAAGACCCCTAAAAACAATTGAACGGCACCCACCATAAACGACAGAAAAATGGCCATCGCAATATAACTCGCCTCACTTGTAATTGTCAACGCACCTAGACCCAAGGCCACCAAAAGCGAATCCATCGCTACAGGGCCTATGGCAAGTTGTCTTGACGTTCCTAAAAAAACATAGACCAAGAGCGGAAAAACAGAAGCATATAGCCCATATACCGGTGGAAGACCTGCAATCATCGCATAGGCCATACCTTGTGGCACCAAAATAATACCCACGGTAAGCCCTGCTACCAAATCTTTCAGGAAATAGGTTTTTTTATAGTTGGGCAACCACTGCAGAAATGGAAGGAATTTTTGCATTGGCCAAATTTACGTTTAAATGTGGGAACGCATGTAATCGGCCGAGAGACCCCTTTCAATTGATATTTCCGCCAACAGGCAGGCCGCTCGGAACAGATTCTGGAATATCTTTGGAAAAACTATCATCGTTCAACGTATTCAAAAAAGAAATGATCGATGACATTTCCTTAACGCTCAATTCAAGCTCTTTGACAAACGGATCAAATTGTTCTTTGGGCACAGCGGGGTTTCTTTCTTTTCCGTTGGATATATCCTCATAGAACTCAAGTACCTGCCTTAAAGTCTTCAGGCTGCCATTATGCATATACGGCGCGGTAAATCGAAGGTTTCGTAATGAAGCCGTTCTAAAAAGAAAACTATCCTTGACCCCGGCATCCGGAATGGGAAGTTTGTTGTTTTCTGGCACCCCCAGCACATGCATCTTAAAATCTGAGAACATTGGCCCGTTGTGACAATTGACGCATCCCACTTTTTTGAACAATTCAAAACCATCTTTTTCAGAAAGAAGAATAGCATTGTCATCACCACGCATGTATTGGTCAAAACGTGAATTATTCGTCACTAAGGTTCTTTCGAAAGTTGCAATCGCCTTTCCCATATTTATGACGTTGACCGCTTCTTTTTCGTCAAAGGCCGCCTCGAACAGTATCTGATATTCGGGAATATTCTTTAATCGATCAACGATTACATCCAATATTTCGGTTTCCTCAAATGAGTGCCCTCGCATTTCTTCGAAAGCCTTGATCGGTTCCAAAGCCTGACTTTCGAGACTTTTTGCACGATCGTCCCAAAACATGGGGGCATTTTCTGGCCTATACCTCTCAGAAACGGTCAAACCATTGAATGCAGTATTAATGATGGTCTGTGCATTTCGTTTTACAAAGGGAATGTCATTGGGACTATTAAATTTTCGTTTACTGCCCAAACCATGGGCATTCGTTCCTATAGAAATATCCAAAAACTCTGCGTAGCCATTATTTGGATGATGACAGGTGGCACAAGCAATATCTTTATCGCCCGATAACAAGGGGTCGAAGAAAAGTAATTTGCCCAATAGTTCTTTCTCTTGGGAGGCGGGATTGTCTTTGGGTGCTTTTATCTGTTCGGGCAAAGCAGTAATTACAGTCGATGTTCTTGGAGTTTCGTTGCGTACCGTTTTTTCAGATTTGGAATCGTTACAATTGACCAAAAGAAATGGTAGAACTAGAAATGGAATGTATGAGTAAATGCTTCGCATGGTGTTATCACATACCTGAAAAGCTAAAAATAAACAAAATCAAATAAAAAATTTCTTGAAACCAGTGAAAACCGCTAGCTGGCCGGCTGATATCTCAATGGCTCTGCCCGCCCCTGCCCGTGCCATTCAGGCGGGCGTGCTGGTTGGACGGGTCTCGAGGGTAATTGGTTTCAAGAAATTTTTTATTTTGCCTCACCCGAAACTGCGAAAAGGCAGTTACGACTTCTCCAAAGGAGAGGTGAAATAGGAAACCTCGAGACCCTTCCGACTGGCACAGGTGAGCAAATCATCAGAGAATTTATAGCTTAAACTGTACTATACTTTATGTCAAATTTGAAACGGCTCATAGTACATTGTCAAACACAAAGCTCATTTATTGAACTCATCTTGAGTTCATTTATCCAAAACGGTTTTCCAGGTTGCGTAAGACACTCTTTTATTTCCGTTTTCGTCGAGCAAACCTGTGTCTCTCC
>CAZEUV010000143.1:0-1777 GCA_964515285.1 uncultured Maribacter sp. | reverse complement strand
GTTGCGTAAGACACTCTTTTATTTCCGTTTTCGTCGAGCAAACCTGTGTCTCTCCAAAGTCTTCCCAAATCTTTTGCCTCTTCGGGAAAAATCTGCCAAAGCGCATCGTAATCTCTATGTGCCCACCAGATGACAAACTCATAATCTTGCTCTTGGGCGTTTGTCAAAAGTGTCTCTAAATAGGCATTTTGCCCACATTCATCTCCGTCGATAGATAGGTTCAAGTTAGGTACTGATAGGTTTTCTGCTAAATGGCTCGTCTCTACAAAAGCAATAGGTTTGCTGATCCTACTATGTAAAAAATCAAAGGTCTGCTGAAATTCGGCTTTTGAATGTTGGTTTTTAAAAAACGGGTAGAAACTGATAGCAACAAAATCCATTTGGTTCATATAATCAACTACCTCATCAATGTATTCATCAGGATTCGAAACATCTGGCTCGTACAGATTGTGCAACGAAATCGATTCTGAAATCTTTAGGTTCGGATAGCTTTGTTTTACTCTTGACTTTACATTTTGAATTAGTGATTTATACCCTTCCCACTTACTCTGATCTTTCAATTTTAGTTCGTTGACCTCAATGGAAATCACCAAATAATCAGGTGAAAAGGCATCTGTCAAATATTGAATGTACTTGAAATAAGCATTTTCAATTTCTACATCGTTTACGTTTATGTACGCTGGCGTGACCCCGTCAAAATCTTCTGCAAGGTCACTTCTATCTGAATTCAATAAACTAACGGAAAGTAGAAATCGATTGCTTCCTATTTTTCTTGAAAGCCTCCCATTTATTTCATTTGTAAATTCTACGGGCAAGGTCAAATCATTTATCAAGGCATTCCACGGAATTCTATCATCAATTTGTTCTGCATAAATGTCGGCATTGGTCTCTACAAACTGGTACGTATCCGTCACATCTTGTAAATTAGGGCCAAAACTCCATGTGGTAAACCCCATATCGAAACTTCTGGAGGTATGCTCCGAGAAATAGTTTTCGGTGGCACAATTTTGGTCTAGTACGGTATTGTCATCCGTACTACAGCCAATACTAAAAATGGCGATGACTACTAAAAGCCCTATCCTACAACTACTTCTCATTATTTTAAATTGTTTTCAACCAGTACATAGAAATACTTGAAATACTAACGGAATAAAAACAATTTAGTTGCCTGCATATTAGTCGTTCAATTTACCCAAAAACACATTTACTTTTGGGTTGATCGGGTTACCGGCGATTCGCCTTAAAGCAACTACCTGCCCTGCATGCCAAATGGCATCTTCGATCGGGCCATTGAGATTGTTCCAAAAAGGAAATTCAGAAGCATTGCCATCTCGTATAAAAACAATCTTGTGCCCAGCTATATCATCTGTTGCCTTAAACAATTCACTAGCGGTTTTGAAGTTTTGCAATGTAGCTTTTCGTTTTTCCGTTGGGGTCATTTCTGGCTGTTTTTGAGAGAAATCGGTCGGTTGTTTTTTGGCACAATTCACTATTACCCGCGAAAGACCGTATAAATGATCCGAAACCTGCGAAATAGTACGCCCCTCGTTGCCCGGCTCATAAGACAGATCTTTTTCGGTCAGACCTTCTGTGGCCCAATAGTATCGAAAACCCAGACCATCGATCATTCGTGACACCACAGTACCTGGCGTATAGTTTTCTGGTGCTTCGGGAATAGATGCATACGGTAGCGAATCGTTCATGGTTTCTTGTGATATTAGGGTTGTAAAAAAAAATAGTGCAATCAAGCTTGAAAAAATTTTCATAGATCTTTAGA
>CAZEUV010000142.1:2217-7040 GCA_964515285.1 uncultured Maribacter sp. | reverse complement strand
TTACGTAATTAAATACTAAAATATGTTTTACGACGATATAGGCGAAATGGCTTTGGGTAGTAGATTGAGAATGCTAAGTGAGGTTATGACAAAAGACGCCCAACAAATTTATGGGCTTTACAATCTTGAGTTAAAACCCAAATGGTTTCCTGTCTTCTACTTTTTATCCGAAGAAAAAAAAGAAAAATCGATAACCGAAATCGCTAAAAAGATACGTCACTCCCATCCGTCGGTAATTAAAATCGTTCAAGAAATGTCCACTGCCGGTATCGTTTCTCAGAAAAAAGATAAAATCGATGGAAGAAAAAACAATATCGTACTCACTAAAAAAGGAAGTGATATTTCAGCCCAAATGACGGCATCCTATATAGATGTCAATGCGGCTATAAAAAAAACACTTGTACAAACCAAGCATAATCTTTGGATCGCCATTCAAGAATTTGAATATCTTCTCGATCAACAATCATTATTTTCAAGGGTTTTGGATCAAAAAAAGGACAGAGAATCAAAAAAAATAAAAATCGTTGCATACCAGCCGCAATACGAAGATGATTTCAAAAGACTCAATGAAGAATGGATTACCCGCTACTTCAAAATAGAAGATGCCGATAGAAAAGCGCTGGAAAACCCCAAAGAATATATCTTGAACAAGGGAGGGAAAATTTTAATCGCCTTAGAAGAAAATACCGTTTTAGGAGTTTGTGCCCTACTAAAAATGACCGATGAAAAATATGATTACGAATTGGCGAAAATGGCCGTATCACCAAAAGCCAGAGGTAAGGGTATTGGTTTTTTATTGGGCAAAGCAATTATCGATAAAGCAACACAATTAGGGGCTGCCAATATATACCTTGAAAGTAATACAGTTTTGAGACCGGCAATATCGCTTTATGAAAAGCTTGGTTTTAAGAAAATAGCTGACCACCATACTCCCTATGAACGATGCAACATTCAAATGGAATTGAAACTTGAACAATTCTAAAAAAGGATTTTCTGGCAAAAAAGAATACCATTGCTCAAATCAACCCTTCAACTCTAGTTTTTCAGCAAAATAATCGCAAAAATCTTTCATGGTAGCCGTCATTTTTTCATCCTGGGTAGCTTTCATAAAAGTATCGGATAAAGAGACCAAGGTCTGGTGAAAGAAAATTTTCATTTCGTCAACAGGCATATCCTTCGTCCATAGGTCAATTTTCAATGATTCTTTGTTCTCACTGTCCCAAACCGACAAAAGCATGGCTTTGGCCTTCATATTGGCGATTCCGCCATCTTGGGCAGACCATGTAAGTTTTTCGGGTACCTGGTTTTCATCTAAGCCAACTGTCAAGGTGATTTTTGAGGTATGAAGTTTTCCCATTTTTATTTCTTGGGTTTGTATTTTGATTTTTTAAAGATTTCATCGGCAGGTATTTTTAATAACTGCGGTACCGACACCTCATTATTCTGCATAAAGGATCTAACGATCTGCCAACCCACATAGCGCCCTAAACGCCCTGGAGATTCGTTATCGAGTTCCAAACCAAATTTTGAAAAAGGGGCAGGATCCAAAAACCGTAAACGCAAGGTGTTATCGGTACTGTACAAATGTTCTTGCTCTATGAAGTTTCGCCAAATAGGTTCTTCGTTAGCTCTTGCCCAATCGAGTTCATCTTGTGTATACACCATTTTTTCACCATCACTGGCAAAAGGAATCAACTTGTCTTTCAGGTACAATATCTTGCCGTAATACACCATTTCTGAAAGAAAGGTACGATCTGAAAGTCTTGGCACAATTTTTCGCGCAAAACTAGCAGCCACATCACTGGCCAAATACTTTTTATCCATACCCGACACAAGATAACCTTGCAGGCCCTCGTAAAATTTATGGTCAGATCCCAAGTAATTGTCAAGACCGATAAGGAGTAAAGTATCAACCAAAATGATTCGACTACTATAATCTACCTCCGAGGTCATCGTAATCACCCTAGGCACTTTGAACTGGGGGAAATAATATTTTATATGTTGAAACAGCATTTCAAGGTCTTCTGTTTCTTCTTCGAAATCAGGAAAGGAGTTACCCACCTCTTTGAACAACTCGATTTGAATTGGGTCCTGTAATTTAGTAGCCCAAATACTATCAGGATACCGAGAAGGAAAAAGAAAAGGGTATGTTTTCTTTAATCGAGGGATATCCGTTATTTCCGCTTCTGCAAATTCACGGTCAAATCTCGTCACCTTTAAATCTATATTGATTTTGGCGATATCTTCTTCAACCTTATCGATATCGTTACATCCTAAAACAAGTAACGTAATCAATAAAACAATAAAAATCGGTCTTTTCATATAAAGTAATTTCAGATACATTTTATTATTAGGCAACTAGGCTTTATTTTTAGGGCAAAGTTAAACGTTTTAAGCAATTACCATACCTATGCAAACAGAAAAAGTAGTGCACTATATTGTAAACTGGCTCAAAGATTATGCGGTCAATGCCAAAATGAACGGATTTACAATAGGCATTTCTGGCGGAATAGACTCAGCGGTAACCTCAACACTTTGTGCCATGACCGGCCTTGATCTCTTGTGTTTAGAAATGCCCATACACCAAGCCGAGAATCAAGTGGGCCGTGCATCAGGGCATATTGATTGGCTTTCATCGAACTTCACCAATGTACAACGTCAACCCATTGATCTTACACCGGTTTTTGATTCGCTAGTGGCTTCACTACCCAAAATCGACAATGAAGATGACCGGTTTATGTCATTGGCGAATACAAGGGCGCGGTTGCGAATGACCACCCTATACTATTTTGCGGCTCTGAAAAAATATTTAGTTGTCGGTACTGGTAATAAAGTAGAAGATTTTGGTGTTGGCTTCTATACCAAGTATGGTGATGGTGGTGTTGACCTAAGCCCCATAGCAGATCTTCTAAAAACAGAGGTTTATGAAATCGCCAAATATTTACAAATTAACGATGCTATTATACGTGCAGCCCCTACTGATGGTCTTTGGGGAGATGACAGAACCGATGAAGATCAAATAGGCGCTACCTACCCAGAACTTGAATGGGCAATGCAAATGAACGACAAAGAAAAAATTATTGAAGATTTTTCTGGCAGGCAAAAAGAGGTTTTTACTATCTTTAAAAAGCTCAATTCGGCAAATCAACATAAGATGTTGCCAATACCTGTTTGCAATATCCCAAACAAGCTATTATGACCTCTTAACCTAAAATAGTGTACTCTAAACGAATAAAACCGTGAAACATCACTTTTTTGAAAAATAATCGTAATTTTTGTCAACGAATTAGATAATTAAGCCTTACATTGCATGTCAGTTATTTTAGACGAGCAACCAACTTTATTATCAAAAAACAATGAAAATGATCAAAGTACTAATTGCGGATAATCATCCGATTATAAGAATGGGCGTAAAGCACGTTTTAGAGTCAGCCAAGGGTTTTCAGGTAACAGATACGGTATCGACTACGGCCGAATTATTTGAAAAACTGGAAAAAACAACGCCAGACGTTGTAATGCTAGAGATGGATATTCCCGAAGTCAACGGTATTGCTTGTCTACGAAAAATCAAAAAAGAGTACACTGATGTGAAAGTACTCATGTACAGTGGCCAATCAGAAGATGTTTATGCACTCAGTACCATTAGAGCAGGCGCCTTCGGGTATCTTTCAAAATCCTCTGATATCGACTATATTATATCTGCCGTTAAAAAAGTGAGCGAAGGTAATATGTTCATCACCAATGAACTCGCCCAAAGATTGGCTTTTGACGAGGGCACACAAAAACCTCGAAGATTCTTCAGAAAACTCTCTACAAGAGAAGTTGAAGTTCTTAAATTATTGGCCAACGGAAAGCGAAACAAAGATGTCGCCTTAGGTCTCAATCTCAACGAGAAAACGGTGAGTACCTATAAAGCGCGTTTGATGAAAAAGTTGAACGTAGATAACATGGTAGATCTTTTACAGCAGGCAAAAGCTTTGGAGTTGTATTAATTGCGATTCAAGACAATTATATTTAGACCCTAACAGCGATGTTGGGGTTTTTTATTTTTATAACCTCGGGGCAGCCTGTACTTGCAATTTTTCATGAATCGTACAGATAACAATTGATGTTGTCTACGATAAAACCCTGTTCAGTTTTTTATTCAGAAGGTTGTTCAATTGCAGATAGTTCATAATCTCTTCTATAGTCTCTCGGTTATCTTCTTCACTATCTTGTGTATTTTCTTGCAATGAAGCCATTCTTTTTTTAATCAAAAAACACCGTAACGTCAATATGGTCTCACTCACCAGTTGGGCAACGACCATCGTCTTCTTTTTCGGATAAATATCTTTACGCGCCCAATCATGTAAAACGTACTTTTCTTCTTCCATCAAAATCGAAGATATTTCAGAAATCATATCTTGATCTAAATCAGAGAGGAACGTATTTACGGTAAAATCTTCCTTTTCATTGAGTGCTGCGATTAATTTCAAGTAAATATTCCTGAACTTTTCGTTGGTCAGCTCTATCTCATCTTCTTGTAGGTCTAAAAAAATCTTCTCATAAACCTTTACCTCCGAAGATTCGGGTTCTAGTATCAACTCACCTTCTTCATTCTCTTTCAAAACCAAATCTTCAAACTCTTGTTCTTCTTTGCCGTACAACAAAAGCATTTCGATGATCTTGCGTTCAAGTTCGTATTGCACATCAACTTTTTCAACTACATCTTCGTTCTTGACAACGTCAAAGGCTTTTTGTTTTTGTTGTACCCTCTTAGAATCATCTGCTTGGTTCT
This sequence comes from uncultured Maribacter sp., assembly GCA_964515285.1. Classification (GTDB taxonomy): domain Bacteria; phylum Bacteroidota; class Bacteroidia; order Flavobacteriales; family Flavobacteriaceae; genus Maribacter_C. Next base: position 2,263 of record CAZEUV010000142.1, on the reverse strand, counting down.
TTTTGCCAATTTGCGCCAAGGTACTGAACAACACCCCTTCAGACAT
>CAZEUV010000142.1:0-2117 GCA_964515285.1 uncultured Maribacter sp. | reverse complement strand
CCAAAACCCAATACCCGGCCACTCATTGAATGAATGGGAAACATGACCCTTGCCTTGAACCTGTCGAACTTTTTAGAATTGTTGGGATCTGAAGCGTCTTCCTTGACAATGGTCAATCCGGTCTTTTCTAGATAATTTAATTGGTATCCCTTTTCTAGTGCCGCGGTAGTGAACCCATCCCATAGGTCCAAACAATATCCGAGATCGAATTTTTTTATAATCTCATCGGTAAAACCCCTTTCTTTAAAATAACTCAAACCAATGGCCTTGCCCAATTCGCTTTCCCACAACATATCTGAAAAATACCCTTTGGCAAAATCAGAGACCAAATACATACTTTCACGTTCGCTGGCTTGTTGCTTTTGCTCATCGGTACGTTCGGTTTCCTCTACCTCTATATTGTATTTCTTCGCCAGGTATTTTATGGCCTCTGGGTAGGTGAAATGTTCATGCTCCATCAAAAAAGCCACCACATTGCCCCCTTTGCCACTACTAAAATCTTTCCAAATCTGCTTTACGGGCGAAACCATAAAACTAGGGGAGCGCTCATCGGTAAACGGACTCAGTCCTTTAAAATTAGAACCAGATTTCTTTAACTGTACGAAATCGCCGATCACCTCTTCTAAACGAGCGGTTTCGTAAACTTGGTCTATGGTAGATTTTGAAATCAAATTATTGAACGATTAAAAAGGTGACTACGGGTAACGGTAAATATAAGGTAAAAATCACCTTTAAAAAAAATAGACCCCCATTTTCAGGGGGTTGATTTTCACCAGTACAAGGGTAAAATAAAGACATGAATCCACGCAACTTTGTACCATAGAAATCAACAACTGATTTATTAAAGCAAAACCCATTAATAACCTTAAAAACAAAAATTATGATCTGGGGAATTTCATTAGTATTATTGAGCATTATCGCAGTACCTTCATTGATATTGTCTAAAAAACCCAACGCAAAAGAGCTCTTGGAAAAAGTAGAGCCCTACCAAGGCTGGATAGGAATCATTTTCTGCTTTTGGGGCGTTTGGGGAATCATTACGGCCATATTGAATATTGGTTGGTTGAGAGTTGCCCCAATATGGTGGATTACCCTTTTGGCGGGCAATATCATTTCAGCAGCATTGGGCTTTATGTTGGGATCAGGACTGATCAACAAGTTTTTTCTTTCTAAAAACGATGTTGCGAAAGCCAAGGCCAAAGAGCTACGTGCAAAAATCGCACCCAAACAAGGTAAATTAGGTATACTAGGAATAATCGTAGGTGCATGGATGATCGCTGCCTCTTTTTTGTTCACAGTAGCATAAGTATCTCTTGAATAAAACGTTATATTATTATCAATAATCAATAGGGTCTTGAATTATTTCGATTATTATCGAAACAGGACAAAAAACAAAAAACATGAAAAAACTGATTTTAAGTATCGTAATTGTTATGATAACCATGGGCGCGTTCGCTCAAACACATCAAAATAACATTACCGTAAACGGTACGCACAAATACAGCATTTCACCAGAGTATTCGAGCAAAATGATCGTTAGTCTCAACAATGTATACTACGACGCACAGACCATGAGCCTATCAGAAGTGCAATCAGGGTATTTAGACAAATTGGCGAAAACAGGCATAGGCAGTGATCGTTTGACCGAAGACAACTTGTACTACGCCCTCTTAGGTTATGAAAAAGAAGGAACAATACTTGTTTTCAAGACCAGATCTTTAGAAGAAATGCTAAAATTTCTTAAAGTAAAATCAATTGGGGTCTCGCGATCTGATACTACTTTTGATATAGAATTGAGCAATGAAAAAATGGCCGAATATGCAAAATCAGCATTTGATAATGCCAAAAGTAAAGCAGAAGCCATTGCGAAGAAAATTGGGAGAAAAGTTGGTAAGGCCATTTACATAAATGACACCAATACCAAAAAAATATCAGAATCTATGTATTACGGCAATACTTCTAAATCAAGAGACTATTACATATCGGTATCCTTCGAGTTACTGTAAAAACAATTTGGTTGGTTGTTTATTGAGAAAGCCCTGTTTTGCCCTATTGTCATTTGTCCATGCCAATAGCTTGTGCAAACGGGGCTCTCTTCTCTTAAAAACCATTCAATA
>CAZEUV010000141.1:4963-7190 GCA_964515285.1 uncultured Maribacter sp. | reverse complement strand
ATTTGAATTTGCTGACCAAAGAACTCACCACATAAAATGCGATGATCAAGGGTACGGCTAAAAACTTTAAGGTAACCAACAGCACCAAACTCAATATGATAAATATATAACGTAGCGCATTGTCTTGAAAACTCCAATTCTCGAATTTCAAGGCAAAGAGCTCTATTTTAGAATTCAAGAGATAAGCACTCAATAGGGTGATGCCGATCAAAAACCATTGGTTCAGAATTAGTGCATTTAAAAAATCATTGTTTTGGTACAACAAGATCAAAGGCAACGAAAGAATCAAGAGGGCATTCGCCGGTGTTGGTAAACCTATAAAAGTAGATACTTGATTTTCATCAATATTGAATTTCGCCAATCTATAGGCAGAGGCAAGGGTAATCAGAAAACCCATAAATGGCAAGGGCGCCACTTTTAAACCTACCCAAAAAGTGGCATCGGCCTGAGCTGATACGTCTATGTTCCATCCACCCGTCATTGACATGCCCAATAATTGAAACATTACGATACCCGGTACCAGACCGCTGGTGATCATATCGGCAAGAGAATCTAATTGCAGCCCCAATTCGCTCTTGACATCAAGCACACGGGCTGCCAGACCGTCGAAAAAATCAAAGATAATCCCCAAAAAAACAAAAAATGCGGCAAGCTCTAATTGGTTCAAAACGGCAAATACAGCAGCTACGCTACCACAAAAAACATTCAAAAGGGTAATCAGGTTCGGAATATGTTGTTTCATCTTTACTGAAATAAAATAGTTTAAATGAGTTCTTGGTAAACTGCCTCGGGGCAAGCCCACAAGGCATTCGGCGAAAAAGATTGAAAATATTGCGATACAATCCCGATGCTTCGAGAGGAGCATTTCAAATCTCACCTAGTGAGTAAAAATAATATAATTTTGATGAAACCAATCGGCCATAGGCCACTTGCCATTTTTTATTTGGATATTTGCCATTGAACCTGTTAAAGTGTCTTTGAAAAAAATCACCCTATTTTTTTGTTTTATCGCTTCATTTATGGGGCAGGCTCAAGCTATTGAACTATCGCCCTTGGCGAAAATAAGTGTGCTTACCTGTGGTTCTGGCGACCAGCTCTATTCTACCTTTGGGCATAATGCTTTTCGTGTTCATGACCCTACTATAGGTATTGATGTGGTCTATGATTATGGTGTCTTTGATTTTAGGACCAAAAATTTTTATGTAAAATTCGCCCAAGGTCAGCTTGATTATACAGTAGCACGCCGATATTACTCAAATTTTATCAAAGAATATGAGTTTGAAAAACGCTGGGTAAAGGAACAAGTACTGCAATTGTCTCTAGAAGAAAAAAATAAACTGTTCCAATTTTTAGAAAACAACTACCTGCCTGAAAACAGAGCATATCAATACGATTTTTTTTATAACAACTGCTCCACCAAAATATGGGATGTTCTCAAAAATATTTATGGTGATAAACTAAAATTAGACGAAAATTACCTTGAAAATCAATACACACATCGTGAATTGATTCATCAAAACATGCCTACCAATTCATGGTCGGCATTTGGTATCGATCTTGCATTAGGTTCTGTAATCGACGATTTGGCAACACCCAAAGAGCATATGTTCTTGCCCTTGTACGTCATGCGACAATTTAGAACCACCCAATTTGGCTCTAAACCCTTGGCCGCAAAAGAAATCTCTGTCTATGAACCCAAGGCCCAAAATAACAAGGCATCCTTTTTTACTACCCCCTTGTTCGTCACATTGATCTTAATGGTCATTGTATTTGTAATCACATTTTTTGATTATAAAAAAGCAAAAAGAAGTCTGGGGTTTGACTTTACCTTATTTTTTATAACCGGGGCAGCAGGGATCGTTATCTTTTTTCTTTGGTTTTTGACCGATCATACGGCCACGGCGAACAACTTTAATGTACTATGGGCTTTTCCTTTAAATCTGATTATTGCATTTTTGATATGGCGCAAAAAACCATTGCCGACGTGGCTACGATGGTATGTTTTATTTTTGTTGCTTATGCTGGTGTTGACAGTTGTTTTATGGCTTTTTAAAGTACAGGTGTTCTCGCCGGTGATTATTCCCATTCTTTTGGCAATAGGTGTCAGGTACATATTTCTATATTTTGCGAACCGCGAACAAAACCCCTCCTTATAAATGAACCTACTCACTGTAGAAAATATAGCCAAATCGTATGGCGAACTCGTTCTTTTCGAGAACCTGTCGTT
>CAZEUV010000141.1:0-4863 GCA_964515285.1 uncultured Maribacter sp. | reverse complement strand
GGCATGGAGCGCCATCAGGCATGGGATTTTGAAACCCAGTACAAACAAATTCTCTTCAAACTAAAGCTAGAGGACCTTCATGTGAAAGTGGGTCTTTTATCTGGTGGGCAGAAAAAACGCCTCGCTTTGGCCAATGCCCTGATCAATAAACCTGAACTGCTGATCTTAGATGAGCCCACCAACCATTTAGATCTTGAAATGATCGAATGGCTCGAACAGTATTTCGCCAAAGAAAACATGACCCTCTTTATGGTTACTCACGACCGCTTTTTTTTAGAGCGGGTATGCAATGAGATCATTGAGCTCGATAATGGTAAACTTTACCCCTATAAGGGCAACTATTCGTACTATTTAGAGAAGAAAGAGGCACGTATTGAGCAAGAAGCGGTAGAACACCATAAAACAAAGATTCTTTTTAAAAAGGAGTTGAATTGGATGCGCAAACAGCCCAAGGCGCGTACCACTAAATCAAAATCGAGGATCGATGATTTCAACGCCATAAAAGAAAAAGCAGGGCAGCGTCGCAAAGAACACAAGGTACAGCTCGAAATCAATATGGCGCGTATGGGAAGCAAAATACTCGAGTTGCACAAGATTTCAAAATCCTATCCTGATAAACCTATATTGCACCAATTCGAGTATACCTTTTTAAAAGGAGAGCGTATTGGTATTATCGGTAAAAATGGTACGGGCAAAACTACCTTTTTGAATATTGTTACGGGTGTCGATAAGCCCGATGCCGGTAAGGTAGTGGTCGGTGAAACCATCAAATTCGGTTACTACACCCAAAAAGGCATTGAGATAAAGAAAGGTCAAAAAGTCATTGATGTCATTCGTGAATTCGGTGATTACATTCCCTTGATGAAAGGGCGGCAAATATCGGCCCAGCAGTTGCTCGAACGTTTTCTCTTTGATCGAAAAAAACAATACGATTTTGTCGATAAATTGAGTGGTGGTGAACGCAAACGCCTGTATTTATGTACGATACTTATTCAGAACCCGAATTTTTTGGTGTTAGATGAGCCTACAAACGACCTTGATATCGTTACCCTCAACGTATTGGAGAATTTTCTGTTGGATTTTCCGGGATGTCTCATGGTCGTCACCCACGACCGTTATTTTATGGATAAGATCGTCGATCACCTTTTCGTCTTCAGGGGCGATGCGGTCATTGAGGATTTTCCGGGCAATTATTCTGACTATAGGGCTTATGAAGATAGTGCCGTATTGGAAGCTAGAACGACAAAAGAAAAAAGCAGCGAAAACAAATCGGATAAAAACGCCTGGAAAACCGAAGGAATACCTAAAGAAAAAACCGTTCAACTCTCGTATTTGGAGCAAAAAGAACACAAATCTTTAGAGAAAGAAATCGAAAAGCTCGAAGCCAAAAAAGAAAGCCTGCAACAGCAATTTGCAAACAGTTCTCTTTCAGGAGATGAAATTGCCAAACTCTCGATTGAACTTGGTGAAATCTCAACAACCATTGAAACAAAAACCGAAAGGTGGTTTGAGCTTTCGGCGATGTTAGATTAGTCCCAAACAGTCTCTTAGCAATACGGCAAAAGAAAAAATGTACAAGGCCCTAACATATCTAAAACATTTGGCAACTGCTACCAATCAGCACGGGGTACACTCCCCTTTTGTATATGACTACCTGACCAAATGCCTGTATAAAAAAACGAAAGTCAAGACCTCAAAAACCAAAAGCGTACTGCTAAAGAGCATCCCCTATTTTTCGATGGAAAATAGTATAGTAGTTTCCGATAATCAAGAAACCATCCAACAAATACAAGGAGAATTTAACCTGAAATCAGAACAAAACCCTCCCTGTGACCTTATTTATGCCGATAAACCATCAATGAAACTTCTATCCCTGCTAAAGGAAAAAGAGAACAGTGTTCACAACGGTTCAATGGTTTTGATCGATAAGATTCATAAAACCAATGACCTGCAAAAATTATGGAAAGACCTAACGCAATTGAAAAAAGTGACGGTCTCTATTGATATGTTCTATTGTGGTGTGCTCTTTTTCAGAAAAGAACAGGCCAAAGAAGATTTTAAAATCCGGATTTAATCCTGTAATTTTAAAAATCAATTATTTATCTATGGAAAACTACACCATTTATATTATCGGCGGGGCACTTCTTGTGCTTTACATCTTTATTACCGTTTTCAATAAAAACAGATCAAGAGATCGAAAATCGCGAAAATTCATGGATGATTATAAGCGTAAAGATAAAGATGAGTAGATAACGAGCCGTAGCAGTCTACAAAATGCGAGTCGATTTGATTTTTGAACCATGCCTACGGCAGGCAGACTTGAACTTGAACATGATTTTTGAACTTGACACATGAAAATATACACCAAAACCGGAGATGACGGTACAACGGCTCTGTTTGGGGGCAGTCGAGTGCCCAAACACCATATCAGAATCGAGAGCTACGGCACCGTTGATGAACTGAATTCTTGGTTGGGCCTTATTCGAGATCAAAAAATAGATGTCCATTCCAAAGAAATATTGGCGTTGATCCAAGGCCAACTATTTACCATTGGGGCCATTTTAGCCACAGATCCAGAAAAAGCCACCTTAAAAAACGGAAAAGAACGCCTCAATATTCCCAAAATCGTGAATAGCGATATCGAACTTTTGGAAAAGGAAATGGACCAAATTAGCGAAACTTTACCGGCCATGACGCATTTTATCATTCCTGGCGGTCATACCACCGTGTCATACTGTCACATCGCTCGCACCGTATGTCGTCGTGCAGAACGCTTGGCAACACATCTTCATGAAAATGAACCCTTTGATGAAAGGGTTTTGTCATTTATCAACAGACTCTCCGACTATCTTTTTGTATTGGCACGAAAGTTGTCAGTAGATCTTAACGTAGAAGAGATTAAGTGGATCCCTAAAAAAAAGGACTAATAAATCAAGTATTTCTTCGTTATCAAAAGACCAATGCAAAAATAATGTTGATAAAATAGTTGAATTAAATCAAAAAAAACTTGACTATTTGCTTTAAAAAATTATTTTTGCAAAAAATTAAAATCAAATTATTACCATGTATTGGACATTAGAATTAGCATCTTATTTAAGTGATGCACCATGGCCCGCCACAAAAGACGAATTGATTGATTATTCAATTCGTACCGGGGCACCTTTAGAGGTTGTTGAAAACCTACAATCAATGGAAGAGGAGGGAGGCGAAGTATACGAATCTATCGAAGAAATTTGGCCTGATTATCCTACCGAGGAAGATTACCTCTGGAACGAGGATGAATATTAAAAAAATTTCAATCCAATTGAAATAAAAAAAGTCTCTTTGAGGCTTTTTTTTTATGTAATTTTGTCAGGTAAAAAATCAGTTTTCGTTAAAATAAAAACTGGAACGCCTTTTGTTCATCATTGGGCATCAAAGAAGAGAAGTAATACCGCTATCATTTGATCATAAAAAGCGGTTTATCCATATATAAGATAGTAGCATGAGTTTTATAAATTCGGTATTAAAGGTATTCGTAGGCGATAAATCGCAAAAAGATGTCAAAGAGCTGCAACCAATGGTCGATCAGATCAAATCGTTCGAAGCGGCTATTGAAAGTTTGAGCCATGATGAACTTCGTGGAAAAACAATAGAATTCAAGGCAAAGATCAAAGAAGACCTAAAAACGGTTGACGATAAAATAGAATCTTTGTCCAAAGAAGTAAAGGCTTCCGATGATATTGACAAGAACGAAGATATTTACTCAGAGATAGATAAATTAAGAGAAGAAGCCTATAAGGTTTCAGAAGAGACCTTATTGGCTATTTTACCCGAGGCCTTTGCCGTAGTCAAGGAGACCGCAAAACGTTTTGTCAACAACCCGACTATTGAAGTCACTGCTTCTGAATATGATCGTGAACTTTCAGGAAGCAAAGATTACGTGACCCTAGATGGCGTCAATGCCCTATGGAGCAATTCTTGGGATGCCGCTGGTAAAGAGGTAACCTGGGATATGGTTCACTATGATGTACAGCTCATTGGTGGTATCGCCTTACATCAAGGTAAAGTCGCAGAGATGCATACCGGTGAAGGAAAGACTTTGGTAGCTACCCTACCTCTTTATTTGAATGCCTTAGCTGGCAATGGCGCACATCTTGTTACGGTTAATGATTATTTGGCCAAACGTGATAGCGCATGGATGGCACCCATCTTTCAATTTCATGGTCTTTCGATAGATTGTATCGATCACCATAAACCCAATTCAGATGGTAGAAAGGCGGCATACAATGCTGATATCACCTATGGTACCAATAACGAATTCGGTTTTGATTATCTGCGCGATAATATGGCGCATACCCCAAAAGATCTGGTACAACGCCCACATAATTACGCCATTGTAGATGAGGTCGATTCGGTATTGATCGATGATGCCCGTACGCCCCTGATTATTTCAGGCCCCGTACCAGAAGGAGACCGTCATGAGTTTAACGAGCTAAAACCAAAAGTAGGCGAGATCGTTCAGAAGCAACGACAACATTTGACGGGCGTTTTGGCCGAAGCAAAAAAAATGATTGCCTCAGGAGATACTAAAGAAGGAGGGTTTTTATTGTTACGGGTTCACAGAGGTTTGCCCAAGAACAAACCGCTTATCAAATTTTTGAGTGAAGAAGGGGTAAAACAACTACTGCAAAAGACCGAGAATTTTTATATGCAAGACAACAATCGTGAAATGCCAAAAGTAGACGAAGATCTGTTATTCGTAATCGATGAGAAGAACAATCAAATCGAACTCACTGACAGAGGTGTTGATTATATCTCAGGAGAAGAAAATAGAGATTTCTTTGTAATGCCCGATATTGGTGGTGAAATCGCCCTAATAGA
>CAZEUV010000140.1:0-7279 GCA_964515285.1 uncultured Maribacter sp. | reverse complement strand
CTTGTATATCCACTATGTCCTTATGGGGTTTAAAATTGTGGTATTTTTGGTAAAGCTCGAGAGCCTTACTATAGTATTCTAAGGCTTTTTCATCCTCCATCAAGCCAGAATAAACATCTCCGTACAACAACGCCATTTGTTTGTAAAAAGGATCTTCTTTCAATAAGTAACCTCCTTCAACAACTTCATTCAAGGTATTCAAGGCCTGTTGCAGGCTGTCTTGAAACACATAAGAGTCTGTGATTTTTTGATATACCGATATGAGGTTGTTCTTAAACTTTTTCTCTTTTCTATACCGTTTCTTATAATACCTCAACACATTGTGAAACAACGCATCTGATTTTTTATATTGTCCTATCAAATTATACAACTGCGCCAATAGTAGATTCGTACCGCTAATCAGATCTTCATGACCCTTTATGACTGTCTTGTTTTTTTCTATCAAAGAAATCGACCTCAAATAATATTGTTCTGACAACTCGTATTTACCCGTATGCTTATAAATAGTAGCCAAATAACTGTACATACTGTCTAGCATCAATATTGTCTCATCATCAAGCTCTTGGTCAGGAATTTTTGAAAGTTTAAAGAGCAGTTCTTGAAAATTCGCCTTGGCCGATTCAAAATCCCTTGTTTCAAAGTAGTAGATTCCCTTATCTGATAAAAAAGAATTGAAATAAACCTCATAATCCTCTATTTTAGATTGTAGAGAATCAGATTCTAAAATGGCCTGTGTCTTTTCGAGATTTTTACGGTAATTTTTTAGGTCGTAATGATAATCACTTGCGTAGATGGTATAGCTCAAGATATCGAGCTGCATGTTGTAGTCTTTCAATTCTTTGGCCAATTTCAACGAAGCATTAAAATGGTGATAAGCACTATCTTTATTTACAAACAACTTGTCATAGCCCTTGTCAAAAAGTACATTCATCAATTCTTCTTTTGATGTGCTATCTTGTGACAACAGGCACATGGGCAACATGAACCATAAGCCAAAAATAAAACCGAATTTACCCATAAGAAAAAGCCCCTAATTACGATAGAGGCTTAAATTACTAAACTTTTTGGTTATTTATCTTTCAATAGGAAAGCTATAGGTGGTCAAACCTCCATTACTATCACGTTTTGTTATGGTCATCATGCCACCACAACCTTGATCACCCTCCATGACAGCCTCTTGAAAACGAACGTCATCAAACTCAACCGACTCTAGGCCAGCCATCTTACTACAAACTTCGTCATTTACCGTAGATACTTCGACACCTAACAGTTTACCCTGCTCTTTATGAAACCAGATTTTTTGATTTTTAGGCATACGAATTGGACAATTGAATTCATCAGGGTCTTCGCCACTACAGGGTTTTCCTGGTGGTCTTGGTCCTCTAGGCCCACGTATTCCTTTTAATAACTCTTCATTATTTTTATAGATAAACGCATTGTTTTCAAGGCTGTTCTTCAATTGTTTCTCTTTTCTAACCAGGTCTTCATTTTCTGTATCTTCTGCCAAGGCCTCTTGTATTTTTTGAAGTTCTCTGAACATTTTCTTTTCTTCAAATTCGAGAGCTATTTGATGTAGGTCGAGTTCTAAAAAGGCCGCTGGTTCTTCTTTTGAATCATCATCTGATTTAATTAAGTCTTCATACGAACAAGAACTCGAAAAGATTACTAAAGCAATTAATAATAAGTGATTGATTGTTTTCATAATTTTTATGGCTTTGTTAATTAGTGTTTCCTTATGTAAATAAGTAAACATGGTTTCTCATAATTTTCAAAAATAAGTGGCACGCTATCTTTTTTGACAATAAAATGTATAGATGGCATTGTTCTTTGTATAATCTACCAATAATTGATGAATCAAAGACGTAACTGTTAAAAGATGGGGGGAATTCATTAACTTTAATCAAAGCTAACCCATGAAAAAACCGAATCATTGTAAAAATCGGACATGGGGTCTTTTTCAATTTGACCTTTCCCCGACACCAGCGTGAAACTTTTTGAACAAATAGATTGCGAAATACCTCTAGGGCTTAGTGATTTTGTGCTGGCCGTTGTACAAGGAGAAACGACAATGCCCGTTCAAATCTCTATGCCCATGCCCGCTACGGGTTTTCCTATGCTCATTTATATATATCGCAATATTCCAAATCTTACTGTCCACGGCGAAAGTTTTACACCAACAAAAGTTCCCCTTAACCTTGCCGGGCAAATTGATATTTCAGGAATACGAATGGAGGTAAATGGGACTTTTGGTCAGATCGGTCTTGTTTTGCACCCACTTGCCCCTTATTATTTGTTTCATATGCCCGGCGGGGCACTATTGAATTGTTGGAAAGATCTTTTAGGGGTTTTACCGGATAAAACCAGAACATACTTTGATTCAATTTCAAAGGATATGGAACCCTCTAATATCATCTCATTGGTTATAGAGGCCATGCAGAATCTTATAGAACACCGAATTGAGCCAATTGCATGGCTTGACCAAACTTTGATGGAAATTTTTGCCCATAATGGGGTCATTTCGTTGGGCAATCTTGTCAGGAAGAGCAACTTAAGCGAACGGCATTTTCGAAGAAAATTCAAAGAAATCGTGGGTGTCACACCAAAATATTACTGTAAGGTTATTCAACTGAACTCGGTGTTTGAAATCATAAAATCAGGTAGTTCTGAAAAATTACATTTATTGGCACTTGATTGTGGGTATTATGACCAAGCCCATTTTATAAATGATTTCAATAAGTATATTGGAGAGAGTCCAGGGCATTTTTTAAATGGCGAATACATTTATTTGAAATCGTATTTGGGGCGTACAAGAATTTGAACCAGTTCATAACGATGAACAAAATCATGCAAAAAAAAAGACCAAACACATTATTGGTCTTTTTTTGATTTTTAATAATTATGATACCGCCAAACCCGTACGATTCCCCCAATGTATTGAAATCAATACTTACTACTAGTGGTGCTGATTCAGGTAGTTCCCCCGAAACCTATAATCGAGCAAATCACCAAATACCAACAAGTTGGTATGGCGCCCAGCCAGTAGTAATTCATCAGACGGGTACTGTTACTAGAACAGCAACATGTTTTTATCTTTAACACGCTCCTTTGAACCGTACCTTATGGATTGGCAGTTTCATAAAATCATCAAGGGTTTCCCCTAAATATCAATATCTTATAAAAAATTATGTCTTAACCCTTATTCAAAAAAGTCAAGTGTCATAGACAATGCGCATTAACCGGGGGAGGATTATGTAAAAATAGGTAATTTACAATAAAAACCCTAGGTCGGAACCCTAAAAACAAAGAATCTGAAATATCATCGTTTTCAACCCTTTTGTTTGGCTATCTGTTTATATATCAGGCACATGTGCGTCATTTCACCCTATTATGACCAATTACTACAATGCTAGTGTTTTCAAGGTCAATACTTTCAGCTTGAATTTACTGATTTTCAGTTCTTTCAATATGAGCTTGAAATTCATCACTTAGCGTTAGAACCTCAGTATTGTTTTCTTCGGCAACAAGACCATCGTCTGTAACGACCGTAGCTGATCTATCGGTCAAGACCGCCAACAACAACGTTAAAACTAAAAAAGCGAACATCACAGCACATTTTTTCATGATTTTTAATTTAAGTCCCTAATTATCCTGTTTTATATAAGGGGAACCAAAATCACTTAATACATTAATTCTGAATCTAAAGTAGTTCTCGTTATCTCTCATCATATACCATAATGTACAAATGGTATGGTATTCTGTATAAATGACATGCAATTGGCCTATCTGTTTTACAGGAGCTTTTAAGTGTATTGATTATTTGAAGCTGTGTAAGAAAGGTCGTTGATGTGAGTAGTAAAATATGTTTTTGGTCGATTTTTATACCAACCATACTCAAATTACGTCCATTGGCACATATTTTTTAAATATGGTACGGCATACTGTTATTTTTGACTAACTTCCTCTACCAAGATATAAAAATATGATAGAAGCGATAATAGTCGATGATGAGATAAAGGCACTTCAAAGTCTTTCTTGGGAGTTAACGAATTTTAGTGACGAAATTCATGTGACCGCCTCTTTCACCGATCCATTTGAAGCACTTGATTATCTAGAAAAGAACACTCCCGATTGCCTTTTTCTGGATATAGAAATGCCCACTATGGATGGGTTTCAGTTTATCCAAAAACTAAAAAACAAAGATTTTCCGGTAGTCATCACCACGGCGTACAACCAATATGCCATCAAGGCTCTTAAGAACGAAGCCATCGACTATCTTTTAAAACCTATAGACACCGATGATTTGGAAGATACTATTGTTAAGATAAAAAAATACAATTCAAAAAACTATACTGCAGAACGTCTAGAAAAAATATTGGTGAACTTCAATTCAAACCCAGTTCGCAAAAAAATAACTTTCAATACCGATGGCAAATTGGTGTTCTTGGAAAGTGATGAAATTCTTTATGCCGAATCAGATGGGAATTACACCACCGTTTACCTAACTGACGGGCAGAAAATCGTACTCACCAAAAAACTGAAAGAAGTGAACGAGCTTTTGCCAGGTGATTCTTTTTTTAGAATTCACAACTCGTATATAATAAACCTCACCAAAATAAAAGAGTTTTTGAAAACCGATGGGTATGTAATTTTAAAGCCCAATCATAAAATACCTGTTTCGAGGCAAAAAAAATCTGATTTTTTAGACTTATTGTAGATTGATTTATGAAGTCTAGAACCAAACATAGGCAATACAATACCCCCATGCTCTTTTCTAAAAATGAAAAACAGTACCTTTTTATTCTTCTTTTCTTTATTTTCTTTCAAGGATTCTCTCAGGGAGTACCCGCTTCTTTCAAAAAAACCATCGATAGCCTGATCAAAGCGGCGCCCAAAACCTATGGCGAAATAGATGCCGTACTACGTTCGAAAAGAAAAGACACCCTGTTTATGCGGTATTTCACCAATGCTTCAATCGACCAGAATTATTTAGACGGACAAGCTTATGCTTTTAACCAGTTGGGAAGAAAATACAGAAATACCACACAATTTTCAAAAGCGCTAGCGTTACACCAAAGGGCTTTAGAGGTAGCCGATGAAGCCAATAACCTAGAGTTCAAAGTATATGCCTTGAATATGTTGAGCGTGGTATACAGAAGAATAGATGCCATAAAATCGGCACTCGACTATAATCAAGAAGCTTTGGAGCTGGCCGAAACGGTCAAAAACCCCAATAACGGACTCAAAAGAAGTATCAATGTATCATTGAACGGCATTGGTAACATATATCAAGCCCTAGAACAATACGATCTTGCCATTGAACAGTTCAAAAAATCAATGAAGCTCGAAGAGGAACTTGGCAATAAATTAGGCCTCGCCATCAACAACCAAAACATAGGGGGATGCTACGAAGAACAAGGCAAACTTGAAGAGGCAATGAAAAGTTATTTGACTTCGCTCTCCTTCAATGAGGAGATCGATAGTGACATTGGCCGTGTAATCTGTAAAAACAGCATTGCCCAAATTTTCATCAAACAGAATAAGATCAAAGAAGCCTTGAATATTCTCGAGCCTACTTTAATCGCTTCAAAAGAAGAGGGAGACAAATATATAACCTCAGCAGTACATATAAATCTAGGCTGGGCCTTGATGAAAATGAAACGCTATGACGAAGCTGAGAAAAACTTGCTCAATGGCCTTGATCTGGCGCGAAAACACAATTCGCCAAGTGGTATTTCACAGGCTCACGAGTTCTTGTCAGAACTCTTATCAAGTAAGGGCGATTTTAAAAAGTCGCTAGAACATTATAAAAAAGCCCAAGTATTCGATAAAAAAATATCAAATGACCGCAACCTTCGCTATGTGAACGATATGATCATGCGCTATGAAACGGAAAAGAGAAAAAGCCAATTTGAGGCATTGGCCCAAGAAAACGAAAATGTAAGGTTAGAGCTTCGTAAAAACCGAACAATTCTTCTGATTGCAGGTATTGCCCTGGCTTTGTTAGCGGGTATTCTATACATTCTCTATAGGCAGTTTCAATTGAAGAACGAAAAGAAATTATTGACCTTGGAGCAGAGCATGTTGCGCAGTCAAATGAATCCCCATTTTTTATTCAACTCACTGAATTCCATTAAGCTATATATCATCAACAACGAAAAAAAGAATGCCGTTCACTACCTGAACAAATTCTCGAAACTAATACGAAAAATACTGGAAGCCTCTTCTTTAAAAGAAATACCCCTTGCAGAAGAACTAGAGACGGTAGAACTCTATATGAACATTGAGAACATTCGTTTTTCAAACGAAATCAACTTCAAGACCATTATAGATAAAAATATAGACACCCACACTGTAAAAATTCCCTCTTTGATTTTACAGCCTTTTCTAGAAAATGCACTGTGGCACGGACTATCTTCAAAGAAAGGAGAAAAAAACATTACACTTCATATTAGCAAAAGCCAAGACGATGGGTTTATTCACATCGGAATATCCGACAATGGTATCGGAAGGGCCGCTGCCGAAAAAATAAAACAGGGCAAAGTGCTAAAACGAAATTCGGTGGGTATTGATATCACCAAAGAACGCTTGGCCAATTTTTCAAGAGATTACCAAAATTTCTTTGAACTAGAGATTATCGATCTCTATGATGACAAAGGCAAAGCAGCGGGCACCAAAATATTGTTGCACATTCCTACGGTTTAGTATGTTCTTTTGCGATTTTCTCTAGTTCGCCATACCATTTATCTCCGAACTTTCGAATTAAAGCCTCTCTAACGAATTTATATACTGGCACTTGCAGCTCAATACCCAAAGAACATGCGGGGTCACAAATTTCCCATTTATGATAATTTACGGCGGTAAGCTCAGTATATTCCTTAATCCTTATCGGGTACAGATGACATGAGACAGGTTTCTTCCATGTTGTGACACCTTGATTATATGCCTCCTCAAGGCCACATTTTGCCGTTTGGTCTTCTGAAAAAATAACATAGGCACATTCACTGCCGTTTACCAAGGGGGTTTCCCATTCACCATCCTCACCTTTGACAAAGGCTCCTTGATCCTCAATGGCCGCGATACCCTCAGGTTTTAAAAAAGGTTTTACATCCCTGTAGATATCCACCAAGATTTCAGTCTCCTTATCCTCTAGAGGTGCGCCGGCATCCCCATCTATGCAGCAAGCACCCTTGCAGGCATTCAGGTTACAGACAAAATCGTTCTCTATGATTTCTTCGGATACGATCGTTTTTCCCAACTGGAACATAGTGGCTATTTCAAT
>CAZEUV010000139.1:5001-7393 GCA_964515285.1 uncultured Maribacter sp. | reverse complement strand
TATTGCTGTAGGGCTAGGGTAGAGGATGGTTGAAGTGGGAAGATTTCCGCCACCACCTACGGTACTATTTGGTACGGCCGATTTTTGAAACCCAGTTCCTGGGGATCCAACGAATACGGTCGCATCTGTTTGATCGTCAATGGCTACCGATAAAGCAAGAGCGTAGGCCATACCTTGATTTTGTTGCGACCAATTTTGCCCTCCGTCATCAGAAAATTGTATACCCGTTGAATTTGGGTCATAGCCTCCCGCTTCAAAGGCACTCGAAGAAGTCGCATATAGAATATTGGGATTTTGGGGAGAAACGGCTATTTTTCGCATAAAGTCATCAACAAGTAATTTTTCCCACGAAGTGCCATTGTCCACACTTTTATAGAGTCCTTTACCATTGCCTAGAGCCGTTGCGTATACCCAATTCGTATTATTGGGATCGGTCTTAATATCAAATACCCCGTCATAGTTTTCATCCCAAAAACGAACTCCCGTACCTGCTTTCATTTCAGGGTGGCTTATATCTGTCCAACTTGTTCCCCCGTCGGTCGAACGCCAAGCCCCTGCTTCTCCTCCAGCATATACAATACTGCCATCAATTTTATCAACTGCCGTAAAGCGACAGCCGTTGCAATCAAAAGCTATATTCCAATTTACGCCATCGTCAACGCTTTTGTAGACATCGCCAAGTGCGGTTAGGTATAACGTTCTGTTTGTTTCGTTACTGTTCGTATCAATCGAAAGCCCCATGATTTCTTCATTAGGCAAACCGTTATTTGAAAGGGTCCAGCTATTTCTATCACCGGTACTGGAACTTTTCAGTAAATAGGTTTCAACCTCCCCATTTTGATTGCCTGACATAGAGGACCAAACTACGTTTTCACGGTCGGGATCCGCCAATACCGTAGCGCAATTTCCCCCTTTGCCATCCCAGTCACCGCTATATTGACTTGGATTGCAACTTTGCCAACTTTCGCCATGATCGAGACTTTTCCATATTCCTATATCAAAATACCCTAAATAGATGAGGTTTGAATTTGCCTTGCTTATAGAAATATCCATCATGTTCACATTGTCAAAACCCCTACTTTTCCAGAATCCAGTCGATACTTCTTCGGTAAAAATATTTTTAAAAGTGCTACCGTTGTCGGTGGTCTTGTACACCCATTGTGAGTTGATCCAATAATAGTTGTTTTTGTTGGATAGGTCTTCGCCCAAGGTTTTACTGATACCATTAAAACTGGATCCGTACGAGTGAAGGTGTTCATCGTTGAAAAAAGTATCCCAATTGTCAACATCCCCGGTTTTTGAAAAAGTGGTTCCTCCGTTTGTGGAAGTAAATGTGCCTGAAGTGTTTATCCACGGATAAGGTTCTCTGGGATCCATAAGACGAATCGTAGCAGGGGTATCGGCATCAATCCAAATAACACCCGTATTATTTGACAAGGGGTTTCCCCATGAAGTGCCTCCATCTATACTTTTATATAAGGCTCCGTCTAAATTGGTCCAATAAAAGTCCTCTGAACAATCGGCGTTCATTGTGGTAATGAAGATAGTTTGCGGGTTATTCGGGTCAACGGCCACATCAAGAATTTCTGGAAGCGTAGCAGTAAGATTTTCCCAATTCACGCCACCGTTGGTACTTCTGTACACATCTGCCAAACCACAGGCAAATCTTCCTTGTCCGGTTAAAATATATAGAACATCGGCATCATTGGGGTTTACCACTATTTTTAAGATACGAATACCTGAAGGAAGATCTATACTGATCTGAGCCCAATTCACGCCCCGATCAACTGATTTATAAACTATACCGTTATTAGAATCAAAAGTTGGGTGGTACGTAGCATAACCTATATTGGTATCGTTTGTGCCAAACTCAATATCTGTAATATACCCACCTGTGAGCACTCTGTCAACTGAGTTTCCGCCATTGGTACTTCTAAAAATGCCGTTTTCTGTACCAATGTAAAGAATATCGCCATCAGCTCTGTCAAAACCAACACCACTGATGTGTGTTTCGTTAAGCCCATTGCTGGCCCCGATAACATCCCAAGTAGCACCTCCATCTTGACTTCTATAGGCACCGCTTAAATCGCTTCCGGCAATGACGATTCCAGTAATACCAGCACCTATGGTGCTATAGGCGCCTCCGCCGCCAGGATTGGTTCTTGTCCAATTATGTGTTTGTGCTTGTACTGTTGTATTTGCCAATACAAGTGCAAAAACAACAAGCGGTTTACAAATTTTGGCTTTTATTATATGGATTATCATTTAGATGCTTTTTTGTAAATTATAGATAGTTAAAACATTAGCTGTTTTGTTCAAACTTGGTCAGTAAATTATTGGTCTGTTGATTGAGTTTTTTCTTAAAAAATGATGTTCCGCCAAGGAGAAGACC
>CAZEUV010000139.1:0-4901 GCA_964515285.1 uncultured Maribacter sp. | reverse complement strand
AAAGCAGGGTCTTCGAATACAATATCATCATGATAGCAGGCTACCATTTTTTCTGCATCTTTATTCTGGAAAGCGGTATAGAATTGTTCTATTTGATCGTTCATGCTAATACCATTTGTCGTTATTCAATACCCGAGAATAATAGTGGTTAGGAACCATGCATGTGTTTGCACTTCCCGTGTGGGGGTATTGTTCAGTACGTCAAGATAATGAAAAAGTAAAACTTACTCACTAAGTGAGATTTGAAATGCTCCTCCCGAAGCATCCTTGCATAGTTATGTTTTCATTCATTTCCGCCGAATGCCTTGTGGGCTTGCGTTCCGAGGTAGTTTAGTAAAAAAATGCAAATGGGTTTACTTGCTATAGGGCAAAAGTTGATTTTTGTTAGATGCACAAATTTGTGCGAAGAACTAATCTCTTGAACCTGAATCAGAGCCTCGGTTTCGCGAATTGCGATTGCGGTTTTTGTTTTGGCCTCCTCTATAATTAGAGTTTCTATTTCTCGAACGATTTCTGTTCTGGTTTTGGTTATTTCGGCGTTGCGGTCTCGGTTCGGTTTCATCATCATTACCATCTACAAACTGGTGCTCGGGCATACGGGGTACTTCTTGTTTGATGAGTTTTTCGATATCACGTAAATAGGGTCTTTCTTCTTTGTCACAGAAAGAAAGGGCAATACCACTGGCACTTGCACGCCCAGTTCGTCCTATTCGATGTACATAGGTTTCCGAAATATTGGGCAGATCATAGTTGATGACCAATGATAGTTCTTCAACATCAATGCCCCGGGCGGCAATATCTGTCGCTACCAGTACTTTTAGTTTTCCATCCTTGAAATCACCTAGGGCTTTTTGACGCGCTGTTTGCGATTTGTTGCCGTGAATGGCAGCGGATCGTATATCGGCCTGCCCCAGTTTCTTTACGATTTTATTGGCCCCGTGCTTGGTTCGTGAAAATACCAATACCGAATCATTGGGTCTTTCTTTCAATAAATGAACCAGCAATTTCGGCTTGTTTGGTTTGCTTACAAAATACACACCTTGCTCCACTTTTTCAGCGGTAGCTTGCTGTGGTTTTATGGTCACCTGTTCAAAGTCGCCCAGAATCTTACGCGAAAGTTCCACAATTGTTTTTGGCATAGTGGCCGAAAAGAAGAGCGATTGCCTCTTGGGGGGCAGTTTGGCGATTATTTTTTTAATATCGTGAATAAAGCCCATATCGAGCATTTGATCTGCCTCGTCGAGTACGGCAAATTCAAGATCGCGAAACGATATAAACCCTTGGTTCATTAAATCTAACAATCGACCCGGGGTGGCAATCAAAATATCCACACCGTTTCTCAAAGCACTTACCTGTTTGCCCTGTTTTACACCACCAAAAATGACGGTATTTCTAATACCTGTGTACTTTCCGTAGGTAGTAAAACTTTCTCCGATTTGTATGGCGAGTTCGCGGGTAGGGGTGACCACCAACGCTTTTATACGTCGTCTGCCACCGTTCTGTTGTCTATGGTTGTGCAAATGTTGTAAAATAGGGATTGCGAATGCTGCAGTTTTCCCCGTTCCCGTCTGCGCTACGCCCAAAAGGTCTTTGCCTTTGAGCAGAATAGGAATCGCTTGTTCTTGAATGGGAGTGGGGTTTTCATAGCCTTCACCCTGAAGGGCTCGTAGTATGGGTTCGGCAATGCCTAAGTCTTTGAATGTCATATATGGTTAGAAATAAGCTGCGAAGATACTGTTAATGTTTGAATATGAATTTTTACCGTTGGTAAGGCTAATAAAGAAAATTCATCTTTAAGGAAGAATCTTGATTATGTTCTTGAAAATATGATTTAATAGCCGTAGTTAGCTATAAGTCAGTTAAATAGAAATATTGCTGATAAGAACTTCGAAATCTTTTCGTTCGAGAATTGGAGCGTATGACCATTAGGTCTCGACTGCGCTCGACCTGACATTGTAGTATATGATTTTTGGTACTACCTTAGTTAGACCTTCTAAACGTGAAACCTTTAAACCATTAGAAATAAAGTGATACAAACAAGTTTATAAGAATTTTGTTAATTGCCGTAAATAAATGTTTTTTTATATCTAAAGCCCGACCACGGCAGCCTCCGCACAACGTTCCCCATCCATTGCTGCCGAAACGATACCACCTGCATAGCCACCACCTTCTCCACATGGAAAGAGTCCCTCGATTTCAGGATGCTCTAAATTCTCTTTTCTAGGAATCTTTACTGGTGATGAGGTTCTAGATTCCACCCCAATGATATTGGCCTCGGCGGTATAGTAGCCCTTCATTTTCTTTCCGAAAGCAGCAAAACCCGTACGTAACCTACTACCTATTAATTTTGGTAAAAGGGAATGTAGCGGTGCCGATTTTAGACCGGGTTGATACGAAGTGGCATTTAAATCGGAAGATAGATTACCCTCAACAAAATCGGTCAATCGCTGTGCGGGAGCGGTTTGACTCCGACCTCCTGAAGTAAAAGCCAAGCGTTCTAGATTTTTTTGGTATTCTAGGCCTTTCAATGCTCCAAATTTTTCATATTTGTAAATATCCTCATCCACATTGATCTCCACTACAATGCCCGAATTGGCGAACAAATTGTTTCTTTTAGATGGCGACATGCCATTGACCACAACTTCGCCCGGTGCAGTGGCCGCAGGAACGATGAATCCGCCCGGACACATACAAAAAGAGTATACGCCCCTATTTTTCACCTGTTCTACCAAACTATACGCTGCTGCAGGTAAAAGCTCGTTGCGTTTGCCCTTACAATGGTATTGAATGCTATCAATGATATGCTGTGGATGCTCTACCCGAACCCCCATTGCAAAAGATTTAGCTTGCAAAGCAATCTCTTTTTGATGTAGCAGGTAATAGATGTCTCTCGCTGAATGCCCTGTTGCCAGTATGACACGATTCACTGTCATTTCTTTTCCGTTATGGAATTGAATGGACAGTAGTTTGTTGTTTTTAATATTGAAATCGACCACACGACTTTCAAAATGGATTTCTCCACCATATTTTAAAATCGTCTCACGAATATTCTGAACAATCTTTGGCAGTTTGTTCGTGCCGATATGCGGATGGGCATCTATGAGAATTTGCTCGGTAACCCCATGGTGCACCAAACTTTCAAATACACGGCGTACATCACCTCGTTTGAGGCTTCGGGTGTACAATTTTCCGTCAGAGTAGGTGCCAGCACCCCCTTCGCCAAAGCAGTAATTGGAGTCCTCGCCCACAATATGGTCTTGGTTGATGGCTTTTAGATCCTTTCGTCGTTCTCGCACCTTTTTCCCCCTTTCTAAGACAATGGGCTTATAGCCCAGTTCTAAACAGCGAAGTGCTGCCCACATACCCGCAGGGCCAAAACCGATAATGTGCACTTCTTTTGAGGTAGAGACATCTTTGTAATCAAACGAATAGGCAGCGGTTTTGGGCGGTTTCTCTTTGATATAAATGGCCAGTTTGTAGTTGAAGTAAATCGAGGGTTTTCTGGCGTCGATAGACTTTTTAAGTACGTGAACTACAATATCCTCTTCAAGCATGCTCAAATACTTGGCAACTTTCTTTAGAAGAATATCCTTTTTAGATGCTTCTTTTAAGGGAATACGAAATTGAAGAGTTTTCACCATAGATGTAAAACTACCTCTTTGGTTTCGATAAGGAGGAGAAATCTTGCACTTTCACCCAAGATTTTCATGCTGATATGTATAATGCTAAACCACTCAATAGTCCTATGTGGATTATGGAGCGGTTAGCTTAGTTGATTTAAATCAGGTACGGGTTTTACACAGCTAATTAAGTGTTTGTTCAGTCATTGTTTTCAGGCGAAATGAACTTGTACACCAACCCTGCTAAAATGGCTCCTACTATAGGAGCTGCCCAAAACAGCCAGAGTTGGTCTATGGCCCAACCACCTGCAAATAATGCTTGGCTTGTACTTCTAGCCGGATTTACTGAGGTGTTGGTTACGGGAATACTTATTAAATGAATCAATGTAAGTCCTAGTCCTATTGCCAAACCCGCCATTCCTTTTGGAGCTTTCGAATGTGTCGCACCTAGAATGATGATAAGGAACATGAATGTCATCACTATCTCTGTAACCAAAGCCGAGGTCATACTGTACCCTCCAGGAGAATGTTCGCCAAACCCATTGGCGGCAAAACCCCCTAGCTCAAAACCAGGTTTTCCACTGACAATAAGATATAGTATTGCGGCTCCTGCAATTCCTCCCAATACCTGGGCAATAATGTACGGAACAAGATCCTTGACATCGAAGCGGCCACCCATCCATAAACCAATTGATACGGCAGGGTTCAAATGGCAGCCTGAAATGTGGCCTATGGCATAGACCATGGTTAAAACGGTAAGACCGAATGCTAGGGATACCCCAACAAAACCGATTCCTAATTCGGGGAAGCCAGCTGCTAAAACAGCACTTCCACAACCTCCAAGTACCAACCAAAGGGTACCGATAAATTCTGCTACTAGTTTTTTCATGAGTTATGGTTTATAGTTAATGTATTGATTTCTAAGGTATGGAAAAATTGTTAAATATAATCAAGGCCTATATAGAATAATACTGAAAGAAGTCGATTTCTACAACCCATCCAGCAAAATCAACAATTGGGAATCTATTTTTTCGATTAACTTTATAATCCATCCATATTTGCACCATACTAAAACTCTAAATATGAAACTTATGAAAAACCAAGTATTTATTTTAATGTTTATTTTGGGATGTATCTTTGTAAAAGCGCAAGAAACGGAAGGAGCTACTATTAAAATGGAAATCACCAATATTGAAAACGCAGAGGGTCAAATGCTTATCGGATTATATGATTCAGAGGGTAATTGGCTCAACAAGACCTTTAAGGGCATCTTTGGTAAAA
>CAZEUV010000138.1:3221-7587 GCA_964515285.1 uncultured Maribacter sp. | reverse complement strand
TCGTCATAGGATTTATTTTTGCCCTCGTAGGTATTGTTGGCAGTTTCTTGCCCGTCTTGCCTGGCCCTACGCTCAGTTGGATCGGATTACTATTGCTTTACCTTACAAAAGTCATTCCTGATGACTGGTGGGTATTGGGCATTACCTTGATCGTGGCCCTTATCGTTTGGGCTCTGGATTATATCATTCCCGCTATGGGAACCAAAAAATTTGGTGGCACAAAAGCAGGAATGATCGGTACCACAATCGGACTTTTAGTCGCATTATTTTTCCCCATACTGGGAGTTTTTGGAATCATAGTTTGGCCCTTTGTAGGTGCTTTGGTTGGTGAACTTCTAAATAAGGCCGATCAAAAAACTGCACTTAAAGCCGCTTTTGGTTCTTTTATAGGGTTTTTGACCGGCACCTTCTTAAAGTTTGTGGTGACCATTGTTTTTATGGGATTGTTCGTTTCAAAGGCATGGGAATACAAGGGAGTATTGTTTCCGTTTTTTAACTGATTCTGTAAACCCGTTAAAGCAGATAGATAGTATGGAATCACTTGCGTTCAAAAAAATACAATTAATAGTCTACGGATTACCATTGCTCATAATTCTCTCCTCCATAGCTATAGCACTAAGTCCTTTATTGAAACAATATCCATCCTTAGCTATTGGCATCACCTATGATTTAACGCTGACCACACCCTTGTTATTCTTGTTACTGGCCAGAAAAAGAAAAATTTCCAAGATAAGGGTCATACCCATTTTCATAGTCGGAACCGTCATTGCCACCTATCTCTTGCCCTTAAACGAGCAAAAACATTTGAATATCATTACTACCTATATTGTTCCTTTAGTTGAGTTTGTTCTGACAACAATAGTAGTGTCAAAAGTTTATCGGGGCTTAAAATCTTTTGACCTTAAATACAGCTCAGATTCAGATGACATGTACATTATACTGAAAAGAAGTGTGGCCGACATATTTGGTGATAATTGGCTCAACAAATTTCTAGCTTCAGAAATAGGGGTGTTCTATTATGCTTTTTTTGCTTGGAAAAAAAGAAGAACTCGAGGCAACGAATTTACCAATTATAAGGATAATGCCAGCATAGCTTTGGCAGGAGCATTTCTAATGGTAATCTTCATCGAAACTTACGCATTTCATGTATTTTTAATAAAATGGAGTTCGGTCGCTGCATGGACTCTAACCATAACAAGCATTTATACCGCTTTTATCATCTTCGGGCATATAAGAGCATTAATCAAACGACCTTCTATACTTACTGACAAAAAACTTATTTTAAAAAACGGGCTTATTGCAGACATCAGTATCAACCTAGATGAAATTGATAAAATAGAAATCTGCAACAAAAAGATAGAATCAGAAGACCTGAGAATCGGAAACCTTGGTTTATCTAAAGAAAGTACGAATCACAATGTGGCCTTATATTTCAATTCACCGCAAACCATTGAAAAGATGTATGGCTTTGCAAGTAAATGTGATCTTCTTCTAGTTTATATTGACAACAAGAATAAATTCGTAGATAAAGTGAATGATGCTTTGTCCCCAAAAAAACACTTCTCTAAATAGAATGTACGTGTATTTTTATTATATTTGTACGTATTAAATATTCTATGGATACCAAGCTGACATTAAAAATAGACAAGTCCGTCATTGAAAAGGCAAAGCTATATGCCAAAGAAAAGAACACAAGTCTTTCAAAAATGATAGAGGCTTATTTGGGTGCGGTAATAAAGCATAAGACAGAAAATTCGAAAATCACTCCTTTAGTTGAGAGCTTAATGGGCGTAATCGAGCTTCCTGAAAATTTCGACAATAAGAAGACCTACGGAGATTATTTGCTGAAAAAATACAAATGAAGCTTTTATTTTTAGACACTAACATTGTATTGGATCTTTTGGCCAAACGAGAACCTTTTGACCATGAAGCCGCAGAACTATTTTCTCTTGCTGACAAGAACAAAGTGAACTTATCGATTTCTGCACTAACTCTTGCAAACACCTATTATATTCTTTCTAAACTAAAAACACCTAAAGAAGCGAGGATGATTGTAAGAAAGTTTAAGGTATTGGTAAACATCGTTTCCTTAAATGATAAAATAATCGAGCTTTCGCTAAACGATGAAGGCTTCACTGACTTTGAGGACGGTCTACAATACTATACCGCTTTAGAAAACAGTCAAAACATTATCATTACCCGTAATCTAAAAGATTTTAAATCCTCGAAAATTCCGGTGATGACCGCACAGGCTTATTTAAAAATGTGATGTATTCACACCCAAACCACCTTTTCTGCAATTGGCAGTCTGGTAACTTCGGGCAATTCATCGTCAAAATACCCCATATAGAAAAAGCCGAGGCATCTTTCACCCTCGTTCAAATCAAAAAAATTATCCATGAACTTTATCAATCCCGGAGAGCTCCAGTAAGCACCTATTCCGAGTGCTGTACAACTGAGCCACATATTCTGTACCGCCATGGCCACAGCGGCAATTTCTTCCCATTCAGGAATACTTTCTTTTGGGTCGCGCTGCATACAAATAGTGATGACCGCCGTCGATTTTGGCGCCAACGTCTTTAGCTTCTTGTGTTTGAAATTTTTTGGTTTGGCTGTTTTCTCTTTGTACGTTTTTGCTAAAAACTCACCCAATGCAACCTTAGAAGCTTCCCCCAGTACAACCTTAAAACGCCAAGGTTCGGTATTATTATGATTTGGTGCCCAATTGGCCGCTTCTAATATTTTTTCAATATCTGATTTCGCAATAGGTCTATCGTTATATTGTGCAGGAAAAACAGAGCGTCTCTTTTTTATAAGATCAAAAACCATTCTTTAATTTTTTATGGTGTAAACAAATATCAAATACTTCAAAAGCCTTCTTTCCTGCCAGTCCGGCAGGCGGGCTCGGTTCCAAACAAAAACTCAAGATGAGTTCAATTCTCAAACTTAATGAATACTTTTATGGTGTTAAAATATAATTGTCAATGAAACCACCACACAGCATATTTTTATATGGAAAAGACTATCTGACTTCTGGCTTGGTTCTTGAAATTTCCCATGGAAAAATTCAAGGAAAAATATCAAAAGAAAATCGAGAAAAAGTCCGAAAAAGCAGAGAGGTCGTAGAAAACATTGTCGAGAAGGGGCATCCCGTTTACGGTATCAATACCGGTTTCGGTCCTTTGTGCACCACCAAAATTTCTAAGGAAGAGACTCAAATACTTCAAACCAATATTTTAAAAAGCCATAGTGTTGGTGTTGGTAAACCCATAGATCAAGAGATTGCCAAATTGATGCTTATTTTAAAGGTACACTCGCTCGCCAAGGGCTTTTCGGGTATTTCAGAGACTACCCTAGACCGTATTATATGGCATATTAATAATGACGCGGTTCCCGTAGTTCCGTCACAGGGTTCAGTTGGAGCTTCGGGAGATTTAGCTCCTTTATCCCATTTATTTCTTCCACTAATCGGATTGGGAGAAGTCGAGTACCAAGGTGAAGTGTTGTCAACATCAGCACTTTTCAAGAAAACCGGACTTGAGGCCATTGAACTTGGCCCGAAAGAAGGTTTGGCCCTCATCAATGGCACCCAGTTTATCGCTGCCCATGCAGTCAAAGTCGTTGAAAAACTGCACAGTTGCCTTTCGCAGGCCGATATTATAGGAGCCATGATGATCGAGGGCCTACAAGGATCTGTCAAACCATTTTATGATGAATTACATGCCTTGCGCCCTTATAAAGGCAATGTTCATGTTGCCAAAAGGGTGAAATGGCTCTTGAAAGGATCTGAGATTATGGATGACCATAGCGATTGCGAACGTGTACAAGACCCCTATTCTTTACGATGTATGCCACAGGTACACGGTGCTTCTCGAAATGCATGGCTACATCTAAAAGAGCTATTGGAAATCGAACTCAATTCAGTAACCGACAACCCGATTATCATAAACGAGGATTTAACCATAAGTGGCGGCAATTTTCACGGCCAGCCCCTGGCCATGGCTTTGGATTATGCTTGCTTGGCCGCCTCTGAAATCGGTAATATCTCAGACAGAAGAATCTATTTGGCATTGGAAGGCAACAGCCCAGGTGTACCCAAATTGTTGATGGAAGATACGGGAATCAACTCGGGCTATATGATTTTACAATACACCACAGCAGCGTTGGCTAGTGAGAACAAGGGCTTGTGTTTTCCTGCCAGTGCAGATAGCATTCCCACTTCCCTTGGGCAAGAGGATCACGTTAGCATGGGATCTATAGGAGGCCGTAAAGCCTTACAGGTAATCTCAAATGTCGAGAAAATATTGGCAATAGAGCTATTGACCGCCGCCCAAGCCTTTGAATTTAGAAAACCCATGAAATCGGG
>CAZEUV010000138.1:0-3121 GCA_964515285.1 uncultured Maribacter sp. | reverse complement strand
CTAAAGGCCAAAATCATCAAGCTTGAAGGCAACCACACCTGTCTTCCCGGGTTTATAGATGCACATACCCATATCTGTTTTGGCGGCTCAAGAGCCAATGATTATGCAATGCGAAACGCAGGCAAAACCTATTTGGAAATCGCCAAGGCAGGAGGTGGTATTTGGGATACCGTTACCCAAACCCGAAGAGCGACTCAAGAAGAACTGGTAAAAAGCACAATAAAAATCGCCAATCGACATCTTAAAAATGGGGTGACGACCTTAGAGGTAAAAAGTGGTTATGGCCTCTCGACAGGTGAAGAACTTAAAATGTTGCGCGCCATTAAAGATGTGAATGCTTCCATTTCGGCAGATTTGATTCCCACCTGCTTAGCGGCGCACATGCTACCCAAAGATTACTTAGGAAGCGCCAAAGAATACCTATCAGAAATAAGCACTAAACTTTTTCCGATATTAAAAAAAGAACAGTTAACAAACAGAATCGATGCCTTTATTGAAGAAAGTGCCTTTTCAAAAAATCAAATCGTTCCCTATTTTCAAAAAGCAAAAGAAATGGGCTTTGATATTACGGTGCATGCGGATCAGTTCTCACCATTGGGCAGTGAAGTGGCCGTAAAATTCAGAGCGATAAGCGCAGACCATTTAGAGGCTAGTACCCAAAAAGAAATCGAACTCTTGGCCAAAAGCAATGTTATTGCGACCGCCCTGCCCGGTGCCTCGTTGGGGCTAGGCTGTAACTTTACCCCTGCTCGAAAAATTTTGGATGCAGGTGGCGCCTTGGCAATTGCAAGTGATCATAACCCAGGTTCTGCACCCATGGGCGACCTACTGACCCAAGCTACAATTTTAGGAACCTTTGAAAAATTGAGCAATGCAGAAGTCCTTTCCGGAATCACCTTTAGAGCTGCGGCAGCTTTAAAATTATCTGACCGAGGGCAACTGAAAGAAGGTTATTTGGCCGACCTAAACATTTTTCATACCAACAACTACCAAGATATTTTATATCAGCAAGGAGCGTTCAAGCCTTGTATGGTATGGAAAAATGGAGAAGTGATATTTGACAAACACAGTAAGACCTAACAGGTTTTAAAAACCTGTTAGGTCTTAAAAAAACAAAAAAAATGGATTTCAAATCACAGATTCTTCAAGGTATTCCTGACAAGCTGCCCCAAAAAAAAGCTTATTCCCTAAGTGCCAACCATTGCCCTAAAAGAAAGGATGTTCTTTCTGAGGATGAAAAAAAATTGGCGGTTAGAAATGCGCTACGGTACTTTCCTAAAAACTGGCATACCGAACTTGCAAAAGAATTTGCAAAGGAGCTAAAAACATATGGCAGAATTTATATGTACCGTTTCAAACCTGATTACACAATTTATGCCCGACCTGTACATGAATATCCTGCCAAAACAGTACAGGCTGCAAGCATCATGCTCATGATACAGAACAATTTGGATTCTGCCGTGGCACAGCATCCTGAAGAATTGATTACCTATGGTGGCAATGGCGCAGTATTTCAAAACTGGGCACAGTATCTGTTGACCATGCAATATTTGGCGAATATGAACGAAGAACAGACGTTGCATATTTATTCGGGACATCCGATGGGGTTATTTCCTTCATCAAAAGAAGCCCCTAGAGTAGTTGTCACCAATGGCATGATGATACCCAATTACTCAAAACCCGATGATTGGGAGAAATACAATGCACTGGGGGTTACCCAATATGGTCAAATGACCGCCGGTTCATATATGTACATTGGTCCACAAGGCATTGTTCATGGCACCACCATAACAGTAATGAATGCTTTTAGAAAAGTGCTGAAAAAAGATGAAAAACCATCAGGAAAAATATTTTTGACATCAGGTTTGGGTGGTATGAGCGGTGCACAACCCAAAGCGGGAAATATCGCAGGCTGCATCACCATTTGCGCCGAAGTAAATGCTAGTGCTGCCAAAAAAAGACATGCTCAAGGTTGGGTTGATATTTTGGTCGACAACCTGAATGATCTCGTAGCACGTACCAACGAAGCACAGCAAAAAGAACAGATAGTCTCAATCGCTTTTATCGGTAACATTGTTGATGTTTGGGAACGATTTTATGAAGAAGAAATCTTTGTGCATCTAGGCTCTGACCAAACTTCATTGCACAACCCATGGGCTGGCGGGTATTATCCGGCAGGGTTGACCTTTGAAGAAGCAAATAAAATGATGGTGAACAATCCTGATAGCTTTAAAGAAAAAATACAAGCTTCATTGCGAAGACAAGTATCCGCCATTAATAAACATACCCAAAAAGGCACTTATTTCTTTGATTATGGCAATGCCTTTTTGCTAGAAGCCTCGCGCGCCAAAGCTGATATTATGGCCAAAAATAAAACCGGTTTTAAATACCCCTCTTATGTACAAGATATTTTGGGGCCTATGTGCTTTGATTACGGTTTTGGGCCTTTTCGCTGGGTCTGCACTTCAGGAAAACCTGAAGATTTGCAAAAGACCGATGCCATTGCCTTAAAGGTCATGGAAGAAATAAAAACGAAAGCCCCAAAAGAGATCCAACAGCAAATGCAAGACAATATCACTTGGATCCGTGAAGCGGAAAACAACAAACTCGTTGTAGGTTCACAGGCGAGAATTTTATATGCTGATGCAGAAGGGCGCACCAAAATAGCGGAAGCCTTTAATAAAGCGGTATCATCAAAAGAGCTTTCCGCCCCAGTGGTTCTCGGTAGAGACCATCATGATGTAAGCGGAACCGATTCACCCTATCGAGAAACCAGTAACATCTACGATGGCAGCAAATTCACCGCTGATATGGCCATTCACAACGTAATAGGCGATAGCTTTAGAGGAGCCACTTGGGTATCAATACACAATGGTGGTGGCGTAGGTTGGGGCGAAGTTATCAATGGTGGGTTTGGTATGGTGCTTGACGGTTCAAAAGATGCTTCAAGGCGTTTGAAAAACATGCTGTTCTACGATGTGAACAACGGTATTTCACGTAGAAGCTGGGCAAGAAACAAAGAGGCTCGCTTCGCAATTGAAAGAGAAATGAAACGCACTCCAGCGTTGAAAGTGACTCTTCCAAATACGGTTAATGACACTCTTTTAGAAAATTTATTTGA
>CAZEUV010000137.1:0-7900 GCA_964515285.1 uncultured Maribacter sp. | reverse complement strand
AGAAAGTCATTTTTAGAGAACTCCCCAAAATTTCTGAATTTTGGTATAACATATAATAACCACCAGTTAAAATGGAAAATACAGATAAAGAAAACAAATATTTCAGGGCCAAAGAGAAGGTAAGCCATGTAAAGAAATTTTATACAGGTCTCACAACATATCTTATGTTCATGGCACTTTTGGCCGGTATAAACTATTATACCGATCAATGGCGCTACCCTTGGTTTCTTTGGGCGGCTTTTGGTTGGGGTATAGGCTTGGTATTTCAGGCGGTCAAAGCGTTTAGTTTGAATCCGTTTTTTGGAAAAAAATGGGAAGAACGTAAAATAAAGGAATTGATGCAGAAAGATGAACATGAAAACCGATGGGAGTAAGAGCCTAAAACAAAAAATAACATAGTTAATTTTAGAAAAGATGGTATACGATTTAGAAAAAAAAGAAAGGGCAAAAAAAAGAGTTGAAGAATTAAAAGGGTTTTACATACACTTTGCCGTTTATATAGTTGTGAATATGTTCATGACTGTATTTAAGGTTGTTAGAAACATTCATGAGGGCGAAACCTTTGGCGAGGCCTTTTTTGACTCGAGCACCTTCTTTATATGGTTCTTCTGGGGTATAGGTGTGGTCTTTCATGCCGCAAAGGTGTTTTCGTATAACCCTTTCTTCGGAAAAGATTGGGAAGAACGTCAGATTCATAAATTTATGCATGATGATGAGAACAAAAGCAGATGGGAGTAATTTAAAATAAAAACATAAAAAATGGAACATAATAGAATTGACAAAAAAATAAGAGCAAAGAAAAAGCTTGAAGAACTTAAAGGTTTTTATAAACATCTTACGGCTTATTTGATGGTGAATATGTTTATATCGACCGTAATTGTTATTGAGAAAATTAATGGTGGAGAAACCTTTGGTGAAGCTTTATGGAGCTTTGAGGCATACAGTGTGTGGTTTTTCTGGGGAATCGGCCTCTTTTTTCATGGGATAAAGGTATTTTCATTGAACCTTTTCTTCGGAAAAGATTGGGAAGAACGCCAAATGCGTAGATTTATGGAAGAAGATAAAAAAGAAGTCGAAAAATACCGATAAATCAATAGTGATATGAAAATTGATAAACAAACAAGATACGAAAGAGCGCAAAAAAAAGTAGCTAGTATAAAGGGGTTTTACAATCATCTTGCTGCTTATATTATTGTAAATACAT
This sequence comes from uncultured Maribacter sp., assembly GCA_964515285.1. GTDB lineage: Bacteria > Bacteroidota > Bacteroidia > Flavobacteriales > Flavobacteriaceae > Maribacter_C. Next base: position 6,696 of record CAZEUV010000137.1, on the reverse strand, counting down.
TACTGTTCGTACTAAGAGGAAAATTCATTTTTGTATTAATTGGTTCTGAGGCTATGGGTAATCCTGAGTTTTTGAATTGGTTAGACTGGAATTTCTTCGGAACCCCTATTTTATGGGGAATAGGTTTGGCTTTTCACGGCCTGAAAGTGTTTTCATACAATCCTTTTTTTGGTAAGGAATGGGAAGAACGGCAAATTGATAAAATATTGAGAGAAGATAAAAAGGAAGCATAAAAGTATTGACAATGGAGCATATTGACCAAAGCAAAGTACGTCGTGCAAGAAAAAGAATCGAACTAATAAAGAATTGGTACAGATTAATTCCAGTATATGTCATAGGTACATTCACTATGCTAGGGCTCGTATATTTAATGCGATTAAACGACGAACCTAATTTCATTTTAATTATTTTGATGACCGGTCCCATACTGTGGTGGGTTTTCTTTATCGTTCAAGGCTTAAACCTTTTTGGTAAAATGCCTAAATTCATGAAGAATTGGGAGATGCGTCAAATTCAGAAATATATAAAAAGAGAAAGAGTTCAAACTGATTACCAATAGTCCGGTAGAAAAACCGGCCAATATCAAAGACAATGAACGTAATTGTAATAGAAGACGAAAAACCAGCAGCTCGAAGACTCTCAAGGCTTTTGGCCGAATTGAATGTTGAAGTGTCGGTAATGCTGCATTCGGTCGAAGAGGCCATCAATTGGTTTCAGAACAATGACCATCCTGAACTGATTTTTCTTGATATTCAGCTCTCTGACGGACTCTCGTTCGAGATTTTTGATGTAGTTGAAGTGCGTAGTGCCATAATATTCACTACGGCCTATGATGAATATGCGCTTCAGGCCTTTAAATTGAATAGTATCGACTACCTCTTAAAACCGATCGATGATGAAGATCTTGAAAATGCCGTAAAAAAATACAGATCCTTAAAACCAGAGCCTCAAAAATTGGCATTGGATTTTGAGGACATCAAAAAATTATTGGTCAACCCGTTGGAACGTGAATACAAAAAAAGATTTACCGTTAGGGTAGGGCAGCACTTGAAAATAATAAATGCAGATGATGTTGAATGTTTTTATAGTGAAAACAAAGGTACCTATGCCGCTACTTCTGAGGGTAGAAATTATTTACTGGATACTACTTTAGAGAATTTGGAAAAAGAATTAAAGCCCGAGGTTTTCTTTCGGGTAAGTCGAAAATTCTATATCAATATCAATCACATAAATGATATCATATCGTATACTAATTCTCGACTTCAAATCAAGTTAAATCGGTTTAATGAGCATGAAATCATCGTAAGTAGAGAAAAAGTCAGATACTTTAAGTTATGGTTGGAATAAACTCATCAACATTCTGAATTACAGTTATTTGATTTCCGCAATAGATTTTTCTTATACTGCCTTTTTCAGAAGATTCAATCCTTTTTTTTGATGCGGTTTTCATCAAAAGACGAAGGTAATAATTTAGGAATCAATTTAATAAAAATCGGCAACAAAACGGCTCCACCAGGTAACATAAAAATGGCTAGTGAAGGAATGCTTTTGAAAATATCAATGAGCTGATTTTGTATTTTTTTCTTTTCTTCTGAGGTCAGATCCTTAACGGTCGATTTAGATAAAAGCAATACGAGTTCCTTACTTTCAGAAAGTTCTTTTTGAAGTCTCTTACTATTTCTTAAAATTAGTTTGTTCACCACTTTTGACATGCTATCATAAAACTGAACAGCAAGATTAGTGTCTTTTAAAAAAGGAATGGTCTCCGCATTTTTTTTGAAAAATGAAGATACTTCTTCAAGAGAACGCAAAATTTGTTTTTCGTCAAACCCTAGGTCTTTGCCGATTCCGAATATAAATTCTGACTCTTGGTGTTCTAATGATTGGTCTTCCCAAACCGTGAGGCAGGCCATATCTAAAAAATAGCGGTTTTCCCAGGTAGAGAAGTTGTCGACTAGCCGATCTCTGTACGAACCGTCAAAATTCTGCTCTTCCGTATCGATAAAGGTCAATGAAGCTGCGAACAATTGCGCCAATCTCTCGTCATTTTTACTTTTTTCCTTCGAGCTTAAAGCGTGGTAAGTGACGTTTATAGCTATATTCTCTATGTTTTGGGCATGCTCACGAATGCCTTTCGTGTTGGTCAAATACCTTTTGAACGTTAATATATCAATAAACAAAAGCGAGTTTGTGATAATGCTGTTAAATGTCTTGCTGATAACGTTATCTTCTAGATATATTCGTGAATCGATCAATTTTTCAAGTTGTGCTGAGGTTTTGCTACCTGCGAGTATCTTATTGAAAAATGATATTCGGCTAATGCCCAAGTCTTGGTAGAATAGGAAAACCTTATCTAGAAAGGCCTCAAAATCTTTGTGATCCTCTTCTAATGAATACGTTATATATAAGGCGGTGAGTAGGTTTATCTTCGCTTTTTCATCTTCTGAAAGTACATGTTCGGCTTCAATAAAACGGGGTACCTTTGTGTTTATGCCGTAAACGAAGCCTGTTTTCTTCAATTCGCCATATATATCTTGAAAATGACTGAAAGCAGTTGAAGCTTCACTTGCGATTTCCCCAAATTTATAGATCCAACCAGATGCGGATGGGTTCATAGAGTTTCTGGTTTTGAAATCCAAAAATAACTGAAAAATATCTACTTGCCCTACTAGATCGCTATTTTTTGGTGTGAGTATATAAAAAGATGGTGCATTGGAATAGGAAGATAAAGGATCATTCAGATGTCTTTAAAGTTAGCGAGAAGAAACCTGTATTTTTTGTAGGAAGTTACATGTATTTTTTATATGTTTATCAGCAAATTTTGATTTTCTGCAACGCCCCAAGTGTTACGGAACGAAAATTATTAACCAAAGAAGTTTCCTTAAAACCCCCATGACTATGGAATATTTTCTATTTTTTATATGGATTTCAGTAATGTTTGTTTTGCTTTATAAAGTTTTTTCAGCACGTAAGGCACTCCAAGAAACCTTAAGATCTGGAAAGTAGAACTATATAGTTCACATTTTTGTTTTGTTCGCCACCTTTTTGTCTACAAAAATTTCCGGATCAGTACCGGTAGTAACAATAGGTCTAAAATCAAAGCGGCCAGTAGTGTGACACTGACCAATATGCCAATGGTCATACTGGGCGCATGTACAGAGAACAAGAGTACCATAAAGCCAAAAAACAAGATGAGCGTGGTGATGACCAATGCCCTTCCTGTTTCGGTAAAGGTCGTTCTAAGAGCCTCTTCTTTTGAGGCTCCCTTGGCCAACCCAATTTTATATCTGCTCAAAAAATGGATGGTGTCATCTACCGCAATACCAAAAACAATGGCAAATACCACTGAAATCGTTGCTTCTAACGGTATATTCAAATAACCGAGCAAAGCAGCCGCAAATAATAAGGGCAATAGATTTGGGAGCAATGAAATCAATAACAATTTTATATTTTTAAAAAGTATCACCATAATCAACGCCACCAACACCAAGCCCATTAGCAGCCCCTGCAATAGACTACTCCTTACATAAAAGGCATTTTTATCGAGTAAAATACCCGTACCGGTCAGTCGAAATTCCACCATTGAAGTGTCGGTCTGCGTTCGGGTGAAGGTATTGAGCCGTTCGTATACTTTGGCGATTGTATCCAATCCAATGTCGAGTACCTTAGAAGTGATCCGTGATTTTGTTTCGTCGGCATTGACAAATTTACCGAAACGCTTTCGTGCCAATTTCTTCAATTCCTTTTTATAGGCGTTGAAAGTTTCAAGTTCTTTTGGCAGCGTAAAATAGGCTGATTTGTTGAGATGATTGGCCTTGTTAAGGCCTTTGAAGAACATATTGACCGATTGAACGTTTTGTATGGGTTTTATCGCCTTCATTTCTTGCGCTACTTTTTCTATTTCAAGGGCAACCTCAAAATCGGTTACTTTATGGTCGCCTTTCGTCATTATGGCTACCTCAAGTGGTCTGAAGCCCGAATAATTTTGTTGGAAAAATTCAAAATCAGCGGCGATGGCGCTTTTCGTCGGAAAACTCTCCTTGATCTGGTAATTGGTATTTATTTTTGTCATCCCAAGAATACAAATACCTGTAAATACGATGCTTCCGAAAATAATACTTCGTGGGTTGGTTTTTGTAAACTGGTTTATTCTATTTAGTTCTCTTCGCCAAATTTTTGAATTATCCCTTTTGGGCAACAAATATTTGTTATTCACCAAGAGGAGTAGGGCGCAGGTGAAACCAATAATCGTTATATAGGCCGTCAAGACCCCAAGAGAGGCATTAATGCCAAAACCGCTAACACTACTTGATTTTGATGTCAACAGCGATGCGAACCCGATAGCCGTGGTCACGGAGGTCAACAAGGTCGATACCCCAACTTCTTTTAAGGTCAAGATCATGGCTTCCTGTTTTTCAAGACCTATCTTGAGTTTTCCCAAGAAATCGTCCATGATATGAATGACATCCGAAGTGCCCACGATCAACAATAGAATTGGATAAAAAGAAGCCAGTGCAGTGAGTTCTTTTCCTAAAGCGGACAATAGCCCCATGAATAAAATCAGCGAAAGAACAATCGAAAACAAAGAAATCAGTACTATGGCTATTCTACGGTATACTAGAAAAAGTATGATAAAGACTAAGATGGTAGAGGCGATGGTCGTGACAATTACCTCTCTTTTTTGCATTTCTACCAAGGCTTCATAAAAGAACGCTCTTCCTAAAAGGTGGTATTTTGCCAGTCCGTTTTTTTGAAGACCTTTTCGAACTTGGCTCAGTAGCACTTTGCTTTTGTCATAATCTAGGCCGTCTTCTGTTTCAAGAACCAAGACCAAAGAGGTTGCTTTTTCATCAATGAGCGAGTTGATGAAGAGGCCATCTTCTTTTAGTTTTTTCCAATCAGAGGCATATTTTGTTGAATCGCCCAAGTGAATTATTGGTAAACGGGTATACCCAAAAGTTGTTTTTAAGGGATAGAACAATGTAGTCAATGACTGATTTTCAGTAACATAAGGATACTTCTTCGCATCTTGCGAAAATTGATGGAAATCACTCAGAAATTTTTTTTCAAAGACCGAGCCTCCATTTTCTACGGCAATCAGTAAAAAGTTATCGTCGGTGCCGAACTCTTTGATAAACTGTTCGTAAAAGACAAGGTCTTCGTCTCCCTCCGGAAAAAAATGGCTAAAGTCAAAAGAGAATTTTAAATCGCCCAATGATATGGCCGCTAAAACGCCTAAGCATACAAAGGTAAAAACCATGATTTTCTTGAATGCCAGTATTCTTTGCATGCGTTACCCGAAGTTAAATTGGCAATGGTCCATACTGCGCAATTTAGGGAAACCAAAAGGTTTATCCATCTAATTATGTAACAAGAATGAAATGGCCGTTTGCGGTTGGGTATGTGCAATTACGGGCATATATAAGTCTTGATGATTTTTGATGAAAGTCGTTATAAATCGATAAAATTGTCGAGCTCCAGCGTCCAATCATAGTTTTTATATATAATATCGATGTCTTTGGTTGTAGGTATTATATCGTGTTTCCTTAAAATTTTCTTCACCCCTTTTTTGCTTTCGAAATCACCTCTAAACCAGCTGAACAACGATGTAACGGCAACCTCTCTTTTATCGGCATTGAAATCCGAAGTGCGTTTCAAGTACATTGAAGTGCTCTTGTCAAACTGTTCGTTTAGCCTATCTGCTTTGTATACAGCGACGGGCGGACAGTCTTTCGCTCCGCAATTCAAAGCGAAATGCACGCGATAATCCCTTTTATCGACCCTAAGTTTGCGTTCGAATTTATTGGGAAACCATGTTCTAAAGTAGCCCAAGCCCAATGACCATTGCGATTTTCGAATAATACCATGCTCTATCTTGGCAAAAGAGACTAGGCTTCCGGCGATTTTGATTCGATCATCGCCAAAAAAAGCCCTTCGATCATCGTATAATTCCGGATTCTCTTTTAAGATAACCTGAATGTAGGCATTGTATACGTTGACCCAAAACGCCAGTTTTTGCTCATTTGTACGTAGGCTCTTCTGCAAAACCTTTAAGCTGGTGTTAGCTAGTTTCTCTTGAAATTCATTAGTGTCTTTTCCGTCCTTGGCATGCTGCAGAAACTGTTCTGAAAGCCTATTGAAATCAATTATTTCAATTGACTCGTCTTGCGCTATGAGCTGCGTTGTGATTACAACGACAAAAAGGAGGCCCAATATCGTTTTAATTTGAAATGATCTCATTTTTATTATTTTAGAATCGTACTATTGTTATCTGTGTAAAATAGGTTGAGGGTTTGGTCGAAAATTATGTAAAACCTTTCTTGTAAATTTACAGAGATAAAGAACAGCGAGATTAAAGTAGCAAATACATTGTTTGCACTTTCGATAACAGAGATGCATTTATTTATGGTGACTATCATTGTGCCGGCATATAACGAACAACGGAATTTAGAAGAATTGATTCCTTTTTTGTCCAGTTCGAAAACCAATGCCCCACTTGAGATTATAATCGCCCTGTCACCAAATAACACCGATAGATCGGAAAGTATTTCGATCAACAACGGCGCTCGCTTTTTAAAATGTACGATGCAGGGTAGGGCGGCCCAAATGAATGAAGCTGCTTTCACTGCAAAAGGAAACATCCTTGTTTTTTTACATGCCGATGTAAAACCACCCAAATCGTTCTTAATGGATATT
>CAZEUV010000136.1:6620-7920 GCA_964515285.1 uncultured Maribacter sp. | reverse complement strand
CAATTTCACCGCCGTAGTCTTCTCTATAAACAAGTATGTCAGAATGCACCACTTTCAGCTGATTATCAAACAATACCAAATAATCGAACTGATCGGTTTTACTAGAAGCCTTATCTACAAAACCAAAGCCGATTATCGCATTGTTATAAATAATTCGATACAAATTATCATCGTTTATTTTAGCCCGCAATTGTTCGTTTATTTCAGCAGATACCTTAATGGGTTTTAAAGAGAAGGTTTCTACCTCAAAAGTTTTTTTGATGTTCTTATCCACTTTTTTTTGAATGTTCTTGGGCAATTGAAACGACTGTAGAACAACCATCAAAATAATTACAATTAAGAAAAGTTTCTTTCTAGAACGCATAAATCAAAAATATTTATTTTCAATAAAATTAGTGAACTCTCTCAAACTTTTTCAACTGGCCAAGAGCCTGTTTAAACGAGTTCTTTGTAAAAAAGCCAATTGCATAAGATTTCAAAACCAAACGCCAATACCTAAATTAAACTGTTTTACAACATTAGAATCAGGCATGGCGTTATTTTTTAATTGATAATCTGTTTTTACCACCGCACCGGGCGCAATATGATAACTTAGGCCAAAGGTAATTTCATCTCTGTCGTACGCTAAGTTTTTTGTTAAACCACCAGCAACAGAAGCATGGGTATCATAATCTTCGTAGCGGACAAAAGCGAACAATTGTTGTTCTTTGTCTTGGGGTAAAATATTAAATGCCCCCTCTACATACCAACCTTGCAACACACTGCCCAATTCTGCAAAGTTCAGATTGTTATAGGCTTCAGTATCTGAAATACTTGCCGTAACAAACTGCCCTCTGGCGGTAAAGCGTTTATAGGTATAACGTGCATCTAAGCCAATCATTGAAATACCCACATCTGCACCTTCATTAAAGTCAACATCATCTTCTGGTTGCGTTCTGCCAAAGTATCCTGAAAGCCCCAAACGTAACCCCTGAATACCGAAGTATTCCAGTTTTGCTGAATAGTTTGGTGTATTCAACGTTGATTTCGCCCCTTTTTGACGCCCGTTGCGAAGTCCGTTTGAGCCTCCTAAATCTTTTGAACCATTTACAGAAGCAAATCCGTTAAAAATATACGCTTGGTATTTTAAATTGGCATTATTAATTCTTCCGGACACACCCACACCTACTTCACGCCATGTTGTAGGCACAATACTTTTATCCATACTTGGCCGTTCAACGCCATTGAAGGTTGTGGGCTCATGAAATTCATTGACTATCCCCATTGGCACCAACATCAGGCCACCTCTTAGATTAAGGTT
>CAZEUV010000136.1:0-6520 GCA_964515285.1 uncultured Maribacter sp. | reverse complement strand
CACCGAACTCGATATTCGGGTATTTGGGTATCAGATTGGAAAAAAGATGTTTGATCGTTTCTGGATCGGAAGTGCCCACGGTATCAGAAAGCGACAAGACCTCAACTCCCATTACCGCCAACTTTTCTGTCCACTCCCCTACTATTTCAACATTCCATGGATCACCGTAGGGGTTACCAAATCCCATAGAAATATAGGTAACCACTTTTTTGTTGGACGCATCGGCAAGGTTTAAAATCTCTTGTAGAATATCTACGGATTCACCGATTGTTTTGTGTGTATTCCGCATTTGAAAGTTTTCAGAAATAGAAAACGGATAGCCCAAATAATCGATTTCAGCATGTTTACAGGCATCATTGGCACCTCTAACATTGGCTACAATGGCCAACAGTTTACTTTTTGTCTCAGATAGGTTCAACTGCGAAAGTACTTCAGCGGTATCGGCCATTTGCGGAATGGCTTTGGGCGACACAAAACTACCGAAGTCAATCGTATCGAAACCACAGCCCAACAAAGACTGAATGTACTTTACTTTTTCTTTGGTGGGAATAAAAGATTTAATGCCTTGCATGGCATCCCTCGGACATTCTATGATTTTTACTTTTCCCGACATCCATTTATAAATCGCTATGGTAAAATTACCATTAATTATCTGATAACATGAGGTAAACGGCAATGGCAATAAAAACGACAATCTGTAGCCATTTCAGAAAAATACCAATAGTGGAACTTTTGGTCAAATAGTTTGAAATTGTCCCTGAAAGAACCGCTATCGAGCCAAAAACAATGGTTGAAACAATAATAAACAGAAAGCCAAGAACATAAAATTGAAGTAAAGTACTTATTGAGTCACTAAAAAGAAACCCAGGGAAAAAGGCTAAAAAAAAGATGGTCACTTTGGGGTTGAGCACGTTCATGATAAAACCCTCTTTAAACAACTTGGCCAGGCTTTTCTTTGCAACATCTTTTTTTGACAAACTTATAGCAGTGTCGCTCTTAAAAACCCGGTATGCTAAAAAGGCCAAGTAAGCGGCCCCGAACAACTTGATCGCAAAAAATAGCGTTTCACTTTCCTTGATAAGAGCCGACACGCCAAAAGCAAGTAAGGTCGTGTGTATCAAACAACCGGCCATTAGGCCTGCAACGGTAGCAAGACCATGTTTTTTTCCGTTGGTAACGCCTTGCGTGAGCACATAAATATTATCAGGACCCGGAGAAATCGCAAGTGCTGCGGTAGCAAGCATAAAGGTGTAAAGAATTTCGTAATTCACGGTGAGCAATCGATTGAGATATGAAAAATACAAATCTTGGATGGAATAAAGTCCATTTTTTATATCTTACCAAAAAATAACCTAATGAAAACCAAAAGCCTTTCCCTTATTCTGTTTGTCTCGTTTGTCTCGTTAAGCTTTGCTACATATACTTGGGATTTTAAAACAACAAAAGGAGATACCAAAACCGTCATGCAACAAGACAGCCTACTACGTCACGTAGTGCTTTTCAAGTTCAAGGAGGGTACTTCAGTAGAAAACATAAAAAAGGTAGAAGAAGCCTTTGGTGAACTACCTTCTAAAATACCCCAAATAGCTTCTTATGAATGGGGTTTAAATAACAGTCCTGAAGGTTTGGAAAAGGGGTTTACCCATTGTTTTCTCTTGACCTTTAAAAGTGAAGAAGACCGAGCCGCTTATCTACCACACCCTGACCATAAAGCTTTTGGCAATGTACTAAAACCTCATTTGGATGATGTATTGGTATTGGACTACTGGGTGAAATAAAGACTCAAGCTTGCCTGCCGTAGGCGCGGTTCAAAACTTACAGAACTACGCTTGTTTTTTCAGGATTGCCTTATTTATTTTTCGCACTAAGGCCGGCCCCTCATAAATAAAGCCCGTGTACAATTGAACGAGGTCGGCACCAGCGGCTAATTTTTCTAAGGCATCTTCGGGTGAGTGTATACCCCCTACGCCTATAATAGGAAAAGCCTTGTTGCTTTTTTCTGCCAAAAACCGAATGACCTCCGTGCTTCTTTTGGTCAAAGGTCTACCACTTAAACCACCTTGCTCTTCTGTATAGACCAACTCAGATTTTAGATTATCGCGACCAATGGTAGTGTTCGTGGCTATTACCCCATCGATTTTTGTGCTTTCGACAATTTCTATGATATCGATCAATTGATCCTCGGTCAAATCTGGTGCGATTTTTAATAGAATGGGACGTTCTGCAATAGAATTTTTAAGAGCCAATTTCGTGTTCGCTTTCTTCAGTTCTTTCAATAGTTCGGTTAAAGGCTCCTTGTCTTGAAGCTCTCGAAGACCCGGTGTGTTGGGCGAGCTTACATTTATGGCAAAATAGTCTACATGTTCAAAAAGGGCATCAAAACAAATAAGATAGTCTTTGATAGCCTCCTCATTGGGTGTAATCTTGTTCTTTCCTATATTACCACCGATCAAAACCTTGTGCTTTTTTTTCAATCGATCTACAGTGTCAAAAACACCCTTATTATTAAAACCCATACGATTGATTATGGCCTCATCAGGTTTCAACCGAAACAATCTCTTTTTCGGGTTTCCCTTTTGTGGCTTGGGGGTCAAGGTGCCTATTTCCACAAAACCAAAGCCGAAATCGGAAAATTCGTTGTACATCTTGGCATCTTTATCAAAGCCCGCTGCCAAACCAACAGGGTTCTTAAATTTCAACCCAAAAACCACTCGCTCCAAGCGCTTATCGTTTACGACATAAAGCGTTCTGAAAAGAGTCGAAAAACCAATAGTGCAAAAAATACGCATCATCGAGAAAGTAAAGTGATGTGCCTTTTCCGCATCAAGTAGAAAAAGAAGCGGGCGGAGGAGGTTTTTGTACATGATCTACAACGGGATTTTTGCAAAAATACAAACTCAACATGAGTATTTCTCTTATCCCGTGCGATTTTTTCAAGGTAGTGGCAGCAATCTATTCAGGATCCACAACACTATCTTTCTGAATATCAGGAACGACTGTTGTATTGATTTCAATAGGTGTTCTAATAGCATCATAGCAGAGGGCTAAATACCGATCATATTGTCTTTCATTGAAAACGGACAATAATCTCTTATCAGCGGAAAAGGAAGCATCCACAATTTTTTGTTGTAAAACCTTGTATTTATCCGCCAAAATAATCAATTCATCAGGGGTACTCTGCGGATGTTGGTCAAGAAGTTTCTGAATACTATCTTCAATTGCGCTGGTCTCTATTTTCAATTCGGCACTCCACACCTGCATTTGGCTCATTTGATCTTCATTCAATTGAAAGACACTTTTTAGTACTTCAGTATTCTCTCCTCCAATACCCAAAATACATTCTTGTGCATTACTTGAAAATGATAATAATAAGAAGACGCTTACTACGCTGCATAATCTTAAAAACATAGCCTTTTTTTTAATGAACCAAAGATGGGTTACTTACTAACAGAAATTTATTGAAATTATTTCGTCAATTGCTTCTGATTTATGGCTAAACAATCTATTAAACCCACAATATGCATTAGAAAATCTATTACGTCTTGAAATTGCTGCAAAACAGACCTCTTCGTTAAGTTTTTGAGTTTCATCATAGCGGTGCTATGCTAAAACTCAGAAAACTTCCTGTTTTATTGCACTTTCAATCCTCATCACGAAGTTCCAATACATAATCCGGGTTAAAAGTCATTCTTTTCATAAAAATGCACAAAAAAAGGAAGGTCGCTAGCAATGCGACCTTCCCCTCAAATTAACTCAAACTATATTGTACTTGTATTATTTCAAGCTAAAACTCAATCTTGCAAACACATAGCGCCCCATAAACCCAAACTGAGAGGTTCTTCTTGAATAGGGGAAAGATGCATTCGACTGACTTCCCGGTCTATTGTCATCTGGGTACACATCCAATAAGTTATTGGCACCGATAGTAATTGTTGTGCTTTCTGTCAAGTTATTCGATATGGTGAAATCTGTAATGATTTTTGACCCATAAACCGCATCATCGTTAACCGTAGCACCTTCTACTCGCGCTTGACCACTATACTCATCTGGATCGGTCACTTCACCAAAAAGCACATTTCGCAACAAGAATGTCCACTTATCATTAGATAAGGTATGCGTCAGATTAACTTTTGACCTCGGTTGTGCAATAGTCAAAAACGCTTCTTCCTGTCCGTCAAAGAAATCTCCACTTAAACCTGCTGCAGTGATTTTTTCAGGAACGTTGATATTTGTAATCTCTATTTTAGAAAAAGTAGCGGCCAAACTATTATCTAGCCTAAAACTACCGATATTGGCCTTATAACCTGCCACAATATCAATACCTTGATTTTTGGTGTCAACGGCATTTGCCAAGAATTGAACTTTTCCGGCACCAGCTGCCCTGAATATCGATTGTAAGACTGGGTCTCCTCCATCTGTGAATTTACCTGACAATACAATTCTATCATCTATGGTAACTTGGTAGGCATCAGCGGTCAGTGAGAACCTACCAAATTTAGCCGTAAAACCCAAACTTACACTCTGCGAAGTTTCTTCTTTTAATTTATCGATCCCAATCAATTTTGCTGCTTGGCTATCATTTCTAAATAGCCCTACCTCTTCAGCTACACCACTTGCGTTAAAAATAGTGCTACTTCTACTAAAAAACTGTTGATGTAAAGACGGTGCTCTAAAACCTGTATTGTAGGCAGCCCTAACATTAATATTATCAGTTGCTTTAACACGGGTAGTTAATTTATAATTAAAAGTATCCCCAAAGTCTGAAAAACTTTCATAACGGGTAGCCAAACTCACTAAGAACCTTTCTGTAATATCTGCTTCAAAATCAGCATAGGCACCTATACTATTCCTGAAATTATCTGTGGCATTTTGAGGTGTAAAGCCACCGAACACCTGTGAAGTACCCGGCAATGATTCTCCCAATGCATTTTTGGCTCCACCAACTCCACCAACAATCGGCACACCGTTATTATCATAAGTTGCAAACGAATTTTCAGCACCTTCAAATATTTGAAAGTGATCCACCCGGTATTCTGCACCAAAAGCAATGTTCAAACCTGACATGGTATCTTCATAGAATTTACTAAAATCCAAATTTGTGGTATTTTGGGCAAATCTAAACGATCCCGCAGCAAAATCAGATGGCGAAGAAGCGCCCAAACTTGCATTTGTAGACCCAACAACAGTAAACGCAAACGAATTTGCGCCAAAACTATTTGAGAAATCTATATTCCATCCATTTTCGGTTTCTCCTTTAATACCTATAGCAAAAGACTGATCTAGAATATCTGATTGAATACCCGGTAAAAACCCGTTTGGATTAACCGCCGTATTCGCTTTTGGCCTGTGTGGTTCTCTTAAGAAACCAAAACCTAACCCCTGTCTATATGAAATACCTCCAAAAGAGTACAATTCAGCATTTTCAGAAACCGGCAATGATAGGTTTGCAAAGAATTTGCCCTCTCTTAGTTTCGAAGTACCCACTTTAAACCTAAAGTCGTTTCTCTCTAAACCTCTAGCTGCAAATTCTGCATCATCGAGTTCTTGGTAGGTAGCAAATGCCCCTGTACCACCGCTAGGCAATAAATCACTTAACAAAGCAAGATCGCCCGGGGTGTTCAAAACACCATCTGTAGCGGAGAGATCCAATGCAGCAATTGCCGCCTGATCTGCAGCACCAATATAATTTGTTCCCAATAATCCCGCACCTGTTTGGTAATTTGCGGCTGTCATATCAGAAATGGGAGTACCAGGGTTTGTGGTTGTAAAAGCATGTTCTACAGCATTCGCTATATCATAAATCTGTTCAAGGTTGGTGGCATTTCTCAGTGCTGGCTGCCTCACACCAACTGATCCCGTGAAATTAATGTACCCACCGTTATCACCTAGATCCAATCCATAATTTGCATCGATCTGTACTTTCTCTCCATCAATTCCACCATCTTGATGATCGCTCTTTGAAGATATGTTAGCCCCAGTGGTCACTGTCAGACCCAATTCGCCCGTTGCCTTTTTAAGCACAATATTTATAACCCCTGCAATTGCATCGGAACCATATTGTGCAGCAGCACCATCTCTCAGTACTTCAATACGTTGTATTGCAGCCGCTGGAATTGCGTTCATATCGGTACCTACACTACCCGCACCCACGGTGCCATTAATGTTGAGCAATGATGTGTTATGCCTTCTCTTTCCATTGATAAGTACCAGTACCTGATCTGGCCCAAGCCCTCTTAAAGAAGCTGGGTCGATATGATCCGTACCATCAGAAACAGTTTGGGATTGTGAAGTAAAGGAAGGTGCCACATAGTTTAAAATTTCATTTACCGATACTTGAGGCCCAGCGGCTACCAATTCTTTCATGTCAATAATATCTACAGGTACTGCTGTATCAGTTGAGGTTCTGTTCGGGTTACGTGACCCCACAATAACAACTTCTTCTAAGGCAACCCCTGAATTCAATGAGACGTTCATTGTGCTACCGCTTACAATCACTTCTTTGCTCTCAAAACCAATATAG
>CAZEUV010000135.1:0-7956 GCA_964515285.1 uncultured Maribacter sp. | reverse complement strand
TTACGGCCACTATACAAATACACAAAGAGCATGAGATCTTCAAGGGCCACTTTCCGGGTAATCCGGTAATGCCAGGTGTTTGTATGATGCAGATTATCAAAGAACTCACCGAAAAAGCGACGGACAAAGAGTTGTTTTTATCGGTTTCGTCAAATATTAAATTTATGGCGATTATCAATCCTGAGAAAAACGATATACTGGTTGTAAATATGGTTATATCTGAAGTAGATGGTGGTATCAAAGTAAAGAACACTACTTTCTTTGAAGACACCTTGGCACTAAAATTGAATGCTACTTTTAAAATAACTGCTTAAATGAAAATTCTCTTTTCAATAGCTATTTTTCTGTTGTCTTTTGTAATGCTTCCTGAGCTATCAAAGATTAGAAAATCGTACCCAAAAGCAGCTAAAAGTTTAGAAGTCACAAAAGAACTTCATGAGGTACTTGCATCTATATCCGAAGGCGACAATGCGGTTCTGGTAGCGTACAAAGGGGGCATTTCTACTTTAATGGCAAAATATACCAAGGGAATAAAAAATAAAAAGGCCTATTTTAAAACGGGTACTTCCTTAATCGAAAAAGCCATCGTCAACAAACCTGAAAATATTGAAATTCGTTGTATACGGTTGGGCGTTCAAGAGAACTCCCCAAAAATCATGAAATACAAAAATAGTATAGAGGAGGACAAGCAATTTTTGTTAGACCATTATCATAGCACCTCTTCGAAGGAAGTCAAGGTTTTTATTAAAAATTTTGTTTTACAATCGGCACAGTTCGATAAGGCTGAAAGGCAATTGTTTTAGCAGTAGCAATCCTTATCTTTGTTGAAACTTGTACCCTTTAAAACCTAGGGTGCAGAACAATTTGCTATTGCCTACCACTACCCTATCGACTTCTGAAATAATGACACAACAAAAATGTTGTGTGATCATACCTACCTATAACAATCACGCTACCTTAAAAAAGGTTTTAGACGGGGTGCTTGCCTATACTCAAGATGTTATTTTAATTAATGACGGTTCTACCGATACCACCGCCGAAATTCTTAAGGAGTACGAACAAATCACTCAACTTCATCTCAAAAAAAACCAAGGTAAGGGCAATGCCCTGAGAATTGGGTTTAAAAAGGCCTTGGAACTCGGTTTCGTCTTTGCTATCACTTTAGATTCTGACGGACAGCATTTTCCCGAAGATATTCCCGTTTTTATAGAGGCTTTGGAGAACGAAGGCTCTGAAAACGTATTATTGATCGGAGCTCGTAATATGGGGCATGAAGACATTCCGAAAAAAAGTAGTTTTGGTAATAAGTTCTCTAATTTTTGGTTTTGGGTGGAAACTAGCAAATGGTTGAAAGATACCCAATGTGGATACCGTTTATATCCGCTAGAGGCTTTAAAAGACGTTAAATTCCGTACGCCTAAGTTCGAATTTGAAATTGAAGTAATCGTAAGGGGGGCATGGTTGGGTATCGATGTCAAGAACATTCCCGTCAAAGTGCATTATGACAAAACCGAAAGGGTTTCGCACTTTAGGCCATTTATCGATTTTACGCGAATCAGTATCTTGAACACATGGCTGGTCATCGTCGCCCTGTTCGTAATCAAACCCCGTGATCTGTACAGAAGGTTCAAAAAAAAAGGACTTAAGCGTTTTTTCTACGAAGACTTTCTTCATGGTAGCGATTCTCCAAGAAAAAAAGCCCTGTCGATCGCCTTGGGTGTCTTTATCGGACTTTGCCCACTTTGGGGTTTTCATTCAATCATTGTTATATTTTTGGCGATACTTATGAAACTGAACAAGGTCATTGCCTTTGCTTTTTCAAATATCAGCCTGCCCCCTTTTATTCCCTTTGTACTGTATGCCAGTTCTAAGGTTGGGCAGTTTATGTTGGGCGAACATTACTCCTACACCATGAAAGAAATGACCGAGAATTTTGAGGTGTTCAGCCATCTTAAAACCTATATCGTTGGCAGTCTTACGCTTTCTACCTTCTCTGCCCTAGCGTTGGGTCTCTTGTCATATGCTTTTTTCTCTGCTTTTGACCGAAAAAAAACAATCGTCGAAAATGGATAGGTTTTTTCAAAGCGCATATCGATCGATCTCAAAAAACAAGCTTTGGGCTTCACTTGCCTTATTGATCGTGTTTATTGGGCTGGTCGCCATTGTTTCAAAAATTCAGTTTGAAGAAGACATTAGCAAGCTCATTCCAATAAATTCAGAAAACAAAGACCTAGGGCGTGTACTTGAAACGGTAAATTTTACCGATAAGATAATCGTCAATATTCAACGGCGATCAGACGGTACGGTCGATGACCTCATACAGTATGCCGCTCGTTTTTTAGATAGTGTAGACACAAGCTGTAAAGAGCACATTAAAAACATACAGGGCAAGGTCACCGATGATGACATTCAAAAAACGATGGATTTCGTCTACAACAACCTTCCCCTTTTTTTGGAGGATGTTGATTATGCCAAAATTCAACAGAAAATCACGAAGGACAGTATTGCAAAAATAACGCGTGAAAATTACAAAACCCTGATTTCGCCTTCAGGCATTGTTGCAAAAAAGACCATCGTAAAAGACCCATTGGGACTTTCATTTATCGCTCTGAAAAAATTACAGCAATTAGGTGTTGGAGATGGATTTACTTTGAAAAACGGTTTTTTATTGAGTAAAGGCGAAAAGAACATCCTGCTCTTTCTGACCCCGAAAAACCCTGCGAACGAAACCGCCGAAAACGAAAAATTCGTTTCTATACTCAATCATATCAAAGACCAGCTAAACACTGTTTTTGAAAAAAAGGTGAACAGTGAATATTACGGTGCGGCCTTCATTGCGGTCGCTAATGCGCAACAAATAAAAAAAGACATTCAATTTACGGCAGGCATTGCCATGACCTTTTTACTTCTAGTATTGATGTTCTTTTACAAAAAATTGACCATACCCCTGATCTTATTTTTACCCACCCTTTTGGGGGGGCTGTTGTCAATCGCTCTTCTCTATCTGATACGCACAAAAATATCGGCGATTTCATTGGGTATAGGCTCCGTGCTTTTAGGGGTGACCTTAGATTATGCGCTGCATATTCTCACCCATATTCGCAATAATAATTCTGTGAAAAAGCTGTACAAAGACGTTGCGCCCTCTATTTTAATGAGCAGTATTACGACAGCTTCGGCCTTTCTCTGCCTTCTCTTTTTGAAATCACAGGCATTGCAAGATCTAGGTATTTTCGCTGCGGTCAGCGTTCTCGGCGCCTCGGTCTTCGCCTTGCTCTTTATTCCACAGGTATATAAGACATCCGTTATAAAAACGGAAAACAATACTGTTTTAGATAAAATAGCAGGCTATGATCTGCACAAAAAGAAATGGGGCATCGTACTTATCGGCATCCTAATGATCACCAGTATATTTACGTACAACAAGGTGGTTTTCAACCAAGACATTGCTGAACTTAATTTTGAGCCCTCACATCTTATCGACGCAAGAGAACGATTGGATGCCCTTACCAACATCAATTCAAAATCGGTTTATTTGGCCACCTATGGCAACACCAAAGAAGAAGTGCTTCAGGCCAATGACAGTCTGTATACATCGCTACAACACCTAAAAGAGACGGGCAAAATAGTAGGCTTTAGCTCTATTGGCGCCTTGGTTCGTTCAGAAAAACTACAGCAAGAACGCATAAAGCGCTGGCAAGCATTCTGGAATGCCGATACTCAAAAATCAGTTCAAGAAAATCTTATAGAAAGCGGAAATAAGCTTGGCTTCAAACCCTACACCTTCAATCAATTTTATTCCTTATTAGAATCAAATTTCAAGCCTATCGACATTAAAGAATATAACAAGATAAATGCCTTTACGATAGATGATTATATCGTCACGAAAGCCAATTTCACCACAATCACCACTCTAGTGAAGGTTGATAGTATAAATGCCAAATTGGTCGATGCCACTTTTGAAGATAGGCCACAAACGTTGTTGATCGATCGGCAGCGAATGAACGAAACCTTTTTGGGCAATCTCAAAAATGATTTCAACCGTTTGATAGGGTATTCGATCTTGGTGATCTTGTTGCTTTTGCTTTTCTTTTACAGAAGTTTATCGCTCACTTTGGTGACCAGTATCCCCATAGCCATCACTTGGTTTTTAACCCTTGGTATTATGGGGCTGTTGCATATCGAATTCAATATTTTCAATATTATCATTTCTACCTTTGTCTTTGGCCTTGGAATCGATTATTGCATTTTTATCACCAACGGATTGCTCGTAGAATACCGAACAAGCGAGAAAGCCCTACCCACCCATAAAACATCGATTATTCTTTCGGTGATTACGACTATACTTGGCGTAGGCGTATTGATTTTTGCCAAGCACCCTGCCCTGTACACCATCTCTTTGGTCTCTTTAATAGGAATTCTTTCGGCAGCCTTTGTGGCCTTTACCATTCAACCCCTATTGTTCAGGTTGTTTATAGGAAGCAATAAAAAGCGTCCGATCAATGCCCGAATGTTGGTGCATTCGGTACTTTCTTTTGCCTATTTTGGCCTTGGGGGTCTTATGGCCTCCCTCTTTAGCATCCTATTAAAAATAATTCCCATTAGTAAAAAAATAAAAATGGGATGGTTTCATAAGTCCATCTCAAAATTGATGGGGTCGGTTTTGTACACGAATCCCTTTGTGAAAAAAGAAATCATAAATAAGACCAAAGACACCTTTAAAAAACCGGTCATGGTCATTGCTAACCACACCTCTTTCTTAGACATTTTAGCTGTGGGTATGCTACACCCCAAAATGGTTTATTTGGTCAATGACTGGGTCTACAACTCTCCTGTTTTTGGCAAGGCTGTACAATCTGCTGGATTTTACCCCGTATCACAAGGCCTCGAAAAAGGAGTGGTACATCTTCAAAAAAAAATAGATCAAGGGTATTCGTTGGTTGCTTTTCCCGAAGGCAGTCGTTCGCACACCAACAAATTAAAACGATTTCACAAAGGGGCGTTCTTTCTTGCAGAACAATTTGACCTTGACATTCTGCCCGTACTCATACATGGCAATTCAGAAGTACTGCCCAAAGGAACTTTTATTATAAAAGACGGTAGCATTACCATTAAAATATTAGATAAAATCTCAGCTTCTGACAACCACTTTGGCGAAGGCTACCGAGAACGCACAAAAAAGATAAGCCATCATTTTAAAGAAGAATTTCAAAACCTTAGAAATGAAATCGAAGGCGAAACTTATTTTCATGCCAATGTCTTGCAAGATTTTCGATACAAAGGCGATGCACTTTACAAAGAAGTCCGTAATGATCTAAAAGAAAATAAATCGACCTACAAAGCCATACTAAAAGCCGTTGGCAAAAAAGATACTATCATACACCTTTCTCAAGACCACGGCCAATTGGATTTTCTTTTGACGATGGATTCACGTGATAGAAAAATAACCAGTTTTATTGTCAATGAGGCTTCCCGTGCTATTTTCAGGAACAGTTTTATTGCCAATTATCATAGTAAGATTACGGTAACAAATTCAATTGACGAAGCTATGGCAACTCAGGCCAATGTTTTGATCGTCAATCTGAACCTGTCAGAAAGTGCATCCGTATTGAAAAAAATAAATGATGAAGTTTCTATCTTGATACTGCTAAAGGCGAGTAAAAATCTTTCCATAGAAAATTCAAATCTTAATGATTTCGCTATCAAATTTGAAAATGATAATTTTATACTCTTGAAAAAGTCGAGCAGGCATGAAAGAACATTATGACGTAGTGATAATAGGCAGTGGCCTTGGCGGGTTGGTCTCGGCACTAATTATGGCAAAAGAGGGGCGTAGTGTTTGTGTATTGGAAAAAAACAATCAATACGGCGGAAATCTACAGACCTTTGTTCGTGAAAAAACCATCTTCGATACGGGAGTACATTATATTGGTGGGCTTTCAAAAGGTCAAAACCTATATAAATATTTCAACTATTTGGGTATTTACGAAAATTTAAAACTCCAAAAACTCGATGAAGATGGCTTCGATATTATCTCTTTTGATGGTGACAACAATGAATACAGGCATGCCCAGGGTTATGAAAATTTTCAAGATTCGTTGATAGAGCAATTTCCCAAAGAAGAAGAAGGTATTCGGCAGTACTGCTATGAACTGATAAAAACATGCAATAAGTTTCCGTTGTACAACCTAACATTAGGTAAACCCTACTTTGACGATCAAGAAATGTTCGCACTATCAGCTCAAGAACACATCAATTCTTTTACCAATAATAAAAAACTCAGGGCGGTACTTGTAGGCTCAAATTTACTCTATGCCGGCGAAGCCGATAAAACACCCTTTTATGTGCACGCCCTATCGGTCAACTCCTATATTGAAAGTGCCTATCGTTGTGTAAACGGGGGTAGCCAAATATCAAAATCGCTAATTCGAAAACTCAAAGAGAACGGTGGGGAAGCCTATAAACACTACGAAGTCGTAAAATTTGGTTATGAGGATAAAAAGATCACTTCTGTACATACCAAAAACGGAAAAGAAATAAAAGGCGATCTCTTTATATCGAACATCGAGCCCAAAGTGACCTTGAAATTAGTTGGCATTGACAAGTTCAGAAAATCGTATACCAACAGAATTGAGCAAATAGAAAGCACTGTTTCGGCATTCAGTCTACATATAGTTTTCAAACCCAACACCTTTAAATACATCAATCACAACCTTTATCATTTCAAAGACCACAACAGAGTCTGGAACGGTCATGACTATACCGAAAAAACATGGCCCGAAAGTTATATGGTCTCTATGGGCGTGAAAAAGAATATGGACGGATGGGCAGACCAACTGACCGCCATTACCTATATGCGTTACGAAGAGGTAAAACAGTGGGAAGACACCTTTAATACCGTGGCCCATAAAAATGACCGTGGCCAGACCTATACAGAATTCAAGGCCGCACGAACGGAAACTTTTTTACAAGAATTGGAGAAAAAATTTCCTGATATACGAGCGCACATTCAGTCTGTCTATACCTCAACACCCCTTTCTTACCGAGATTATATTGGGTGCAACCAAGGTGCGATGTACGGCTACACCAAAGATGTAAACAATCCGCTTAAATCGTTCATATCTCCAAAAACCAAGATCAGCAATCTGTTTTTCACTGGGCAAAGCCTTAATATGCACGGTATACTTGGGGTTACCATTAGCGGCGTGGTCACTTGTTCTGAAATTTTAGGAAGCGAATACCTATTGAACAAAATTGTGGGAAGCGAGAAAAAGAACACTGAAAAAGTCAAGGTGTAATGGGAAAGTTCAAAACAATACCGATAATACGGGTACAAAATATTACCAAGGCAGAATTTATCAAACGGTATTATAAGCCTCAAAAACCCGTGTTGATCGAAGGACTCACAAAAGATTGGCCCGCCTTTAATAAATGGTCACTAGACTATATTCAAGATCGTGCCGAAGATAAGATCGTACCCCTATACGATAATGAACCTGCCAAAGGCAAAGAGAGTGTTTATGCCCCGGTCAAAGAAATGAAATTGTACGATTATATTGAAATACTCAAGACCAAACCTACGGATCTTCGCATCTTCTTTTTTGATATTCTAAAAAGCATGCCCGAGCTTTTGAAAGACTTCGATTATCCTGATATTGGTTTGAAATTCTTCAAAAGGTTGCCCGCCTTGTTTTTTGGGGGAGGAAAATCGAAAGTTTTTATGCACTACGATATCGATTTGCCCGACAGCGTGCATTTTCACTTTGACGGTGATAAGAGTGTTACATTATTTTCTCCTGAACAAACAAAATATCTCTATAAGGTACCCTATGCCATTCACAATATCGATAAAATAGATATGGACGAACCTGATTTTGAAAAATATCCGGCATTGCAATATGCCGTGGGCATTCAAGCAGACATGAAACACGGCGATGCCCTCTATATGCCCAGTGG
>CAZEUV010000134.1:0-8054 GCA_964515285.1 uncultured Maribacter sp. | reverse complement strand
TTTAAACGTTAAAAAAATTACTTTTGCTTGCTCACCATAACAACTGCAATTACCTAACAATGAGCACTATCAAAAAAGCATCTTCTGCCCTGATTTCCGTTTTTCACAAAGACGGATTAGAACCCATCGTAAGAAAGTTTCAAGAACTTGGTATCACCATTTATTCGACCGGGGGTACTGAAAAATTCATTAAAGATCTTGATATTGATGTCGTTCCTGTTGAGGAAGTGACGAACTACCCATCTATTCTTGGCGGAAGGGTGAAAACCTTGCATCCAAAGGTTTTTGGGGGTATTCTGAATCGTCAGGACAATGAAAGTGATATCGCCCAATTAGAGGAATTTGAAATTCCGCAATTGGATATTGTCATCGTCGATCTTTATCCCTTTGAAAAAACGGTTGCAAGCGGTGCCCCTGAACAAGATATCATCGAAAAAATAGATATTGGTGGAATTTCATTGATCCGTGCCGCTGCCAAAAATTATAAAGACGTGCTCTGTGTTTCGTCTATGAAAGACTATGCCGAAGTTTTAGAATTGATCTCGGCCGAAAACGGAAGTACCACTTTGGAAGACCGAAGACGTTTTGCAGCAAAATCATTCAATGTTTCCTCGCATTACGATACGGCCATTTTCAACTATTTCAACAAGAACCATGAAGAAGCCGCGTTGAAGATAAGCGAGACCGATGGAAAAGTTTTGCGCTATGGGGAAAATCCGCATCAAAAAGGATTCTTCTTTGGCGAGTTCGAAGCGATGTTCAGCAAACTTCACGGCAAAGAGCTCTCGTACAACAACCTGTTGGATGTTGATGCCGCCGTGAACTTGATGAACGAATTCAAAAACGACGCTCCTACCTTTGCTATTTTAAAACACAACAATGCATGTGGTTTGGCCATGCGCGACACCCTTTACCAAGCCTATATAGATGCCTTGGCCGGTGACCCGGTCTCTGCATTTGGTGGAGTACTGATAAGCAATAAAGAAATTGACAGGGCCACCGCAGAAGAAATACACAAATTATTTTGTGAGGTAGTAATCGCCCCCAGTTATGCAAATGATGCCCTTGAAGTATTAAAGGGCAAAAAAAATAGGATCATATTGATCTTGAACGAAGTCGACTTACCAAAAACAACCGTAAGAACTTGTTTAAATGGTGTTCTGATACAAGATCGAGATTTTAAAACAGATGCAAAAACAGATTTCACCCAAGTGACGAACCAAAAACCTTCAGACAGTGAAGTCGAAGACTTGATTTTTGCCTCAAAATTGTGTAAGCATACAAAATCGAATACCATTGTTTTGGCAAAAAACAAACAGTTATGTGCAAGCGGCACTGGGCAGACATCTCGTGTAGATGCCCTGAATCAGGCGATTCACAAGGCTGAATCATTCAATTTCGATTTGGACGGAGCCGTTATGGCAAGCGATGCCTTTTTTCCTTTTCCAGATTGTGTTGAAATTGCGCATAAAAAAGGCATCGCTTGCGTTATACAACCGGGCGGATCGATAAAAGACCAACTGAGCATTGATTATTGCAATGAAAATGGCGTTTCAATGGTAATGACCGGCACACGTCATTTCAAGCATTAATTTCACTACTTTTGTCGATGAAATACACCCTATCGAACTAGTAACATAACCAAACGAACAAAAAATGGGATTTTTTGATTTCATGACAGAAGAGATTGCCATCGATTTAGGAACGGCGAATACTCTTATCATTCACAACGACAAAGTTGTTGTTGACAGCCCTTCAATAGTCGCCCGAGATAGAATTTCCGGTAAAATCATCGCTGTTGGAAAGGATGCTAGCATGATGCAAGGAAAAACTCACGAGAACATCAAGACCATCAGGCCATTGAAAGATGGGGTAATCGCAGATTTTGATGCCTCTGAAAAGATGATCAATATGTTCATCAAGAATATTCCGGCACTTAAGAAAAAATGGTTTCCGCCTGCATTGCGAATGGTCATCTGTATTCCTTCAGGTATTACAGAGGTCGAGATGCGCGCCGTAAAAGAATCGGCAGAACGGGTAAACGGAAAAGAAGTATATCTTATTCACGAACCTATGGCCGCCGCTATTGGTATCGGTCTTGATATCATGCAACCAAAGGGGAACATGATCGTTGATATAGGAGGGGGTACTACTGAAATAGCTGTTATCGCCTTAGGGGGAATCGTCTGTGACAAATCGGTAAAAATTGCGGGTGATGTATTCACCAATGATATTATCTACTATATGCGTACCCAACATAATTTATATGTAGGCGAAAGTACCGCTGAAAATATAAAGATCGAAATAGGGTCGGCACTTGAAGATCTTCAATCACCACCAGATGACAAGTCGGTTCAAGGTAGAGATCTGTTGACAGGAAAACCCAAACAAGTACAAATTTCATATCGAGAAATAGCAAAGGCTTTAGACAAATCGATTCTTCGTGTTGAAGATGCCGTGATGGAGACCCTATCACAAACTCCACCAGAACTCGCGGCGGATATTTACAACACTGGCATCTATATGGCCGGGGGCGGGTCAATGCTCAGAGGCTTGGACAGAAGACTATCGCAAAAAACCGATTTACCAGTCTACATAGCGGAAGACCCCTTAAGAGCTGTTGTTAGAGGAACGGGTATTGCGTTGAAAAATTTGGAGCGGTACAAGAATATCTTGATCAAGTAATCGCTGCGGTCTGAACACTACCGTATCACGGGTATCCTTCATTTTCGTTGAATTCAATATACAAAGGGAGCATAAAACCAAAAGTGCATGCAGCAGATTATCAACTTCATCATCAGATATAAGAACTTTCTTCTTTATATCTTTTTGTTGATTGTCTCATTGGGCTTTACAATTCAATCGCATTCTTATCACCAATCGCGGTTTTTCAATTCATCAAGCTGGATCACGGGCAGTATTTACGAAACATCGTACAGTGTTACTTCTTATTTCGATCTGGGAAAAGAAAACAAAAAGCTGGTCGAAGACAATAAAATGCTTCGCCACCTCTTGTTCAACAAGAAATCAATCGACACCGTAGAATTAGATTCCGTTCAAATCAGCTATACCATTACTTCTGGGCAAGTTATCAAGAACAATTATTCTAATCTAAGAAACTACATTACCATAAACAAAGGCAGAAAAGATAGTGTCAAACCTGATATGGGCGTCATTACGGCCAAAGGTATTTTAGGCATCGTGCAGAATATCTCGAACAATTATGCCACCGTACAAAGCATTTTGAACGAAAATTCGAATATCAACGCAAAAATCAAGAACAGCAACCACTTCGGATCATTGGTATGGAATGCCAAAACCTATAACGTGGTGCAGTTGGTAGATATTCCGCGTTTGGTGCCCATAATGGTCGGTGACACCATTGTTACAGGGGCAATGAGCAGTATTTTTCCCGAAGATATACCTATCGGCACGATAAAACAGTTCGACCTTGACAACTCAAAAAGTTTTTATCGAATAGATATTGCCCTTTTTAATGATATGACCAATATAAAAAACGTGTACATCGTCAACAACGAGAACAAACAAGAGATACTGCAATTACAATCAGATACCGACGCCGATGATCAGTAATTACTACATCATAAATATCATTCGGTTCGCACTTCTTGTTTTAGTGCAGGTTTTGGTTTTCAATAGACTCAACTTCTTTGGGTTTATCAACCCAATGGTCTACATTTTATTTTTGTACTGGTATCCTATAAAACAAAACAGAGCAGTCTTCATTGGTTTGAGTTTTTTATTGGGCCTCTCAATAGATTTTTTTTCAGACACCATGGCCATCAATGCCGCATCTACTATAACCATTGCCTATTTACGGCCTGCCATTATGCGTTTTGTCTTTGGTGTGAACTATGAATTTCAAAGTTTTAAACTGGGGAACGCCACCAAAGTACAACAATTCACTTTTTTAGCGTTATTGATAGTAGTGCACCATTTGGCTTTCTTTACATTGGAAATTTTTAGTTTCGCCAATTTGCTGCTAATTTTGAAAAAGACGTTTTCTATAAGCTTGGCAACCTTGATATTATGTTTATTGTTTGGTTCACTCTTTAGTGTAAGAAAAGAATGAGAAAGATTCTCTTATCATCTATAATCATTATTATAGGAATAACATTTATCGGTAGATTATCGTATTTACAGATATTTAGTTTTTCCCCAGATTTGGAAGATCCCGCCATCAAGGCTATCTATGATTATCCTGAACGAGGTTATATATATGACAGGTACGGAAAACTACTAGTAGGTAATGATCCCGCCTATGATGTTATGGTCATACCAAGGGAGGTAAAGGCACTGGACACCTTGGAGTTCTGTAACCTCTTGGATATTGAAAAAGAACAGTTCGTTAAAAAATTAAAAAGAGCCCGGGTTTATTCGCCAAGACTTCCTTCGGTTTTGGTACACCAGCTCTCAAAAGAAGATTATGCAAGGCTTCAAGAAAAAATGCGCCGGTATAAAGGTTTTTATATCCAAAAACGCTCTTTACGCTTTTACGACACCGATAGTGGTGCTAATGTTTTGGGATATATCAGTGAAGTAAACGAACGAGATCTCGCAAAAAACCCTTATTACGTACAAGGTGAACTAACAGGCCGAACTGGTGTTGAAAAAGTATATGAGGATACCCTTAGAGGAAAAAAAGGCATACAGTACATTCAAAAAGACCGTCATAACAGGGATATTGGCAGATACAAAGATGGTGCTTTGGACGTGCAGCCCGAACAAGGAAAAGAAATTACCCTTACCATTGACAAAGAACTACAAGAATATGGTGAAAAATTGATGCACGGCAAGTGGGGCGGGGTTGTTGCCATAGAGCCCTCTACAGGTGAGATTCTTGCCATGATTTCAGGGCCTACTTACGACCCGGCGTTATTGGTAGGCAGAAAGCGTTCTGAAAATTACAGTACGTTGCATTACGATTCAATATCAAACCCCACTTTCGATCGTTCTATATCTTTCGAAAAAGAACCTGGCTCTCCGTTTAAGGTCATTAATGCGTTAATCGCACTTCAAGAAGGGGCCATTACACCATCATCGACCGTTACATGCCATCACGGTTTTTATATAGGAAGAAAGAAAAAAGGATGCCATTGTGGTGGTGGAATCAGAAATTTGAACAGCGGCATATACAAATCGTGCAATGCCTATTTTGTGAGTACCTATAAAAAAATATTCGAGCAATTTCCCACTGCCGCCGAAGGAATGGATGTTTGGGAGAAACACGTAAAAAGTTTCGGGTTGGGAGATTACTTGGGTTCTGATCTACATACGGGAAGAAAAGGGCGTATACCCAACAAAGAACTCTATAACAAATGGTATGGTAAAAATAGGTGGTCGGCGACAACTACGTATTCAAATGCCATTGGGCAAGGTGAGGTTGCCGTTACCCCGATCCAACTCGCCAATATGACAGCGGCCATAGCCAATCGTGGACATTTCTTCACCCCCCATGTCATTAAAAAAATTGATGGTAAAGATGTCACGATACCAAAATTTGTCAAACCCAAACACACGACCATTGACAAAAAACATTTTGAAGTAGTGGTTAGGGGCATGGCAGATGTATACAAAAAAGGTACGGGTAGATGGGTTCAAATACCCGACATTGAAATTGCCGGCAAAACAGGTACCGTAGAGAACTATACGGTTATTGACAGTGTACGGACCCAACTGACCGACAATTCTGTTTTTGTAGCCTTCGCACCTGTTGACAACCCTAAAATCGCCATTGCCGTTTATATTCAAAACGGTTATTTTGGCTCTCGTTATGCGGGGCATATCGCTTCACTTCTCATTGAAAAATATATAAAAAGAGAAATCACCCGTACCGATCTTGAAAAAAGAATGTTTGAAAAAACCTTGTTACACGAGTATGCCAAACCGTATAGTGGCGAAGAATTTAAAATAAACGAGCGTGCCTGGTAAAAGTGTTTTAAGACGCATTGATTGGCTTACCATTTTCTTTTATTTGGCGCTATTGACCATAGGGTGGGTGAATATTTACTCAAGCACCTTCTCAGATTCAGACTCTTCCATTTTTAATTTTGGTACGCTTCACGGTAAACAGCTCTTTTTTATTGGGGCAAGTTTTCTTTCAATAATTATCGTACTTGCATTAGAAACCAGTTTTTACGAACGGTTTTCAAGTGTACTCTACGTATTCTCTATGGTACTTTTACTCGGTCTTTTTGTCTTTGGCAAGACCATAGCTGGCGCAACCTCTTGGTACGACCTTGGTTTTTTCAATCTACAGCCTTCTGAATTGGCAAAAGTGGCGACTGCATTGGCATTGGCAAAATACCTCAGTGATATACAAACCGATATAAAACGAAGAAAAGATCAGATGTACGCAGTCTTGGTGGTATTGATCCCTGCGATATTGATCATTCCCCAGCCCGATCCAGGTAGCGCCCTAGTATTCTTCGCAATGGTCTTTGTGATCTTCAGAGAAGGTTTGCCCTTGTATTATTTGGGGTTTGCCCTGTTGGCAATCGTAGTCTTTATTACTACCCTAATGTTTGGCACAATATGGATAACCATTACCTTGACATCGCTGATCGGCCTCTTCTTTTTATTGAAAAGGAAAAAATTTAAAGCACCTGTATTTCCATTGATCTCTTTAGCGGTAATCACGGTATTGTTTTCCCTATCTGTAAAGTTTGTGTTCAACAATGTCTTTGAACAACGGCATAGAGATCGCTTTGGTCTTTGGCTGCGATTGGAAAAAGACCCGGCCAAACTAGAAAAAATACGTAAAACGATAGGCTACAACACTTACCAATCAGAAAAGGCAATCGAGTCAGGTGGCTTTTTTGGCAAAGGCTTTTTAGAAGGCACACGTACCAAAGGCGATTTTGTGCCCGAACAACATACCGATTATATCTTTAGTACAGTTGGTGAAGAATGGGGGTTTGTGGGCACTACCACAGTTGTTCTCTTATTTACCTTGCTTCTTTTACGCTTGGTCTACTTGGCCGAACGGCAGAAAAATCCTTTTAGCCGAATGTACGGCTATGGGGTAATCTCTATCCTCTTTATTCACTACTTCATCAATATAGGTATGGTCATTGGTATATTGCCTACTATCGGCATTCCATTGCCCTTCTTTAGTTATGGAGGATCCGGACTCCTATTTTTCACGATATTACTATTTATTTTCTTGAAACTGGACTCGAACCGATTGAAAGAAGGGTTTTAAAATTTCCAGCCTTTGGTATTTATTTCGCTTTCCAAATCTAACTCTACGTCATTGGGCAAATCTTGAAAGAAATCGATTCCGGTCAGTTTTTCTAGTTTATCCACGGTAACCGTAAATCGCCTTAAAGATTCGTTACTTGGTTGATTTGGCATCAAAAAAGCGATGACTTTTAAATTTTTGACATCGCCCTTTGCTACGATCTTATAAAAATAGCGGGGCACGTCAACATCTTCATCGCCGATCTCCTCTAAACCCTTTTCCAAAATACCTCCTGTTATAATAAATAGGTCATCCCCTCTTTTGACCCATTGCCTAACCTTCATCTCCAATTGGTTCCAAATACCAGCGTTGAAATCCCTGTTTTGCGGACTTATATTACTAGTGTAAAAGGTTTCGTTGTATGCATATTCTGAAAAACGACGATCTCCCGCAGGGCAGAGATGGCCCCGATCATAACCCGACCTTTTGTAGTTGCGCCAATCAGCCGATTTCGTCTTTACCTTGGGATCTTCAATAAAGTAAGGTCGCTTTCGATCATCATAGGTGAGATGGCTTTTTCTTAACAGGTACGCCACCCATTCGGCTTGTTCATAAGGTTCGTTATACGATAAGGTGTAATGGTCGTGCCTTGATATAGCCCCTGTTGTTGAACTAGGCAAAAAGTACGATGGTATTTCAGTCTTAGAACCTTCCCCCTTAGGTGCTGAATAGGTATCGGGCGTATAGAAGTTCTCGAAGAGCCAAAAACCAACTACACAGATTAAAATAAGTACCGTATAAATGGTTTTATTTTTTTTATAGGAATTCACTCGTCGCATGCTTCAAATTT
>CAZEUV010000133.1:0-8166 GCA_964515285.1 uncultured Maribacter sp. | reverse complement strand
TTTTTCAACTTCGAACAAGGCCTGTGATGTGGTGTCATTTACACTTTGAATGACGCCGATGTCGCCATGAACACTATCGATTAAGGTAAAACCGATTACTTCGTGAAAATAGAATTTATCACCGCTGAGTTTGGGTAAAAAAGTGAGGGGAAGGTAGAGTTCAGAGCCCATGATCTTATCAGCGTCGTCTTCGCTAGTGACCTCTTCAAAATCGATGCGCAACAAACTCGATTTGTGCAATCGACAGCGTTTGATAAAAAAAGGAACCAGATTATTTCGTAAAGAAATAAAAACTGATTCCAGTGTATCGTACAATTCAGGTTCGTCTGTATCTAATTTTACCAGTACCTCGCCCTTGTAACTGTATTTGGAAACGATCTTACCGAGGTAGAAACAATCTTCCTTGCGCATCGTTCCAGAATTATATTACTCTTCTTCGTTAGAAGCCTTATCTTCAGAGTCAGCCTTGGCTTCTTCTTTTGGTGCTTCTTCGACTTTTTCGGCAACTTCAGCTTCAGGAGTGGCTTCTGCAACTTCTTCTTTTGCGGGCGCCTCTTCTTTTGGTGCCTCCTCTACTTTTTCAGCTTCTTTGGTCTCTGTAGCGGTTTCGGCTACTTCTTCAGTGGCCGTTTCCTCAACTTTAGCCTCAACGGCTTCCCCTTCTGGGGTTTCTGTTGTTGCTTCAGCCTCTGGCAATTCAGCTTCAACAGCTGCCAAAGCACGTTTTTCGCTTACTTCTTTTTCAGCGGCCAGTGCTTTTGCTTTTGCATCGGCTTTTGCCTTGTCCAATCCACCTACTTTAACGGCAACTGACTTTTCTTTTTCTTCTAACCAAGCGTTGAATTTTTCTTCAACCTGCTCTTCGGTCAAAGCGCCTTTACGTAGTCCGCCCAATAAATGGTGTTTCAACATAACGCCTTTGTACGACAAAATAGCTCTGGCCGTATCAGTGGGTTGTGCACCGTTTTGAAGCCATTTTACGGCATTGTCAACTTTAACTTCAATGATCGCTGGGTTGGTATTCGGGTCGTAGATGCCCAATTTCTCTAAAAATTTACCATCTCTTTTTGCGCGACTATCTGCTGCTACTACCCAATAGAAGGGTTTTCCTTTTTTACCGTGTCTCTGTAATCTAATCTTAACTGGCATATCACATTAATTTGTAGGGTGCCCGACCCTGATTATTAATTCTTTTGTCCTTTAAAAGGGGTGCAAATATAGGGTATTTTGGTAAAGGGGCAATAGTTTTATTAAAATGTTGGCGTAAGCTTACCGGAGCGACCAAAATGAGTAGTATAGAACCAATGAAAATTTAGCATATAGGCATGCGCCTTTTTGCCCTCTTTCACGGCAATATCATCCTACGAAATAATTGCTAAAACCTCTTTCCCACACCCAAGGAAATATAAGAAATGGTGTCGCCATTGGTATCGGTTTGAAAACCACCGGTAAGTCCTAAGATAAAATCGTTTTCAAATTTGTAATAGTAATTCAATTTTAAAACGACTCCTAATGATAGGGTTCTGAAAGGTTCTCTAAATTCAACGATTTGGACAGGCGACGGTAAATTTGTGAGTGCTGGAAAAAGTGTCGTGACCACATCGGGTATAGAGCTGGACTGATAACGTAAAAGAGATCCCACGGACAGACCCAGGTCGTGTCGAGAACTTTTGATGAACTGATATCCGATTCCCCCTATTAATTGTAGACCACTGGTTACATACCTGCTTTTACCGTCTCTGTTATTTCCTTGGTCATCGACAAAAAAATAATCGATCTGCTCATCGTCATGCAATGTTCCCTCAAACCCGATACTCCAATAGGTTTTTTTTTCTCCAAAATATTTCGCATAGATAAGGCCATATTGAAAACCCCATATATCACCGGTTCCATTGAAGCTCCTGCCAAAATTAAAAAGGGCGATAGCGTTTTTTTTGTTGAGTTCTTCTTGTGCGTTTGTAATTGAAAGAAAAAGTAGGGATAAAGCCAGAATCTGATATTTTTTCATTGAGACTGTTTTTAGATTGTTTAGGCGGTCTATATTATATAGACCGCCTAAACATATTGAGGTTTTATTGTTTCCTTTTGAAATTCATAAAGCTTATTGAATATTACTGTGTTAATTTATCCGAAAATTGGACAATACTACTTCCGAGATCATCATCCAAATCTTCCGAAGGTATTTTAACAGTATAAGTGGGAGTTGCAGGTGATGTGCTTGTAGCGGCTTGACCAGGCAACGTAAGACTTGTTTCGGCCGATTTGCCCCCATCTCGTTCTATCCATTTCTCTACGTTCCATTCTCCTAGATTGGCCTTATTCCAATTAAACAGGAAATCGTTAAAATCATACCATTTGTTGTTCTTGAAATGCTTTCTCTTAACTTTTGGAAACTTACGATTTTTTATGATGGTTCCGGCACTTCCCTTTACTCCAGCTACTATAATCTGCATTTCCAGTTTTCCTGAGAACCAATGTTCAATTTCGTTAAGGTCGGTAACCTGTATCAAACCACCATATTCAGCCTTGCCGTCAACTCGGGAATTTGAATTTCCGCCACCACCGGTACCACCACCTCCACTATAGCAGTCTTTCGATCTCTGCATTTCTTCACATCTTTTCGAACTTGGAGACATTTTCTCAGCAGTGCCAATTACATACACATCGTTTTCCCAGGCATCGTCTTCGGTTACGTCACGATCATAGACTAATTTGCCCTTAGAATTCAATTTATAGCCGGGTGCCGAATAATCATTGTTGTAGGCTCCTTTGAGTACGGCAATCGGCTCCTTTAAATTTTTGGCCACATCGTATCCCTTATTTGCAATAAGGTTGTCCTCTATGGTTTCCGCCTTTGGAAAAAAGACCATAGGTACAGCTCCTTCGTTCAAATTTTGAATTTTAGAGACTATTGATTCTAGCTTTGAGGCAGATCTATCGAATTTCTGCGAACTTTTGAGTTTTTTGGTCATACTAGCCAGCTCCAGAACATAGTCCTCGTCATTTTCATTTGCGATCTGAACATTCTCGAACACAAAGCTTCTGAAATCAGCGTCTTTTGCCATTGTCAATACTTGTTTCATGACTTCTGAATATGCCGTAATGAGTTCGGTGTTTTCGAATGTGTTGTTGGGAATGGCCATAATCTGTTCTTCAAAGCTTTTTGCTTCTTGATCGGTTATTGGTTCCCCTTCCAAATTTTCGGTATTATCGTTACAAGTTACCATTGTCAGTGATAAAAACAATAGAATAAAAATATG
Source organism: uncultured Maribacter sp. (assembly GCA_964515285.1). Taxonomy (GTDB): domain Bacteria; phylum Bacteroidota; class Bacteroidia; order Flavobacteriales; family Flavobacteriaceae; genus Maribacter_C. Next base: position 4,906 of record CAZEUV010000133.1, on the reverse strand, counting down.
TTTCTGTGTTTTCATGATAAATGATTTTAAGATTAATAGTTTAACTTTGGGGTCAAGTTGACCCCTGCAATTTCAATTTTGTTTTACCATAGGCAAGGTTTTTAAGGTTAGACATTATCTGGCGATTCTGTTTGTCTTGTTGCAGGGGTTTTTATTGTTGGTTTGCAGTAAAATTTAGCTCATAGCCAACAAAAACACTTAAGCTAGCGCTATCAAAACAAACTACATGAACTTGTTTTGTAAGTGTTTTGTATCAATATTACGGAAGTTCTTTCGCTAAAGTAAAAAAAAAAAAAAACGAATACAGCATATAAAAACCTCATAAATTGCGAGGTTTTTCTTTATAGCGAGAATAAGTTATCGAGGCTAGGTTGATAACTACTAACAACTACCCTTTTTCAAAAGGGCGCTTTTACATATTTTTATATGCTGTAAAAAATTATACTTAATGTACCTGATCTTCGACACTGAAACCACAGGCCTGCCAAAACGTTGGAATGCCCCTATAACCGACACTGACAACTGGCCACGCTGTATTCAGATCGCTTGGCAATTGCATGATGGTATGGGCAAGTTGGTGGAGCGCCAAGATTATCTGGTGCGCCCTGATGGGTTTAATATACCCTATGATGCCGAACAGATCCATGGTATTTCTACCGAATTAGCTCAACAAGAGGGCGTTTCGCTAGCAGAGGTTTTAGAGAAGTTCAATGCGGCCATGACCAAGACAAAATTTATTGTCGGGCAGAATGTGGGTTTTGACCTGAACATCATGGGGGCGGAGTTTCACCGTTTGAGTGTTGAAAACCCACTACAAGTACTTCCTGTTTTAGATACTTGTACCGAAGCAACGGCGCAACTTTGTCAAATACCCGGGGGGCGAGGTGGAAAATTCAAGCTTCCGACCTTGACCGAACTGCACCTGTATTTATTTGGCCAACCGTTTGGAGAAGCGCATAATGCCACGGCAGATGTTGAGGCTACTACCCGGTGTTTCTTAGAGCTTATCCGAAGAAAGCACTATCCGCAAGAGAAATTGGATGTACAGCCCGATTATTTTCAGCTGTTTACAGAAGCAAATCCACAAGAGATACAGCTTATTGGCCTGAAGCACATTAACCTTAAAAAAGCATCTAAAAAAATAGCTGATGCTCTTTGGGAAAAAGATACCGGTGGGGTTTCAGAAGCCGAAATCAAAGAGAATATAGAGAATTTGGCCGACGCCGAATTTGTGCACTTACATAACCATTCGCAGTTTTCGGTCTTGCAGTCTACCATAAACATCAAGGCTTTGGTGGCTGTTGCCGCAGAAAATAAAATGAGTGCTGTGGCACTTACCGACCACGCAAATATGATGGGCGCCTTTCATTTTGTAAAAGAGGCGAAAGCACATAACGGGTCAGTGAAGGAACGAAATGCCATAGCCATCGAAAAGGGAGAACTGCCCACCGAAACCGAGATCAAGCCCATTATCGGTTGTGAATTTTTTGTCTGTGACGACCATAGCAATAAAAATGTAAAGGATCACGGGTATCAGATCGTGCTCTTGGCCAAGAATAAAAAGGGGTACCATAACCTCTGTAAAATGTCTTCGATCGCTTATACCGATGGCTTTTATTATGTGCCTAGGATCGACCGAAAGATTATTCAGCAGTATAAGGAAGATATTATCGTGTTAACGGGAAACCTTTATGGCGAGGTGCCCGGTAAAATATTGAATATTGGTGAAAACCAAGCGGAAGACGCCCTGCTTTGGTGGAAAGCGGAGTTTGGGCCGGATCTGTATATCGAAATTATGCGCCATGGTCAAGAAGATGAGGATCGTGTGAACAAGGTACTGGTTGAATTCGCCAAAAAGCACGATGTGAAATTGGTAGCGACCAATAACACCTATTATTGTGAGAAAGAAGATGCCGAGGCCCATGATATTCTCTTATGTGTCAAAGATGGCGAAAAACAAGCCACTCCCATAGGAAGGGGTAGGGGCTATCGCTACGGACTGCCCAATCAGGAATATTACTTCAAATCGCAAGACGCGATGAAGGAGCTCTTCAAAGATGTACCCGAATCTATTTTGAACGTACAGGAAATCGTAGATAAGATCGAACCCTATGATTTGGCTAGGGATGTGCTCTTGCCCAATTTTGATATTCCGACAGATTTCGTAGCGGAAGAAGATAAGGCCGATGAGGGCAAACGTGGTGAGAATGCCTATCTGCGCCATATTACCTATGAAGGTGCAAAAAAAAGGTACGCTGAGATCACAACGGATATAAAGGAACGCATTGATTTTGAATTGACGACAATCGAAAATTCGGGTTATCCTGGGTATTTTTTGATTGTAGAGGATTTTATCAGGGAAGCTAGAAATATGGATGTTTCCGTTGGGCCGGGCAGGGGTTCGGCAGCGGGATCCGTAGTTGCCTATTGTTTGAAGATCACCAATATCGACCCCCTGAAATACGACTTGCTTTTTGAGCGGTTCTTGAACCCCGATCGGGTATCAATGCCCGATATCGACATTGATTTTGACGATGAGGGTAGGGGGCGAGTGATGGATTATGTTATCAATAAATACGGAGCCAATCAAGTGGCGCAGATCATCACTTACGGTACTATGGCCGCAAAATCATCGATACGTGATACCGCCCGTGTTCTCGATCTGCCCTTGGGCGATGCCGATCGTATTGCCAAGCTGATCCCCACCATGTCAAAATTGAAAAATATCTTTGATGTGCCAGAGGCCGATTTGAAAAAGAAATTTCGCGCTGATGAGCTAGAGAAAATAAACGAACTCTTGAATATTTCAGAGGGTGATGACCTTGAAGGGCAGACCCTCAAAATGGCACGGGTGCTTGAAGGTTCATTGCGAAATACAGGAATTCATGCCTGTGGGGTGATCATCACGCCCAGTGATATTACCGATTTTGTGCCTATTGCAACGGCCAAAGATTCTGATCTGTACGTGACCCAATTCGATAACTCAGTGGTAGAAAGTGCTGGTTTGTTGAAAATGGATTTTCTGGGACTGAAAACCTTGACCCTCATTAAGGATACCGTTAAGATCGTAAAGGCCAAACACAATATCGATTTAGTGCCCGATGATTTTCCGCTAGATGATGAGAAGACCTATGCGCTGTTTCAAAGAGGTGATACTGTGGGCATATTTCAATATGAATCCCCGGGAATGCAAAAGCATTTGAAAGATTTACGGCCATCGGTTTTTGACGACCTAATCGCCATGAACGCCCTGTACCGCCCAGGACCGATGGAGTATATACCGAGCTTTATCGAACGTAAAAACGGCATGGCTGAGATTACCTATGACTTGCCTGATATGGAAGAGTACCTAAAAGAAACCTATGGTATTACCGTGTATCAAGAGCAGGTAATGCTGCTCTCGCAAAAATTGGCAGGCTTTTCAAAAGGTGAAGCCGATGTACTGCGGAAGGCTATGGGAAAAAAGATTTTCTCTTTACTGCAAAAACTAAGACCACAGTTTTTAGATGGTGGCGAAAAGAAGGGGCATCCCAGAGAAATTCTAGAAAAAATATGGAAAGATTGGGAAGCCTTCGCTTCCTATGCCTTCAACAAAAGCCACTCTACTTGCTATGCGTATATCGCCTATCAAACGGCCTATTTAAAAGCGCATTATCCAGCTGAGTATATGGCCGCTGTTTTGAGTAATAATATGAATGATATTAAGCAGGTAACCTTCTTTATGGAAGAATGTAAACGTATGGGTCTTGAGGTTTTGGGCCCAGATGTTAACGAATCGTATTATAAATTTGCGGTGAATAAAGACAATGCCGTTCGTTTTGGTATGGGTGCTGTGAAAGGGGTAGGCCGTTCGGCAGTAGAGACTATTGTAGAACACCGTAAGAAAGACGGTCACTATCGTTCGGTATATGATTTGGCAAAACGTATTGATTTGCGTTCGGCAAATAAAAAAGCCTTTGAGGGCTTAGCGGTGGCTGGAGGCTTTGATTCTTTTGGCACTACGCACCGTGCGCAATATTTTCATGCCGAAGGAGATGGAATTACCTTTTTAGAAAAAATTGTTAAATCGGCCTCTAAATACCAAGAAGATAAAAACTCTTCACAGATGGATATTTTTGGAGGTGTCAGTGAAGCCCAAATTCCTGAACCTGAAATACCCCCCTGTGAAGAATGGGGTACCATGGAAAAATTGCGAAGAGAAAAAGAAGTAGTGGGTATTTATATTTCAGGTCATCCGTTAGATGATTTTAAGGCTGAGATTAATGCCTTTTGTAATGCGAATGTCTCTTGTGCCAGTGCCCTTGAAAATTATGTAGGTAGAGAATTATCTTTTGCTGGCGTTATTACCGACGTGCAGCATAGAATTTCAAAAAATGGTAAAGGCTGGGCAATTTTCACGATGGAAGATTATACTGATTCGCTCGACTTCCGAATTTTTGGGGAGGAATATTTGAAATTTAGGCACTTTTTGATGATTAATTCCTTTGCCTATATAAAAATGTATGTACGGGAAGGATGGGTAAATCGTGATACGGGCAAAAAAGGCGATCCAAGAATGCAGTACAATAGCTTTATGCTACTACAGGAAGTTATGGATGCCTACGCTAAAAAACTGACCATCAAATTAAATATCGATGAGCTGAAGGAAAACGATATTCATCAATTGAAAGATACTTTGATATCTCATAAAGGAGACCACCTTTTGAATTTTGTAATCTATGAAATGGAAGAGGAGATAAAGGTCAACCTCTCTAGTAGAAAACAAAAAGTGAGAATCTCAAGCGAACTATTGAATACGTTGAACGAAAGCGAAGTGCATTACAAGGTGAATTAAGGCCTACCACTAAAGTGGCGGGGCTTACAATGAAGATAAATAACCTTTATACCACAATAGCTATAACGTATA
>CAZEUV010000132.1:0-8172 GCA_964515285.1 uncultured Maribacter sp. | reverse complement strand
GTGGGCAACTCGGTTTTTAGATAGATTAGCTTTACAGGGTAGTTCGACACGCTTTTCCCCTCTTCAAATAACTTATCGATTAGTTTTTTGCTCTTTAATTTTTCGTTTTTTGGAAAAGTGAACCGCATAGGAGGGCAAAAGTAAACATAATACCACAGTTATGGTTTATGACATTTGTCATTGTCCTTGACTGTGGTTATCGGTAATTTGGTAATTAGTCCATTTCAGATTTTAACAATCGAACATAAAACAGTATTGATATGGGAGAACTAAAAGTTGAAAAACTATCAGGAAGTGTCAAGAAGGCTCGTTACATCAAACAATTGTTGACCGACATCGAGGCCTTAGAACAAATGCTTGAAAAAGGTCTGTTTGATGCTCCTCTGCTTCACATTGGTGCCGAGCAAGAGTTTTGTTTGGTCGACAATGCATGGGAACCCTCAAATAAAGCACTAGAGATCTTAGAAGCTATTGACGACCCTCATTTTACTACCGAAATAGCCTTGTATAATTTAGAGATAAACCTAGACCCTCTGGTTCTAAAAGGCGATTGTTTCTCTAAAATGCACCAACAGTTAAAACAATTGTTGGCCAAAGCTAAAACAGCAGCTCAAAAGAAACGGTTAAAAATCATCCTAACAGGTATTCTGCCAACAATTGAGATGCGGCATTTAGAGATTTCCTATATGGCTTCCATAAAGAGGTATGTTGCGCTGAACAATGCGATTAAGGAGTTGCGAAGAAAGGATATCGAATTGCACATCAAAGGCGTTGATGAAATCAACATGCATCATGGATCCATTCTTTTTGAAGGGTGCAACACCAGCTTTCAGGGTCATTTACAGATTGATGTAGATGATTTTGTCGACACCTATAATTGGGCGCAGGCCATCTCAGGGCCCATTCTATCAGTTTGCGCTAATTCACCCCTTTTGATGGGTCGCGAACTCTGGCAAGAGACCCGCATTGCACTTTTTACCCAAAGCGTTGATAACAGGGCAAGCAATTATATACCCACTGAACGTGAATCCAGGGTAAGTTTTGGAAGGGGCTGGGCCAAGGGATCGGTAGCTGATTTTTACAAAGAAAGCATCGTCAATTTTAAAAGTCTACTGACCGCTGATTTTAAATATGATAGCCTTACAGAGCTCGGTAAGGGCAATATTCCTAAATTAAAAGCACTTAGCCTTCACAACGGAACCGTATACAAATGGAATCGGGTTTGCTATGGGGCGGACAACGGAAAACCGCACGTAAGAATTGAAAACAGGTATATACCCTCGGGCCCAACAACGACTGATGAAATAGCAAACCTAATGTTCTGGGTGGGCGTGATGAAAGGAAGGTCTAAAGAAAATGATGCCATTCACACGAAAATGGATTTTAAGGATGCAAAGGGCAATTTCTTTAATGCCGCCAGATATGGAATGGCGGCACAGTTTTATTGGGAAGACAAACTAATGCCTGCCAAAGAACTGTTATTGGATCTTTTTTTACCAATGGCCTACAGGGGTCTATATAAAATGGATGTTTTGCCGAAAGATGCAGAACGTTATCTATCAGTAATCGAAAGGAGGATAAAAAGTAGAAATGGAGCACGGTGGACGATTCAAAGCTATCGGAAACTGAAGAAAACGAATAAAATATCAGACGCCCTCCGAATGTTGACCGCCTCGATGTACGAACACGAACAAAAAGGGTATAATGTAGATGCTTGGCAACTGGCCAATGAAAATAAGCTTGCTGGAGAAAAAACCAAAAATAAAGTGAGCCATTGTATGAGTAGAAAGACCATTACGGCCCACGAAAACGATAGTGCCGAACTTGTTATAAAAATGATGGAATGGAAGAACATACACCATGTGCCGATTTTAGATAATCATAGACATTTGGTAGGGTTGCTTACCTGGACCGATGTTGGGCAATATGAAAATTCTCCCGAAAATTTGGGTCAAACGGTGAAAGACATTATGAAAACTAAGTTGGTCACCCTTACAGCAGAGGCTCCTACAATAGAAGCGAGGCGTTTGATGGAATCTCACAAAATAAACTGTCTGCCCGTTGTAAAGGACAAAAAATTGGTTGGAATAATCACCTCGAAGGATGTATAGAATATGGAGGAAACCAAACCAAAACCTCAAAGAACAACAGAGGCTAAACGATTCATAGGATACATTAAGGGAAAAGAAAAAGGACCGACCCTAATATTCTTCGGAGGCATTCATGGTAATGAAATGGCTGGGATCAAGGCCTTGGAAAGTGTTTTTAAAACGTTGCAAGAGCCGTTGAAGACCAAAGGGGCCATTATTGGAATCAGGGGCAATATTCCCGCCCAATTAAAAGGCAAACGCTTCTTGGATAATGATTTGAACCGTTTGTGGACAACGAGCAATATTGACCACATAAGAGCCAAGGAGAAATCAGAGCGTTCTATTGAAGAGCAGGAACTGATTGAAATATACCATTTAATTTTTGAACTACTGAGCACACAATCACCTCCTTTTTATTTCATTGATTATCACACAACATCAAGCAAAACCCTTCCTTTTATTACCATAAATGACGCACTTCTCAACCGTGCTTTTTCCCAACTTTTCCCAGTACCCGTAATTCTTGGCATAGAGGAGTATTTAGAAGGGCCCTTACTCAGTTACATGAACGATAAAGGCTATGTTTCATTGGGCTTTGAGTCGGGGCGGCATACAGATTCCGAATCAGTGGAAAACAACATTTCTTTTTTTTGGTTGACCTTAGTATTTGCCGGAGCATTAAAAAAAGAACAACTACCAGAGTTTGAATACCACTATCATCAATTGCAAAATTCAGCAAAGAAAGATGAAAATTTTTATGAGGTAATATATCGTCGCGTTATAAGAGCAGAAGATAGTTTTATAATGCACAATGGGTTTAAAAGTTTTGAGAAGGTAACTAAGGGAACCCCCTTGGCAAGACATAATGAAATAGAGATAAAAGTCAAGAAAGACACTATTTTGTTTATGCCACTTTATCAGGAACAAGGCGAAGAAGGCTTCTTCTTGATACGCCATATCCCAAAGTGGGCCATGAAACTTTCCGCTTTTCTCAGAAAGATAAAGTTTGATTTTTTTCTTGCACTATTGCCAGGTATTTCATGGAGCAATAAAAAAAAGGAAAGTCTTTTGATAAACATCAAAGTAGCTAGGTTTTTTACCAAACCTTTTTTTCACTTATTGGGCTATCGAAATAGGGTACAGGACAAAAACCATTTTTTGATGAAAAACCGCGAGAGAACCACTAAAAACGAAATGTATATAAATGAATGGTGGTTTCGCCCTTAGCCATAAAATTCTTCGCCTTTCATTGATTTCAATTAAAGAGTGCGAGGCCATATCTCTATCTTACTCCCAAGAAGGCGTTAGATTTTTTTTTTGCCAAATGTTATTCGTTATGTCTACGTCAGCCATTTGTTTTGACGGATCTATCTGTACGTTTTTTACTTCATTTAAAGGCTTGTCAATGGTAAATTGATATGTTGGGTAAGCCCAGGGCCAATCTTTTAAAACCGTTCTTTTAAGATTGGGATAAGGGTTTTCTTTTTCACCGCGCATCATTCGAAGCGGAGCGTAAAATGTTTCTTGAGAACCATCGGCATAAACTACCAAAATGTCCAAAGGCATTGGCATAAGACCGATACGCTCAAGACTGATTACCGTTTTTTCACCCTCAGAAGAGACTTCATTTATACCGTAGTCTATGGTATTGGTCGTTTGCGTCCAGTCCGTTAGATACCAATCCAGTTCCATTCCCGATATTTTTTCCGCAGTTCTTTTGATATCATTTGGTACAGGGTGCTTGAACTTGAAATCGGTATAGTATTTTTTGATGGTCTCCATTAAATTATCTTGCCCTATAATGTATCCTAATTGTGATAAAAAGATAGCGCCTTTACTATAGGCCGATATACCATAGGCAAAGTTGAGCACATACCGATCGGCATGGGTGGTTTGTGGCTGTTCTTTTCCCGAAAGTGCGAGGTTGTAATAACCCTTATAGGTATTTTCAAAAGGGTTTTCTTTTTTCGGCGTCATAATTTCATTCATACACAATCTGGAGATGAAAGAGGTAAAGCCTTCATCCATCCATTCATATTTGGCCTCGTTTGTCGCAAGTACATGTTGAAACCAAGAGTGTGCCATTTCGTGCGCCATAACACCAACGAGACTTCCAAATTTTCGCTCACCCGTTATCAAGGTACCCATGGCGTATTCCATACCACCATCTCCCCCTTGAATAACAGAATATTGTTTATATGGATATTGTCCAATATGCTCATTGAAAAACCGCATAGCTTCTGCAGTTTTTGGTTGTAGTTTTTTCCAGTTTTCAATAATGTTTTTATTGTCTTTATAAAAGAAATGAAGCAATGGCCCATTTTCAACGCTTAACGTATCGTGAAGAAAATCAGGATCTGCCGCCCACATAAAATCATGTACCATAGGAGCTTTAAAATGCCAAGTAAGGGTCTTTCCTTTATGCTTTTTCACTTTACTGTCCGGAGTCTCATAACCATGCCCGATTTCTTGAGTGTTTTGCAAATATCCCGTTCCGCCCACTACATATTTTTTATCAAGGGTCAATTTTATATCAAAATCACCCCAAACCCCATGAAATTCACGGGCAATATATGGATCGGCGTGCCAGCCCTCAAAGTCGTACTCTGCTAATTTCGGGTACCATTGGGTCATAGAAAGCGCAACGCCCTCTGAATTATTTCGTCCTGACCTTCTAATCTGTTGAGGCACCTGACCCTTAAATTCCATGTCAAAAACAGCTTTTTCACCTGCCCGAATGGGTTTTGTCAGTTCCACCACCAAAACAGTGCCTTCTTCATTAAACGTCACATCATTGTCATCTTGTTTTAATGAGACAACATGTAAATACCCCATCTCGCTTTCAGAGAGGGTGGCAATACGGCTTGTTTTCGCTTCGGTGACCATACGGCCATCAGGGTCTGCTATGTTTTGCAGTCTAACATCCATTTCGCTTCCTGGTTGAAAGGCGTTAAAATAAAGGTGGTAGTATACACGGTTCAACTCGTCAGGTGAGTTATTGGTGTACACTAGTTTTTGGGTGCCGGTATACTGGTAATTTTCCACATTTATGTCAACCTCCATCACATAGTCCACATGTTGCTGCCAATATGTTGTGTTCTGTGCCAATAGGGTAGTGGAGGCCAATAAAAAAAGTAAAATAAGTCTGTAAAAAAAATACTGCATGAGATATTATAATTTGATTTTGCCAGTAGCCACACTTTCTGCCATTATAAGCGCATTATATGCATTGGCGATATTGCCCGATTTTGAAATCTTGTCCAGTGTAGCGGTATTAGATGCATCACCACCCACAACGGTCTTTGCTCTTGGCGCAAGACCTGATTTCATGATTATATGTTTTACCTGAGAAGCCGTGAGCTTAGGGTAATAAGAGCGGATCAAAGCGGCTAAACCCGCTATTGCCGGCGCAGCCATTGAAGTTCCTCCTTGAAAATCGTATTTGTTATTGGGCATAGAGGAATATATCGCATCGCCTGGAGCAAACACGTCTACATTTACAAGACCGTAGTTTGAGAACGAAGCCACCATTTCAGAACCATATTTACTGCTCAAGGCTCCAACAGTAATTACATTGTCGGTGATTTCAGGCCCATTGTTAACTTGGTCGTTCGGAAAATTGGGGTTGCTTGAATCATCTAGATCAGCACCTTCGTTTCCTGCTGCATGAACAAAAAGTACATCTTTAGATGCTGCATATTTTATAGCATCATACACCCATTCGGCTTTTGGGGAAAATGATTTTCCGAAACTGGCATTGATGATTTTTGCGCCATTATCTACGGCATAACGTATACCGAGTGCGATATCCTTATCATATTCATCACCATTGGGCACGGCTCGTATGCTCATGATGGCAACATTGTTGGCCACACCATTGGCGCCTTTTCCGTTATTTCGTTCAGCGGCGATAATACCCGCTACGTGTGTGCCATGGCTTTCGTCCTTTCCCGTGCTTTGTGGGTTTCCGTTTCCGTAGCCCAAGTCGTTGATATTGTATGGGTCGTCACCGACTGGTTTTCTTCCGTTGAAATCTTTGTTGAGGTTGAAATTGACTTGATCGGTAAAATAGTTGATACCACCCTCTAGCTCCTCAACAACCTCGGGTATGGTATCGGCATGGGCGAACATCTGCATCAAGACACCTACATGTTGTTGTATTGCCTCGTCTTTAGACTTAATGCCCACAAGATCTTTTTTTGTGTAGGTCTCTTTGCCCAGTTCTTTTTTTACCGAGGCATCAGCGTTTTTTACCGCTTGTAAAATTTGTTCATATTGTTGTTTGTTCTGCAATGCTTTTGGGTAATCGGCATCCAATTTAACCTTAGCCTTAGCTTTCATGCTAGCATCGCCAATATTCAATCGTAAGATCCGTGCAAATTCCAATTGCTCATTATAGGAATCCCCTAAAAAATTATACCCGTGAATATCATCTATATAACCGTTGTTGTCATTGTCTTTTCCGTCACCCGCCCTTTCGCCTTTGTTTGTCCAGAGTACGTCATCGAGATCTTCGTGTTTTAAGTCTATACCCGAATCTAAAACGGCAACAATGATCTTTTTGCCCTTTTTGTTTTTGATGACCTCTCGGTACGCTTTGTCAACGCTCATTCCAGGAATGGTATCGGACACAAGATCCAAATGACCCCAATTTTTCTTTTGAGCATCGGTTAGGTCAGCGATTTTTAAAGGGGTTGTATCTATATTTTCAATAGGTGTTGTTATTAGTGCAGTAGCACCACAGCCCATGAAAAAAATAGATACTAAAAATAATAGAACGGTCTTTGATAATAATCGTGTCATATAGTTGATATTTGAATTAGATAGTGTCATTTAAAAAAATGCCAAAACGTATTTTGAAGGATGGGCTTAATCGAAAAGTTCATTGAATGTAAATGCTTCATTAAACCTAGCTCCTTTTTCTGTAGCCCGCAAGGTACAAATTTCATTATGGGCGTCGTGTTCGAAAAATAGAAAATAATCATTTTCGACGGCCATGTTCAAAAAGGACTCTTTTTCGGTAAGGGTCAATAATGGGCGTGTATCATAGCCCATCACATAAGGCAGGGGAATATGGCCCACCGTGGGAATCAGATCTGCCACAAAGACCAAAGTCTTGCCCTTGTATCGAATATGTGGTAACATTTGTTTTTCAGTATGCCCATCTACAAATAGAATGTCAAAACCAAGCTCAGATTGTTTTATAAAGGGATTATCGCCGCAAGAAATAAACTGTAACTGTTCGCTTTCTTGCATAGGCAGAAGGTTTTCTTTTAAGAAGGAAGCTTTTTCACGTACATTGGGTTTTGTAGCCCATTCCCAATGGTTTTCGTTTGACCAGAAAATGGCGTTCTTAAAAACTGGTTCGTAGCCGGTTCGATCTTTGTTCCATTGAATGCTTCCGCCACAGTGATCAAAGTGTAGGTGGGTCATAAAAACGTCGGTAATATCATCTCTGTGAAAACCCAGTTTTGCCAAAGAGCCATCCAAGGTAAGATCGCCCCAGCGGTGATAATACCCAAAAAATTTGTCAGATTGTTTGTTGCCCATGCCTGTGTCGATAAGAATCAATCGATCTCCGTCTTCGATCAAGAGACTTCTGGCGGCGACCTTGATAAGGTTGTTGGTATCGGCAGGGTTTGTCTTTTGCCAAATGGTTTTGGGCACAACGCCGAACATGGCGCCGCCGTCCAACCTAAAATTTCCGGTTTCTACAGGGTAGATTTTCATGGAATGCAAAATACTAAAAGAAAGAACATCATTTATCTATTAAGAATAAATTATCATTTAGACATTCTATATTAAAAGCCCTATTTTTATCCTCCAACCTAAATCACAGATTTGAAAAAACTAGAACGTAGCCTATCGTTAACCTCGGTCATAGCCATTAGTATCGGCGGCATGTTGGGTAGTGGTATTTTTGTGCTTCCGGGTCTAGCTGCTGCGAAAACAGGCTCCTCGGTTTGGTTGGCCTATCTATTGGCGGCCGTATGCATTTTACCAGCGGCACTTTCAAAATCAGAACTAGCGACCGCAATGCCCTCGTCAGGGGGCACCTATGTTTATATTGAGCGTGCCTTTG
>CAZEUV010000131.1:0-8308 GCA_964515285.1 uncultured Maribacter sp. | reverse complement strand
AAAAAAGAAGCCAATTGGCTTCTTTTTTTATTTATACTTCTTGCTTAGCTCTTCGAGCGTCGCGTCTTTCTTTTAAAAGTTCTCTGATATTTCCGAACAACCAATAAGGCACTACAAAGGTCAATAAAAAAATCATCAGCCAAAAACCCAAAGTGAGCATCCCTAAAAACAATAAAAATCCTAAATATTGGTCGAAATCGAACATGAATATCAAATTTATTACTACAAAGATACTTTGAATTACATAAATACAACAAATCAAACCAAAAAAATACTGAAATATTTTATTCTAAGAAGAGAATAATACTTCAAACCGCTAACTTTGTTACAATCAAAAAAATCAGGATTATGGACTATAGAATAGAAAAAGACACGATGGGCAAAGTGAAGGTGCCATCGGATAAATATTGGGGAGCACAGACAGAACGCTCTCGTAACAATTTCAAAATAGGCCCCTCAGGATCAATGCCCTTAGATATTGTTTATGGTTTTGCCTACCTAAAAAAGGCAGCGGCATATACCAACTGTGAACTGGGTGTACTTGCCGAAGATAAAAGAGATTTGATCACTACGGTCTGTGATGAAATATTAAACGGTAAGCACGATGACCAGTTTCCATTGGTCATCTGGCAGACAGGATCAGGAACACAGAGCAATATGAACGTAAACGAGGTCATTGCCAATCGCGCCCATGAAATAGCAGGTAAAAAAATAGGGGAAGGCGAAAAAACCATTCAGCCCAATGATGATGTGAATAAATCGCAGTCCTCTAACGACACATTTCCCACGGGCATGCATATTGCTGCTTATAAAAAAATAGCTGAGACTACTATTCCCGGGCTTACTGCCCTTCGCAATACCTTGTTGGAAAAGTCAAAGGAGTTCAATGATATCGTGAAGATCGGCCGAACCCATTTGATGGATGCCACTCCCCTAACCCTTGGTCAAGAATTTTCAGGCTATGCCTCACAGTTAGGTCATGGATTGAAAGCCCTTAAAAACACGCTAGATCATTTGAGCGAATTGGCCTTAGGTGGCACTGCTGTTGGCACAGGTCTGAACACTCCAAAAGGGTACGATGTTCTCGTAGCTAAGTACATAGCCGAATTTACCGGTTTGCCGTTCAAGACCGCGGAAAATAAATTTGAAGCCTTGGCCGCACATGATGCCATTGTAGAAAGTCACGGTGCATTAAAACAGTTAGCGGTAGCATTGAACAAAATAGCGAACGATATTCGTATGATGGCCTCTGGCCCTCGCTCGGGTATTGGCGAAATTATGATTCCTGCCAACGAACCGGGCAGTTCTATTATGCCGGGCAAAGTGAATCCGACACAATGTGAGGCACTCACTATGGTCTGCGCCCAAGTTATGGGTAATGATGTTGCAATAAGCGTTGGGGGTACACAAGGGCATTACGAGCTCAATGTGTTCAAACCCATGATGGCCGCCAATATTCTTCAATCGGCAGAGCTGATCGGTAATGCCTGTGTCAGTTTTGATGTGAACTGTGTTTCTGGTATTGAACCAAACCATGAGGTCATCAAAGAACTATTGAACAATTCATTAATGCTGGTGACTGCCTTGAATACAAAAATAGGATACTACAAAGCAGCGGAAATCGCCAATACCGCTCATAAGAACGGGACTACCTTGAAAGTGGAAGCCATTGATTTAGGCTATGTGACCGCCGAAGAATATGATGCTTGGGTAAAACCAGAAGATATGGTAGGTGGGCTTAAGTAGGTGATTATAAAAACAAAAAAAGGGTCGATTCATAAAGATCGACCCTTTCTTATTAATGGATAGTGTGTATGTTATTTCAAAGTGAACTTAGAAGTTCCCAATAATTTTAATCTGTCGTCATATACATTTACCATGTAGTTTCCTTTTTGGAAATCACCTGATGGCTTATTGATGTAATCACAAACATCCAAAGACTTGTTCTCATAGTAAAAATTGGTTCCTTTACTATAAGTTACTGAAGCTCCTGCATCGTTGGTTTTAGAGTAACTCTCACCAAGAACGTTTCCTTGAGGGTCAAGAACTTCAAGAAAGAACTCTCTATCTCCTGCTTGAGCGATTATATTATCAGCTACGGTAAAGCAAATTTTAAATTTATCAGTAGATTTAGCCCTTGAAGTAGACTTCAATTTTCCACTTTTTCTTTCTTTTACGGCATCTACATTGAATTTTGATAAGTTCAAAGCCGAACCTTTTTCCACTACATCGGCTAATTGCGTATTCTGTACAACCAAAGAATCATTGAAAACGGTTTGTTTTTCAAGTTCAACATATGTACTGTCGCGCTGCATAGCGATCATAGTGTTAGATCTGGTAAGCGAATCAACTTGTTTCAATAGTTGTTCTCTTTCCGCTTTCAATACACCAACTTGTCTTCTATACCTTGACAAAGATGAAATGTCACTTTTCATTGTTTTAACAGAATCAAGATACTTTGCAATATTATCTCTTGCAATCACCAATTCTTCATTAGTAGCATTACTCTCTAAAATAGCCTTGTCATATTCTGATTTCAAGCTATTAAGATCTTCTACCACCAATGCTTTCTCTTGGGTAAGTACCTTTTCGGTCTTCTTCTTGTCTTGATAAAGACTAGCCGTGTATATTACCACGCCTATAAGCACAACACCCAGTAAGCCTGCTAATACCTTTAACCCATTGTTGTTTTTTGTTTCAGTCATAATGTAAAAATTAATTAATCACTTAAGTTTAAATAATAAATGTGTATTTGTATCAGTCTATATACGGTTGTATTTTCAGTTTAGATTTTTTGGATTAAAAAATTCGGATTCAAGACCCACATAAACTACTGAATATGTTAACTTTATCGATATGATTATTAGTCGAATACTGTTTTTCCTTATAAGGATAATATCATTTGAACCTAAGTATAATGGTAGTTTTGTAGATTTGAACAGCATATGGACAGGGTACTGTTTTCAAGCAGAATCAATAGATGAACTATTACCTTAAAATTATAAAAAACCAATAATATAACCAGATAGGTTCTTGTTTTTTTTTCATAATCCATGAGAAAATCATCCTTTTTTAGCATCAAACTAGTTGCTGTCTTACATATTGACAAGAAAAACGGTCAAAGACTGGAAATGATATCAAAATGGAAAAGTTTTAAAGGGGGTAACCCAATTGCACTATTTCCATGGAACAAAAAGAAGTCCACTATGAAAAAATCGATTTATACTGTTATAGGAATAGGCATCGCATTGCTGGGATGCAAAGAAACACAAAAACCAAAACCCGAGTTTGATTCAAACCCTTATGCAGATATAAGTACTCCCCTGTCCCTCCCTGTAAAAGAAGAAATCGAAATAAAGGTAATTCCCATTGAACATGCTACGGTCATTTTGGAATGGAACGACATTACCATATACATAGACCCGGTTGGTGGCGCAAAGGCTTTTGAAGGTCAAAAACTGCCCGATCTGATACTGATTACCGATATTCACGGCGACCATCTAAGTATTGAGACCCTAAAAGAACTTCAAACGGAAAAATCAAAAATTATGGTTCCACAGGCGGTAGGTGATATGATTCCCGAAAACTTTACGCCGCAAATCGATGTTTTGAACAATAGTGATTCGAAAGAGCGGTACGGCATAACCGTAGAGGCAATACCCATGTACAATCTTCGTAAAGAAGCATTAAAGTTTCATAAAAAAGGTCGTGGCAACGGCTATGTATTGAATATGGCCGGTCAGCGAATCTATTTTTCAGGAGATACCGAAGATATTCCTGAAATGCGAGCCTTGCAGCATATAGACAAGGCTTTCATTTGCATGAACCTTCCGTACACCATGACCGTTGAAAGTGCTGCAGATGTGGTTTTAGAGTTTAAGCCAAAACAGGTATATCCGTATCACTACAGAGGGAAACCCAACATTAGTGATATTGCCAAGTTCAAGAAACTGGTGAATACAGGCAACCCGAATATTGAGGTTATACAGTTGGATTGGTATCCGAAGGATGATTTTTGATTTTAGAAATACGATGTACGATGCTCTTGAATACGAAATCCAAAATTTGATTATCGGATCAACTTCTTATATTTAATACGTTTAGGTATCAGATCACCGCCCAAACGTTTCTTTTTGTTCTCTTCATAATCTGAGAAAGAACCTTCAAAGAAATAGACTTGCGAATCGCCCTCAAAAGCCAGAATATGGGTACATACCCTATCCAAAAACCATCTATCGTGAGAAATGACCACGGCACAGCCTGCGAAATTTTCCAGACCTTCTTCTAAAGCCCGCAACGTATTTACATCCAAATCGTTAGTTGGCTCATCCAATAACAGTACGTTACCTTCTTCTTTAAGAGTCATCGCTAAATGAAGTCGGTTGCGCTCACCGCCCGAAAGCATATTTACTTTTTTGTTCTGCTCGCTTCCCGAAAAATTGAACCGGCTCAAATACGCCCTTGAATTGACTTGCCGTCCTCCCATCATCACCAGTTCTTGCCCATCACTGAAATTTTGCCAAATCGTTTTTTCAGGGTCTATATTCGAATGGCTTTGATCCACATAGGCTATCTTGGCGGTGTCGCCCACTTTGAATTCCCCTTTATCAGGAGTTTCTTCACCCATTATCATTCTGAAAATAGTAGTCTTACCAGCACCATTGGGGCCGATTATACCAACAATACCCGCTTGGGGAAGTTTAAAATTAAAATCTTCATAGAGCAACTTATCATCGTACCCTTTGCTCACTCCCACACAGTCAATAACGTTGGTACCCAAACGAGGGCCATTGGGAATATAAATCTCTAATTTCTCATCAAGTTGTTTTTGATCTTGGCTCATGAGTTTGTCGTAGTTGTTCAAACGTGCCTTCTGCTTCGTTTGTCTACCTTTTGCCCCTTGTCGCACCCATTCCAGTTCACGCTCCAAAGTCTTTTGACGTTTTGAGGCAGTTTTACTCTCTTGTGCCATTCTTTTCGACTTTTGATTCAACCAACTTGAATAGTTGCCTTTCCAAGGTATGCCTTCTCCACGATCAAGTTCCAAAATCCATCCTGCTACGTTATCCAAAAAATATCGATCGTGCGTAACGGCAATGACCGTTCCCTTATACTGTGCCAAATGATGCTCTAACCAATGCACTGATTCGGCATCTAAATGGTTGGTGGGCTCATCGAGCAATAAAACCTCGGGCTCCTGCAATAACAATCTACAAAGCGCAACACGTCTTCGCTCACCGCCCGAAAGAACTCCTACTTTCTTATCGGAATCCGGTGTACGTAGAGCATCCATTGCAATTTCTAGTTTGGTATCTAGTTCCCAAGCATTCGAGGCATCGATCTTATCTTGCAGTCCCGCTTGCTTATCCATCAATTTTTGCATCTTATCGGCATCTTCGTATACTTCGGGCAGACCGAACATATCGTTGATCTTATTGTATTCATCTAAAATAGCCACGGTTTCGGCCACGCCTTCTTTTACAACTTCAAGAACGGTCTTGTCATCGTCTAATTGAGGCTCTTGTTCCAAATACCCCACATTATATCCTGGAGAAAAAACGACATCGCCCTGATAATCTTTATCTACGCCTGCGATTATTTTCAATAAGGTAGATTTACCTGAACCGTTAAGGCCGAGAATACCAATTTTCGCACCGTAGAAAAAACTTAAGTAAATGTTCTTGAGTACTGGCGTGTTTGCCGTCTTGAACTTTTTTGTCACTCCCGACATGGAGAAAATGACTTTTTTATCGTCGGACATATTTTTGGATTATTGGATTCCCTTCGGCTACGCTCAGGGTAAAATTGGATTATTGGAAAACACATTCTATTCTAAAAAATCAATTGAAGCTTTTAAAACTTGAAACTACACTTCACACCCTACCTTTAAGTGCATTGAACACCCATGCAACGGCAAAAAATCCGACACCGACGGCCGCAAAGCCCCAACCGGATACGTCTCTGTACCTAAAAGCACCGAGTGCGATAAGACCCAATCCTACAACTATCATAATAAAAGTTGCCCATGCCAGTACGGTATTCTTGTTCATGCCCATAGTTTGAATTTAGATTGGTGGTTAAGGTCAAATATCGTAAATTATAAAAGAATTGCCAGCCAAAACTTTAATTTATTGCTCGAACGGAAAAATGATTCTTGTTTTTTTTCTGACCTCATCTAACAAACCTATCAAATCTAAACTATTTTGATGGCTCCATAAATCACTTTGCAATTTTCCGTTTTGCAAGCAGGCATGTACTTCTTCGATCTCATAGGTAAATCCTTTTCCTTTTGTTGGCAAAAAGAAATCTTTTATTTCACCATCTTTTTCAAAAGAATAGCCTTGGGCCTCATGCCATCTAGGATGCAAAAAAAATGACCCCTCACTACCTGAAATCTCAGCTTTCATTCTAGAATTTGATGTGAGTCCGCTATATAAAACCCCTTGTGCATTGGCATACTCGAAAATCATTGAAGTCTGTATTTCTGCTCCTGTTTTATGAAAATTAGCACTCGCCTTTATATTGTCGGGTTTACCGAGAAGTAGGTATGACAAAAAAATAGGATAAATACCAATATCAAGAAGAGAGCCCCCAGCGAGGTTTGGGTTGAGCACTCGTCCGTTTTCATCTCGATCTAGTCCGTAAAAGGCAAAATCGGCATGAAGATACCCAAGATTTCCTATTGCACCATCGGTAATCATTTGCTTTACTTTGCGAATTGACGGGTTAAAACGGCTCCATAGGGCTTCCATCAAGAAAACTTTATTACGTTTTGCGGCGGCGATCATTGTTTCAACCTCGCCCGTATTCACCCCCATGGGTTTTTCACAGAGAACATGCTTACCGTGATCCATGGCCAATATCGCTAATTCAACATGGGCAGTATGTGGTGTAGCTATATAGATAACATCGACCTCTTCAGAAGTAAAAAGTTCTTCGTAAGAACCAAAAGAATGGGCAGCACCGTATTCAGTGGCGAATTTCTGGGCCCTTTCTAGATTTCTGGACCCTACAGCTATTAACTCACCGCCTTTTACCAATAGCAGGTCTTTTACAAAACTATGGGCTATATTCCCAGGGCCTACGATTCCCCATCTGATTTTATTTTCCATTGCCGATTATTGAAATTTACCAAATGTAATCAATTATACTCCTTATCTTTAACCTGTTATTATGTATTAAAAGAAACCAAGATATAAATGGACCTCAACTTCAATAAAAACGAAGATCATAACAAATTACTGGTATCAGAATTAAAAAAAAGACTGGCAAAAATAAAACTTGGTGGTGGCAAAGCCAAAATTGAAAAACATCGAGCCAAAGGCAAGATGACCGCTAGAGAGCGTGTCGCCTATCTTTTGGATTCTGACAAAGACAGTATTGAAATCGGAGCCTTGGTCGGTGAAGGTATGTACGAAGAACATGGCGGCTGCCCGTCAGGCGGGGTTGTTATCAAAATCGGCCATATACGTGGCAAACAGTGCATTGTGGTCGCTAACGATGCGACCGTAAAAGCCGGTGCGTGGTTTCCGATAACCGGAAAGAAAAATCTGCGCGCCCAAGAAATCGCCGTTGAGAACAGACTGCCCATTATCTATCTGGTAGATAGTGCTGGGGTATATCTTCCGTTACAGGATGAGATTTTTCCGGACAAGGAACATTTTGGCCGTATTTTCAGAAACAATGCCGTAATGAGCAGTATGGGAATCACCCAAATTTCTGCAATAATGGGCAGTTGCGTTGCAGGCGGCGCCTATTTGCCCATTATGAGCGATGAAGCACTTATCGTAAACAAAACGGGAAGTATCTTTTTGGCCGGAAGCTATCTGGTAAAAGCTGCCATAGGTGAGGCCATTGACAATGAAACCTTAGGTGGAGCGACCACGCATTGTGAAATTAGCGGTGTTACCGATTATAAAGCAAAAGATGATAAAGATGCGCTCGACATCATTAAAAATATCGTTGATAAAATCGGTGATTTTGATTTGGCCGGATATAACCGTACAAAATCTTCAAAACCAAAAGAAAAGGCTGAGGACATCTACGGTATCTTGCCGAGTTCAAGAACCGACCAATACGATATGCTCGAAATCATAAACCGTTTGGTTGATGGTTCTGATTTTGAAGAATACAAGAAAGATTACGGAAAGACAATATTGACAGGCTATGCGCGTATCGATGGTTGGGCCGTTGGTATAGTTGCCAACCAACGAAAGGTTGTGAAAAATGCAAAAGGAGAAATGCAGTTCGGTGGGGTCATTTATTCTGATTCGGCCGATAAGGCCACCCGCTTCATAGCCAATTGCAA
>CAZEUV010000130.1:0-8392 GCA_964515285.1 uncultured Maribacter sp. | reverse complement strand
TGTTTTTGTTTTAATGACTTGCCCAAGGGGAGCCCGATTAAAATACGATGGAACAATTTGAAATATTTGGGTTTTACCAAAGAAACCAATCCATATCTAATAATAAAGAACAATCGTAAGGCTTGATAGTGCAGATACCCATAATTTTTTCTGATAACATAGAACATAGAGGTTTTGAGCTCTATTTTAATGGCGATCGGTATTTTGGTCTTGTTTATACTTTTGCCTTGGTAATGCAGATAGGATGCTGATGGTACAAAGTAGGTATTTCTGTTCTTTTTTTTCAGACGGTAGCAAATATCACTTTCTTCAAAGTATAGGAAAATGGAGGTATCAAATCCACCAACGGTATTAAAATCACTGGCTCTAAAAAACATAAAGCTTCCATTTACATAGTTCACTGAAATGGGGTCTGTGTATGTTTTTCTTCTATTAGGTTTGGTTTTGGGAGAAAATAACTCGATGGCCTTCTTTCCAAAAACCTCTCTTCCGAAGGATGTGAAATGATCAAAACTTAATTGTTTTTCTTGTTTCTCGTTATATATTTGAGGTCCACATACCGCTGCATCGGCTTTTTGTTGCATAAGATCATAGCAGGTTTTTATGGGGTCATCTAATAGCAATGTGTCATTATTGAGAAATACGTAGTATTCGGCATGCGCAAACTGTACCCCGTGCATATTGCCCCCACCGAAACCTGTATTGATCCTGCTTCTGCGCAACGAAACTATTTGTGATCCCAATTCGTTTATGTATAGTTTCAAGCTATCGTAATCTTCTTTTTCAGAAGCATTGTCTACCACGATAATTTCGTAAGAAAGCGACTTTGAGGTATGCTCCAGCACACTCTCAATGCACTTGACCGTAAACTCTGATGAGTTGTAGTTGATGATGATGATCGATATCTGAAACTTTGTTTTTTTCAATTGTCTACTGTCCATTTTAATAAATCAGGGGCAATATTTCGTTAGAAAACCAAGAAACTCTTCTTTAAAAAGAGTTGGTTCAAAGGCATTGTACAGTTCCTTGATGTTTTTTTTAATCTGTTTTTTATCCATCTTTCCAAAGAGCTCTGGTCGGTAATCACGTAGATGAACGCTACTTTGATTCTTGTATACATCTCCGTGCCAAGCGCCTTTTATGATAAACGGACTAAAAATACAAAAAGAGGGTACATCAAGGGCTTTGGCCATATTTACGGCACCGCCCTCATTACCTATTAACATATCGCATTGCGACAACAGCCCGATAAAATCGCGAAGGGAGTTTGCGTAAAAATCGATTTCGATATGATTTTTGGTCTTTGGGCTACAAAGTTCAAAAATTTGCAGGGCTTCTTTCTTTTGCTTCGGAATATAGTTGAATAAAAGTTTAGCGTTGCAGTTGGTACAAATGATGTCAAGTATTTTTGCCATGTAGCTTGAGGGGTAGGTCTTATGTGAAGCACTACCAAGAATTCCTATCATAATGATTTTTTGTCTGTCGAATTCCTTTAATTCAACTATTTTTTTTTTCGCCTTTTGAAGTTCGTGTGCTGTGAGATAAAGTTTTGGATAGGCAATAAAATCGTTATTCGGCACTATAGGGTCTAAAAGCATTAATCTATTGGAGACCGAAAGCGGAATTTTGTCATTGGGGATCCTTACTTGAGTTACCGTATCAGTATATACCCAGCGAGTATACCATTTGCGGTTTCCGATTTTTTGATCTGCTTGGGCGAACAGTGTAATTAAATTGCTCTCAAGTTTGCCATAGGAATCAATGACAGCTTGATACTTAGTTTTTTTTAGGGATTTTAAAAAACGGTAAAAAGCTCTTTTGCTATTTCGGTACTCGTTTTTAAATACTACAACCTCATCAATAAATGAATTATTATGTAGTACCGGTAACGTATTTTCATTGGCGACCATATGAACGATGGCATCGGGAAAATGATGTTTTAGACTCTCACAAATAATTGTGCTGGCCAAAACATCGCCTATCATTTTTTGTTGGATAACAAGAAACTTCATGTGGTCTGCAGGTGCTAGAATATGCTGCGTAAATATAGCCAATTTCTTTTCTGTGAGAAGTAATATTGTTTTGTTCAGATCTTGGCATCGGTACTGACCCCGCTTTTCTTTTTTTCCAATTGTTTTAATCTTTGTAATTCTTTGTATCGAGAATAAACGCCTAGGGCGTTCAGATAGCTGATAATGATTCCTTTTTTACCATCTAAAAACCCAAACCGTAAGATGTAATGGTTGAAAAATCTATAAAATGGCCTAAAAAGAAAGTGATAGAGGTTGGGTGTGTAATTTTTGTTCAGCTCTTCTTGGGCCTTCATTTGACCGTATTTTACCATTTTACCTTTATAATCTTTGTAATTTTTATAAGAATAATGAATCAATTTGTTTTTGAGCACGTCAATTTTACCGTCTACGACCAAGGTCTCGTGAACGATACGGTCTTGGGCAAAAGCCACTTTGCTTTTTCTGAATAACCTGAAATTTTTATCACTTTGCCAACCACTAAAGCGCAATATTTTTTTTTGGAACATAAACGTTCGATAAAAGAAATATGCGGCCGCGGAATTATCTGAGTTTACAGTAACGAGAATCTCGTTCTTCAACACATCGGTCAGCCGTTCATCAGCATCCATGAACAGGATCCAATCATGAGATGCCTGTGCCATAGCGAAAGATTTCTGGTCTGTATAATTTTTGAAAGCACGTTGTAGCAACTTGACCTTGGGGTGTTCTTTGACACGCTCAAAAGTACCATCGGTACTAAAAGAATCGACTACTATGATCTCATCGGCGAATTGAACGTTTTCAAGAACGGCATCAATATTCAAGATTTCATTAAAGGTTATCAATGTAGCTGAAATTTTATTTTTTTTATTTCCGTTCCATAAATTCTGCAATGGTTTTCCGAAAATCGAATCTATTTTCAATTTTCTTATCAAAGAAAGATCTCTATACCCTGGCACACCATTTTCACGAATATGGTTTTTTACGGCAAGTACCATTCTTTCGGCAGATTTTCCATCTTGATACGGATGGTACATTTTGTTCAATTGCTCTCGTTCATTACCGAAGGCATCTTTTTTCAAGTTGCCTAGAACACTTTTTGTAAGATGGCCGCTCTGGGTCAAATTTTCCCAACGTATATTTTTCGAGATGGTATTGTACGATATCACGGGTTTGTTCAGCAATAAAAATTCATAGATGACCGATGAAGTATCACTTATGAGTATATCTGCCATAAGTAAAAACTTGATAATATTCTTGTCTTCCTTCAATACTATATTGGCATGTTCGCCCGATATCTTTTTGTAGGCACTTATCCAGCGAGGGTCCATTAAGTCATGAAATTTCACTATGATAATATAACCTGTATCTAGGGCGAGTTTTTCTATGGCATCCAGTAAATTCGGTGCAGACGTAAGACTTGGGGAAAATGTTGGTGCGTAGAGTACTATCTTATCGGTGGCATAGGTTTTTAAAAGTGCTTTTTTATCATTATCGTAGTTGTTTCTTTCGGTATCGTACACATCGAGTTTTGGCCATCCGGTCTCGACAACGTCGAAATTGCCGTGTTTTTCTTTAAGTTCGTTAAATCTATTTGTGAAATAAGGGCCTTGGGTAAGATAAAGGTCAAAATAATGCCGTATTCTAAAATGGCCTTTTTTTTCGCCCGCCAAACCGTGGAAAATTTGAGTTTTCAAACCTTTTAGATAATACGGCACTTCATTGCCCGGTACAAAAATGACATCAGCATCAAAAAATCGAAGATCTAAGATACTTGTTGTATGGGGTTCATTTTTAAAGGGAAACTTTCCGAGCAATTTTTTAGAGAGATACCAAACGTAGTTATCGCTATGTTTTGAAAGCTCATTTCTAATAGGTTTCAGAATACCAAAGGAATAAGCATTTTGGCAAAAGAGGATAAATTTCATTTTCGGAAGATATTGTTCGCGTTTTCCAAGTCTTCCTTGAAATCCACTTCCATACAATCAAATTCCGAAATATCAACAGCCGAAATTTTCAGTCCATCTTTTTGAATGGCAATTTCAAGTCCTTTTTCAAAATAATCATTGTCGTCACACTCTTCCAACCTATGAATTAAACGTGCAATATCTTTAGAAGCAATAAAATTTATGCCCACAGCTTCGCCAAGGCCGTTTTCTACGGTTTTAGAAAGTTTGTGTATGTAATTTTCTTTTAGAGTGTATTTTATTTCCTCATCGCCAACTTTACTTGTATTTACCGCTACAAAAGAAACATTTTTCTCAATATAAGGTTTTAAGACAGAGAGAAGGGCACTATCGAAAACAACATCGCCATTTAACCACAGAACGGCATTTTTCTTATTCTTGCGCAGTGCTTTTAAAAGACTTTTGGAAGTATTGGTTTGGTCAAAAAACGGATTGTAAATATATAAGAGTTCTGGAAAACGTTCCATTATCAAGTCTTTTTTAAACCCTACGACTACGTTTATATCATCTATGCTGAACAGTGTGCTAAGGTTTTCTATCTGCATGCCCAATATACTCTTACCGTTGTTCAACGGGGTAAGAGGTTTGGGAAAAGGATTTCCCAATCTAGAGCCAATTCCGGCTGCGAGAATAATAATTTTCAAAATAGTATCTGTTATTAAATCAACTTACGAACGTTTTCAAGAAGCAAAGATTCAAATAAAAAGCGTCACTTTATTACGGATTGCTCAAGTTGTTCAGCTCAGAAAGATATCGGTCGCTGATAGTTTCCTTGATGTGTTCACGGCTTAGATGTAAAAGTAGTACTAATATACTAAAAACCCTTTGCAAACCTAAATTTGAAATTATTGAAAAGAATAGTTGACTTCTCTAATAATGATAGAAGTCTTGAAGCCATAAAAACAACTGAGTAGCAAAGTGATTTAAAAACGTGCCGAAATCTATATTCTGCCCGTACTTTGTTGCAGGGTTTTTAACTTCGGAAGCTTTTCGGTGCGTTCCAACCGTTTAAGCTCCAAATATCGCTCCCAGTCTCCCAGTGCATTAAGGTAGCATATTGTAATACCTTTTGCCCCGTCCAACAGACCAAGCCGTACGATGTAATTGTACAAAAACCTAAAAGCAGGTTTTATGAGAAGCAGCGCATAGCTAAAGCGTTTGTTGACCTGTAGTGCTTCCTTAGCTTTCAACCTGCCGTAGCAGAGCATTTTACCTTTGTAGTTGTCATAATTTCTGTAGCAGAAATGGGTGAGTTTAGATGTTAGCACACCTGAGCTGCCATCGACGATCAAGGTTTCATGTACGATGCGTTTTTCAGAAAACCGCACTTTACTTTTTCTAAAAAGCCGATAATTTTTATCGGTCTGCCAACCGCTGAAGCGCAATCTTTTTTGTTGAAACATGAATTTTCTACGAAACCAATAGGCAACATGCTTTTTTTGCCCGTTGACCGTATCGACGATTTCTTGCTTCAATATAGGTGTAACTACTTCGTCGGCATCTATGAAAATGACCCAATCGTTATTGGCTTGGGCCAATGTAAATGCTTTTTGCACA
The DNA here is from genome assembly GCA_964515285.1 of uncultured Maribacter sp. Taxonomy (GTDB): domain Bacteria; phylum Bacteroidota; class Bacteroidia; order Flavobacteriales; family Flavobacteriaceae; genus Maribacter_C. The sequence goes on along the minus strand of CAZEUV010000130.1, from coordinate 2,856 downwards.
GTGTAATTTTTAAAAGGATGTTGAATTACTTTTACCTTAGGGTGCGCTGATAAGTATTCATATGTACCATCGGTACTATAAGAATCTACAACAATGATCTCATCGGCAAAAGCAACAGACTGTATGCAATTTTCTATATAGCCAATCTCATTGTAGGTAATGATAAGTGCGGATATTTTCTTTCTTTGAAGCCCCATAGACTGTATTCGTAGGTTATTAGCATTGGAGTGGTCTTTTACAATAACTGCAAAAACCTCAAAAAATTATATCTAGATCGATAAATTTCCTACAATTTTATACAGCTACATTATTTTCCCTTAATGCATCGTTCAGTGAGGTCTTTTTGTTTGTACTTTCTTTTCGTGTACCGATTATGAGCGCACAAGGCACCTGAAAATCTCCTGCCGGAAATGTCTTGGTGTAGCTCCCTGGTATAACAACCGAACGGGCAGAAACCCTACCCTTTGTTTCAATAGGCTCAGTACCAGTAACATCAATTATCTTTGTTGAGGCGGTCAATACTACGTTAGCGCCGAGTACGGCTTCTTCTTCAACATGCACGCCTTCTACTACAATACATCTTGATCCTATAAAAGCATTGTCTTCTATAATTACGGGTGAAGCCTGTAAAGGCTCTAAAACACCGCCGATACCAACACCCCCGCTCAAATGCACATTTTTACCGATCTGCGCACAGCTACCTACGGTGGCCCATGTGTCTACCATAGTACCTTCATCAACGTAAGCGCCTATATTGATATAGCTCGGCATTAGAATCGTACCTTTAGCGATGTACGAACCGTGCCTGGCTACTGCATGCGGAACCACACGAATGCCTTTTTCGGCATATCCTTTTTTCAACGGAATCTTATCGTGGTATTCAAAAATCCCTACCTCTAGGGTTTCCATTTTTTGTATGGGAAAATAAAGCACTACACCTTTTTTCACCCATTCATTGATCTGCCATCCATTAGAAGTTGGTTCTGCACAACGCAGTTTGCCAGCGTCCAATAAATCCATGACTTTGCGTATGGCATCTTGAGTCGCCTGTTCCTTTAATAATTCACGGTTTTCCCATGCATTTTCGATAGTACTTCTTAAATCGGTCATTTTGCTAACTGAAATTTCGGTAAATATAGGTAGTAGGGTATTAAATCATCGTCAATTTTATACTTATAACAAATTATCGTTTATTTTTGTATAAATCATAAAAATTGGCGAGAATCATTGCTTTGGATTATGGGCGGAAAAGAACCGGAATCGCCGTGACCGATGAGTTACAGTTGATTGCTTCGGGTCTTACTACCGTACCCACCCATGAATTGCTCGACTTTTTGAAGAAATTTGTTGCTCATGAAAAAGTAGCATGTTTTATTGTTGGCGAACCCAAACAAATGAACAATGCCCCCTCAGAGGCAGAAATTTTCATAACTCCGTTTTTGAGCCGTTTGAAAAAAGTATTTCCCAAAATACCCATTGAAAGGCAAGATGAACGATTCACCTCTAAAATGGCATTTCAGACTATGATAGATAGTGGTTTAAAGAAAAAAAAACGTAGAGATAAGGCTTTGATCGATGAAATTAGTGCAACCATTATTCTTCAGGCCTATTTAAACAGAAAGTAAATGATACTACCCATTGTTGCTTACGGCGACCCGATATTAAGAAAGAAATGTGGTGAAATAACTGCTGACTACCCAAAGTTGAAAGCACTTATTTCAAATATGTGGGAAACCATGTACCAGGCTAATGGTGTAGGTCTTGCCGCACCTCAAATAGGGTTGCCGATATGTATGTTCTTGGTAGATACAACGCCATTTGCCGATGATACCGAGTTGACAGAAAAAGAACAAAATGAACTGAACGGTTTTAAGAAGGTTTTTATCAATGGCCATATTGATGAAGAAACGGGTGAGGAATGGGTTTTTAACGAAGGTTGTTTGAGTATACCCGATGTGCGTGAAGATGTTAAGAGAAAAGATACCATTACCATTACCTATGTTGATGAGAATTTCAAATCATATACCGAAACCTATGACGGATTACTGGCTAGGGTCATTCAACATGAGCACGATCATATTCAGGGAATCTTATTTACCGACAAGCTATCTGCATTGAAAAAACGTATGCTCAAGGGAAGGCTGACCAATATATCGAAAGGAAAAATCAAAGTAGATTACAGAATGCGATTTCCGAATATTAAAAAAGGTCGCTAGATCTTGCTTCTAATTGAAGTAAAAGTTTAATATTTGCGTTTTGAATCCCTCATTGAGGGTTTGGTTTCTCGAGGCTTGCCCGCCCGTTTCGGTCGCCGGGCCTCAAAATTTAAAATAGTCTTTTCTGAAGCATTCCTTGCATCCCTGCAGGCAGTTAGGGGTAGAGGTTGTTGATTTTATAAAAGAAATAATTCAAGTAACTAAGTATATACATGATATTGGATAAAATTTTATCGATTGGAGGAAAACCCGGCCTCTTCAAATTATTGACCCAAACCCGAAGTGGTTTTGTGGCCGAATCTTTATTGGATGGTAAAAAGCTGACCGTTAGCTTACGTAGCAATGTCAGTGTACTTTCAGAAATCGCTATTTATACTTTGGATGAAGAACTGCCTCTACGCGAGGTCTTCAAAAAGATACAGGTGAAAGAAAAGGGTGGCAAAACCTCAATAACCCATAAATCTGAAAAAATTCAGTTAGAAGAGTACTTCTTTGAGATATTGCCCAATTATGATGAAGACAGGGTATATGCCAGTGATATTAAAAAAGTGGTTCAGTGGTACAACCTTCTTCATGAAAATGGCATGACCGATTTTTCAGTAGATGAAGAGGCATCTTCAGAGGAGGAATGATGAAAAAG
>CAZEUV010000129.1:0-8432 GCA_964515285.1 uncultured Maribacter sp. | reverse complement strand
AAGAATTTGGGTCATTTCGTTTTGTACCGCTTTTGGAGAAGAAGAATTGATGGGGGTAGTAACGTTTGCCTATGATTTCGGTGTGGGAGATCCGATAGAATTTTTTTTCAGTAGGGAATCAAGCTTGTTAAAAATTGGGATTTTTCTTTTTTGAAATAAGAGAGCACTGAATTATTGGTATTATTACCACACGTATTTATCTATCTTTCAGTTTAGTCAAGTATTCGACACCTTGTTCAAAATACTTTTTCATTGATTTGTTCAGATATAGTTGATAGTCAAATTTCTCCTTCCTTTCGTTAGATAACCAAGCCATTGCATAGGCGATTATTTGTTCCGGCAAATAACCTTGACTACCTGATTGCCACCCAAATTCTCCATTTGTCGAAAATGATGAAAAATTGAATCGGGAATTGCCAATAAAAATCCCAAAACCGTAAGTGATTGCGGTGAAGTCAGTCAAATATTCGTCATTTTCTTCTATTCGGTTTTCTCCCAATAAAATCTGATGTGCTAATTCGTGCGAAATAGTTGCAATAAGAGAAATAGGGTTTTTTAATTGTCCTCTTTCTAATCTTATTATCGTTTCATCTCGAGTTTGCTCATATGTTCCCGAAGCACTTATCCAACTTCCATCAATATCAGCAGGTGTTGTTAAAATAGTTCCATCTTCCATTTCAATTGGTTGGTCAGAAAAGAAATCGAGTTTTATTTCAACCTTACGGATATTCATTAATTCCATAGTCCGTTCAAGAATAAATTCCGCATCCTTTTCAGTTCCGTTAAATGTTCTGTTATAAAAATCCTTTGTAGGGGTAACAGTTCGGATTTCCATAAAATGTTCTTGTCCAAATTCCGTTCGCAACCAATTTAGGTCTGCATCAACCCAAACTTTGTCTTCTTCGGTAATCGGTAATTTCTTTTTTTTATTCCAGAACATGTTGGTTGATATATGTCAGGTAACAAAGGTATTAAGTTACTCATTATTAAAGATAGGACACCGTGTGATTAGTACAAGAACGATAACACTCTAACCATCACTTAGCCAATACTTTTTATTTTAGTTATTGAATTCTTTTTTGATACGGGCAAGGTTTCTTTTATTGTCCCTATCCTTTATATTTTCTCGTTTGTCGTATAGCTTTTTACCTTTGGCGAGGGCAATATTGAGTTTTGCAAGTCCGCGGTCGTTGAGAAAAAGATTTAGCGCAATAATGGTGAGTCCTGAGGTATTGACCTCTTTTTGTAGTTTTTTAAGCTCCCGTTTGTTCAAGAGCAATTTTCTTTGGGCCTTTGGTTTATGATTGTAATGAGAGGCGTGTGAATACTCGTCTATCTGCATATTGATGATAAAGAGTTCGCCCTGCTCATTGAATTCACAAAAACTTTCAGAAATAGAGGCCCTGCCCTCACGGATCGATTTTATCTCGGTTCCGCCCAAAACCAAACCTGCCATATATTTATCGAGTAGCTCATACTCGAAACGGGCTTTCTTGTTTTTGATATTGATTTTTTTCTGAAGCATACCGTAAAAGTAAAAACATTTTTGCGTTCTACAACCTATTGAACGCTCCTAAATGGATCAAAAGGCTTTGCATCACATTAAAATAAGGGTAGATGCTGTTGGTCGGCAATTTCACGCGCACGCTCTTATAGTAATATTTTATCGTATTTTCAGCCTCCGTTTTGTAAAGAGTAAAGCACTTTTACGAACAGTTACCAAAACAATACCATGAAGAAAATCATTCTTGCCTTTTTAATAGTATTTATTCTAAGCTGTAAAGAGAAAAAACCAGCTATGACATTGTCAGTACAGCAAATTGTGGATAAGAGCATCACGGTTTGTGGTGGTGATCTATATGAAACCCATACCATATCATTTGATTTTAGAAAGAGAACATATACCGCTGAGAAGATGGAAGGATTAAAAGTATTAAGGCGATTACTTAAAAACGATACGATTCACTTGTTGGATATAAAATCACCTAAAGGGTTTCTGCGCTATAAGAACGATAGTTTGATCATCCTTACTGATTCGTTGTCGAGTATTTATGCCAACGCCGTAAATTCGGTTCATTATTTTGCACAGCTTCCATATGGGTTGAACGACCCTGCGGTACACAAAGAACTTTTGGGTGAAATTGACATTAAAGGCGCAACCTACTATAAAGTAAAAGTTACTTTTGACCAAGAAGGGGGTGGAGACGATTTTGACGACACCTATTTATATTGGTTCAATAAAACCACTTTAAAACCTGATTACCTTGGTTATGAATTTCATGTCAATGGTGGAGGTATGCGTTTTAGGCAGGCTTATAATGAAAGGTACGTGAACGGCATTCGATTTGTAGACTATATGAACCTCAAGCCCAAAGATTCTACAGCAAAGATCTTAAAAATCGACAGCCTGTTTATCAATGATGAACTAGAACTGTTATCTAAAATTGAATTGAAGGCTATTCACGTTCGTCAGGGCAATTACAATTAATATGCAATTGTTGTGAGGTAGCAATACCATTTACGATTTGAACAATAAAAAGGCTTCCGTTGTCATCATCGTCCATGGCATAGTACTTATCTTCTCCGATCATGCTATTGACAAAGTCGGGCGTGGTGTTGCTATGGCCTACCACCAAGACCTTTTTATTTAGATTATCAACTTTAAACTGGTCTATGTCAATTGTTTGCGGGTCGTAATATTCAACATCAACATCCTTTTTCACTGATGTTGCCGCTGCCGTCATTGCCGTTCTGGCATAATCGGTACTGTATATAGCATCGAGTTCCACATCTATTAATATCTCAGCCCAATGCATGGCCCGGCCGAGCCCGTCTTGGTTTAATTCTGGATCTACGTTTTCTGGATCTCCTCTTTCCTTTTCCGCATGGCGGATGAAATAAAAGGTGGAAATACCTGCATCAACAGGAGTTTCTTCAATAATCTTTTTATCTTCCTTACAACCGATAACACCTAAGAATAGAAAAAATATCAGTATCGTTTTAAGTTGTTTCATAATTGTTGACAATTTGTTGATAGCATTGTTGAAAACTTTCCTTTTATTGTAACTAAAATTAAGGCTAATTAGTATGCAGGACTAGCTGTTTTTTGTTTTTTTGCATATGATCAAATATGCTGCCCTAATATCAATTTTCTTGATTTTATTCGTTGGTACCGCACAAGAGGTATCGTTGCCTGCCGATTTAAGACAACATGCCTTAACGCAATATAACTCAAGTTTATTCAATCCCACATTTTCTTTGGATCGCAATAACCCTGAGTCCGTTTCATTTTGGACGCGTTGGCAATGGCAGAATATCGATACAGATCCAACAACCCTGTTTTTGAACTATACGAGGTCGTTGGATGATAAATCAGCGGCAGGGGCTGCTTTCTTTCAGCATAATACAGGTGTTTTTTTCAACACCGGGGGGGTGGTCAATTATGCATATTCCATCAAATTCAATCCATTGATCAAACTTTCTGTCGGTGCTAACCTTTTCGGTTTTGTACAAGAGCTGGCAGATGATCGCTTTCGGCCCGAACCATTGCCAGGGTTACCTCGAACCGAGGCCACCAATGACTTTATTTTACAATTTGCACCAGGTATCAATTTGTCTATTGAAAAGTTCTCTCTTGGTCTTGCTTCTGAAAATTTAGTTGATTATAACTTCAAGAAGAAAGAGAGCAATACTGTGACTTCCGATAAAATATTCATGGGTATAGCCTCGTATGATTTTCCTGTGTTCGCCTCAGATTCAACGGCGTATATTAGACCATCGGTCTACTTAAGAACCATACCGGAGCAAGAAAATCAAATAGGTGTCAATGCCTTGTTGAGCACTCAAAAATATTGGGGTCAATTGGGGTACAATAATTTCTACGGAATTTCAGTAGGAGGTGGTGGAACTATTCTCAATCGGTTTTCGTTAGGTGCTGTATTAGAATTTGGAACAAGTGCTTCAATAAATTCTAAGGATCCTTCTTTTGAGATAATCGCCTCGTATTTTTTAGGAAAACCCGAAGAACGACGTGAGGTGGTCAGCAATGATTTTATTGATTCGCAGATAGTTCTTTTGAATGAGGAAGCTACTTTGGAAAAAATGCAAGAGGAATTAGAAAAAGCACAGGCTTTGGCCAACGGTGTAGAGGTAACCGAGGAAAAAGAGTCCGAAGAAAATGAAATCGAGGAAAAAGAACCCGAAGAAGAAGTGACCCAAACACTCAGTAAAAAAGAAACCAGAAAACTGGCAGCGCAAGAAAAGACTTTGGCGAAAGAGCAACGAAAAGATTCCATTGCCACTGTCAAGAAACAAAAAGAGGCTTTGGCCTTGAGCAAAAAGCAAGAAAAGGAACAAGAGCAAGTAAAATATGAAGAGGCTAAAAAAGAAGAGGCTTTGGCCGCTGCGCAGGAAGTTGCAAAAGAGCAACAACGTATTGAAAACTTAAATAAGGAGAAAGAGGCAATCGCCAAGGCAGAGGCCGATAAACTAGAAGAACAAAGAAAACTCGATGCCATTAAGAAACAAGAAGCAACTCTGGCCTTGAGCAAAAAACAAGAAAAGGAACAAGAGCTAGCAAAATCTGAAGAGGCCAAAAAAGAGGAAGCTTTGGCTGCTGCGAAGGAAGTTGCAAAAGAGCAACAACGTATAGAAAACCTAAAAAAGGAGAAAGAGGCGATCGCTAAGGCAGAGGCCGATAAATTGGAAGAACAAAGAAAACTCGATGCAATCAATGAGGAAGCCAAAAAGAAAGAAGCACTGGCTGAGGCTGCGAAGGCTGCGGAAGAACAACAACGTCTAGATGCTATCGAAGCTGTCAAAGTAGCAGCAGAGGAGGTAGAAAAGAAAGTAGCCGAAGAGGTGGTAGAAGTGGCTCAAGAAAAAGCACCGATTAAGCCAGAAGCTGGTGAGAAATATGAAGAAGTGGACACCGAAGATGGTCTGGAGCCCGGTTTCTATTTGATTGCCAATGTCTTTGGTACCCAGAAGTATTTCAATGCCTTTATGAAAGACCTAGCCGATAAAGGCATGCAACCAAAATCGTTCTTGAGAAGTCTGAACAACTATAATTACGCCTATTTGAAGCGTTATGACACTATGAGCGAAGCTCGAAAAGGAAGAAATAGCAATTTCAACGGTAAATACTCAGGTAAAACATGGATCTTTAGAGTGGTAGGAAAATAATTCAGTAGCGATTGCCGCAGTAAGCGATTATTTTTTCAACTCGTTTTTGATAAGCAGTTCTAGGTAAGCTACTGTATTCATTAAATATTTTCTATCCTGGGTTATCGTAAACATAGAGACGGCTCCTTGAAGCATGGTATATAATTGCTTTGCAAACTGAAGAGGGGTGACAGGAAGATATAATTCATTGTTATTTACACCATTTTCAAGCACCAAGGCTATTTTTCCTTCTATGACCCTAATGGTCTCACCAACAGCAGCGGCCAATAATTTGTTATTGTGCTGGGCGTCTACACCAACATTTAAGATTGGGCACCCACCAAACTCCAAGGTGAAAATATCATAGTTGCGATAAAACTTGGTGAGTGTAAATATTTTTTCTATGGATGTACCTTTTGAATTTAATTTCTCATCGATTACGTTTAGCAAGCGTTTGCTGTTAAATTCAAATGCCGCCAATGCCAATGCTTCTTTATTCTCAAAATTACCGTACAGAGCCCCCTTGGTAAGTCCTGTAGCCTCTGTAAGGTCGCTCATGCTCGTACCTATGTACCCGAATTTATTGAATACAGGAGCAACGGTTTCTATAATATAAGCGGTTGTTCTTTCGGCCTTGGTCGACATGTTTTACAGTCAATTTTATACGAAGATATATAATCTATATACTGCATGGTATATATTGTTGATAAAAAAGGACGTTTTTTCAGACGAGAATCTGAAAGAACATCCTAAAATCGATCAAGACCTTTATTTCACCAATTCATCTTGATTTCTAAAAACAAGCGAATCGTCAAAAGAATCGATCAACACGATACTGTCTGTTTTGATACGCCCACTCAACAGTTCTTTTGAGAGATTATTGAGTACTTCGCTAGTTGGTAATCGGATTTAAGTTGAAATCTTTCAATTTAGATGTAAAACCCTTTAGGTCTTCGATATTGTACGATATATTTCCATTGATTAAAAACACAGGAAAAGTAACATTTTTCATTTCAGGATTTTTCGTTTGTATCAAATTCCACATCAGTTTGTTGTTTTGGGTTTTTCCGGTCGCATCCAGCATTTTAAAATCAATGTCGTTATCTAGCATATACGTAGTGACATATGCACATCTGGGGCAGCCATCTTGATAAAACAATACAATACCTTTATTAATACCATCAATATTTTTCAAGGTTTTGCCTTTTAGCTGTTCGTCTTGTTGGGCTATTTCCTTTTCTGTTGGTTTTGGCTTATGTGAATGATTGGTCCGGTAATTCCACTCTTTTCCCTGAACATAGTAAAGACTTATCAGTGAAACCGTGTCTTTTGCAGGAACAAGCTTGGTGATGGGTGTTTTATACCCTCTAAGGTTTTTTGCGATAATTTCAAGAGTTATTTCTTGTTGAATTTGTGTATTGTTTATTGCACTGAATACTAATTCAGTTTCTGATTCAATAACGGCTACCTTAACAGGCTCTTCCTGTGAGTAAGAAAGCATAGAGCTTATCATTGTCAATAAAAGAAATAGGTTTTTCAAAAGGGTCTCAAATTAAAATATTATATAATTGTAATTATTCGATTTAGTGTCCTAAATATTGGAAATCAACTTAGTTATTTGATTAATACCTCATCATAACAATTCAATATCAATAGTAATCAATACTCTGAGTATTCGATTTTTTTTTACCAAAGGCCAATCTTTCTTACCCTTGGCAAACAAAAAAAACGTTCTACCCCGCCACTGGTTATTTTAGATGGGGGAGAGTTTTTTGGACAGTCAATCTACTATACCATGGCCTGTGATTTTTACATGCCACTTAATGTTTTTTTTAAATACATAGCCTGTTAAGTCAGCATGCTCAAATTCGTACCAAATGGTAAATGGCATTTTTTTTTCAGCACAATCAATGTTTTGAAAATCAAGTTTAAAAACTTTTTCGCCGGCATTTAGCAAATCTACTATTTGTACTGAACCGTCTTCTATTTTGATCGACATATCTTTTGTGATAAATTCATTTTTCAACAATTCTATATTTTCGGCATTTTCCAAAGTAGGTTTTACATATTCGTTCATATCATCTACACCTAATATCGCTTTCACTATTTGTTCTTTATCTTGTTTTTCTAGACAGCTGCCTGTTTCTTGTACACCTTCTGAGGAAGAAATATTTGACTTTTCAACCTTTTTTTTACAGCCTGACAATAAAATGGTAAATATTAAACCTATTAAAATTTTATTTCTCATAATCTTTACTTTAATTGGTTCAGTACCCAACGTGCATTTTCAGGAGAAACATTTGTACCATAGACCTCTATTTCGTATTTAACCCCTTCTTCTCCAACGAATGTGAAATTCTTATTATTAAATTCTTTGTTGTGAACAAACTCATGTAAAATGGTGGTGCCGAGGAAGAATAAAAAGGCATCTCCATCTGTTTCCATTTCGTCGATATTACCAGATTCCAGTTTATTCACAAAGTCAATATCAATAAGAATTTTTTCTGGAGTTTTTTTTGAAAAATGCCCAACCACATCTTCGTCACAAGTAGAACAATCAGGATAACCATCCAACTGCACGATCTCCAGTTCAGGCCCTTCACCCCATTTCAGTTCTTTTTGGATTTGATGTAAAGGCAATTTAGTGAATTTGTGTATGGCAGCAGTGATTTTTTTGATATTGGCCACTTTAGGCAATTGATTCTTTAAATACTCGGTAAGTTTAGGGTATTTTCTTTTATACTCCTTCGCCTTGTTTTTCGGGTATTTGATGAAGGGCGCTGCCGAGATTAGGTTGCCCGAAATAGACGTTCTTATGATATTTTTGACAACGGTTTTTGTATGAGTATTTGTACCCTTTATGCTGACATACGAATTTACGGTCTCTGTCAAGCTTGGGTTTGCCAAGAGATAATCTCCTTCTTTTTTGGCAAGTCTCAGACGGTATCTTAACCTCCCTACTAGGGCCTTTGTTCTGCTACTGGCATTTACACCAGAGGTTGCATTGACATTACAATTGGCACAATCTACCGATTTTTTGGTTTTGGTATCACCATTGTTGTCATCATTGCCACCGCCGCAATCGGTAGTAGTGACCCAACCGGCACCTTGACCACCTGGCCCACCACATGATTGAGCGTTATGGGCCTGGTTAGTATTGCTGCCGCCACAATGTTGCCTTTATTTCACCAATTCATCTTGATTTCTAAAAACAAGCGAATCGTCAAAAGAATCGATCAACACGATACTGTCTGTTTTGATACGCCCAC
>CAZEUV010000128.1:0-8447 GCA_964515285.1 uncultured Maribacter sp. | reverse complement strand
GCAAAGGAAGCAATGGCCCAAATGCCAAAGCGGGTGCAAATATAAGATGGTTTTTTCGCTTACACAATACATATATGTTTTTTTTTGAGCTGCTTATACATGTTTTATGTAAGATGTTTATTTTCAGATTGTTATGTCGAAAAATATTTTTTTTAGGGGGAGGGATAGAGCCTTTGTTCGAGCTCTTTTCTTGGGTATCATTTTTTTGATGCCCAAGAAAAAGCGAGTGGCGAAAGCCCGGTGCTACCCAAGTAGCACCCCTCATCATAAAACCATCGATGTTTTTTTTGATTTACGGACTACTAATAAAGGATATTGATCGAATTAAGGATCAAGGTGACTTTGTGTCTACGAAAAGAAGTTCCAAACCAAACCGAAGCGTATGACAGCATCACGATAAGGATGATCTGGTGCGGAATAAAAATTGCTTTTACCAAAGGAAGAGTTGAAATGTTCTAATTTCAAGAATATTCTGGTTTGTTGTACACGGGCATTGATAAAGAAGTCGAGCATGGGGTAGCCCCCCAACTTTTCGCTGTTCTGAATATAGAATTCGCCTAGAACCGGGTTATATGCATCTAAATTATATGCACTGAAATACTTGAAGGTTATACCTGTTTGTATATACATGGCTTTTTTGAAAACTTCTGAAGAGAAGTACAGGGTATTGCGAGTGACCACTTGCGGTAGGTTGAGCACTTGGTTTGATTGGGTGACATCTTGATACATTAGCGTATTGTTCAGGGCAAATTTGCCCACCTTGATCTCTTTATTGTATTTTACCTTTATATGGTTCAGACTACTGCTTTCTTGAAAGGGCTTAATAAAGGCATTTTCACTTCCTTCTACGGGGGTCTCGGCAGGATCGGAAGCGAAATACGAATAATTGTCAATGGTGGAATACTTTACAGAAAGGTCGCCCCACTTTTTAGAGTCTAAATTAAGGTATAGGCTATTTACTTTTTCTTTTTCAAAGGTGGCCGTATTCTGCCAATTGTAATTTTCATAATCACTTTGGTACAATAAGAAATTAAAATCGGGCATGCGAGAGGATGAATGAAAGGCGAACTCGACCTTGTTATTTTCATTGATTTGATAGCTGGCCGAAGCATCTAGAATATTACCCGTAAGATCACCAGAAAGGTTGTACTTGACATCGCCCTTAACCATAAACCCACCTATTTGTTTTTTGTAATTGGCCCCAAGGGCGATTTCCTCACCTTTTAACCGGCTTTGAATTTGCTGTGTATCAGTAATCAATATGCTGTTGAAAAAATAGGTGTAGTTATAGATGTTGATGTTGCCTTGCAGACTACCCAATGTGGCGTTATAGAAATCTGCACTGACCTGATTGTACATGGTCTTTAGGTTCGCCCTATCATTTATACCGGGCAGAAGACCATTACCGAAATAGGGGTTTTTCTCTGTTTGGGAAAACTGGTAGTATCTGGTCTCGTAATTGAACCGATGACCTATGGCCAAAGAGGTTTTCTCTACCCTACTTGAATCTTTTTGTTTTTTGATCAGTTTATAGTTGTGATCGAAAAAATAACGTTTGCCCAAAATTTTATTTTCGGCATTATTGAACCTGACATCGACTTTGATCCTATTGCTGAAATTTGAATCGCCCGACTCAAATTGCAACGCTTTACTTATCAGTCCGCCATTTTCTTCGGTAACGACATCTTGAGCTGCTATATGTGCCCTTAGGCTATATCTGCCATTCTTCGTCTGATAGTTGGCGGTTGTTTTGAAATTGCCCGATTCTGCCTGATCAAATAAGTATTTGCCCAATGAGCGGAAGCCTTTATAGGCAATTGAAAAATTCAGCCTTCTCGATGTGTTGAAGGTCAAGAGGGCATCTAATAACTGGCCTTGTTCAAAAGTGGTCTTAAATTGAAGGTCTGTCATTGGGGTAGCAACGTTGTAATAATCGACCTCCTCCATCTCTGCATAATTAAAATGTTTTGCCTTTGCACCTATGAAGGGGTATGGGTCCTTTCGGTCAAAATCAACGCCTAATTTGGTATAGGTTTGACCAACGTTAGCAAAGGGCATTAGCTCAAAATCGTCTTTTCTAAGATAGTTGTACTTATATTCCTTTTGTATGGTCAAGGTGGTGTCAAGATACGTGGTGTCTCTAGCGAAAGAAATGACCTTATAATCTTTGATGGTGATTTCAACAGGTTCTGGTTCTAAGTCGCTCCGTTCTCTTTGATTCTTTATAAGCGCCAAAGTATCGAACTCCTTAACTGGGGGAAGGGAATCGTTTTGCGCAAACAAGCTGTTACCCAGAACACCTAAAAAAACCAGAAGAATATATCTCATTGAATAAAGTTACGGGGCAAAGTTAATTTTTTTTGTTCGTAATAAAATGTGAAAGTTTGTGAACCAATCAATTTTAATTCCATTCCTTAAATTTCGGGAGGTTTAATTACCCGATACTTATTAAGGTATTCTTCTTAATTTATGCTTGGTGGGCTTGTAACAATGTTGTTTACTATAAACCCAATTATATATCACCGAATTTATCTAAGTAAATAAATTATATTCGTACTAAATCGAAACCTGTTTTCTTTTGCTAAAATCATTTTATAGTATTCTTGACGAAGTCGGCACTGACGAAGCTGGCCGGGGCTGTCTTGCCGGACCCGTAACGGCGGCCGCATTAATTCTACCTAAGGGTTTTAAAAACGAAATACTCAACGATTCAAAATTGTTATCAGAAAAGAAAAGAGGTTTACTAAGACCTCTTTTAGAAAAAAACGCTGTTGATTTTGGCGTGGCACACGTATATCCGAAAAAAATAGATAAAATAAATATCTTGAACGCTTCAATACTCGCCATGCACAAGGCCATTGACCAGTTGAACAGCGATCCCAAATTTATTATCGTTGACGGAAACCGTTTTAAACCGTACAAGAACATACCTTATGAATGTATTATCAAAGGGGATGCTAAATATATGAGCATTGCCGCTGCATCTGTATTGGCGAAAACCTATCGCGATGCCTATATGGAAAAACTTCATGATGAGTACCCCATGTACAACTGGAAGAAGAACAAAGGGTATCCGACCAAAGAACACCGTGCCGCCATTCGAAAATACGGTATCACAAAATACCATAGAAAAAGTTTTAGACAATTGCCTGAACAGTATACGCTACAACTTGAAAAATCTTAACTTTGGTAAAAAGAGTCGTTTATGAAATACGGACTATTTTTTCTCAGTGTTCTTATATTGGCATTAGGTTGTAAAACAGATAGTACTACAGTCACCCCATTGTTGAATTTTATACCTGAAAACACATCAATGGTCATCAAGATAAATGACCTGACCGCTTTTAAGAACAGCCTTAGAACAAATGATTTTTTTAAAGAAACAAGTGCCACCAAAATAAACAGATCGGTTCTGAAAAAGGTGAAATACCTAGACTACCTCGTACCCGGATCTGAAAGTATTTTAGTATTTACCGAAGCTAATAAAGGTGTTTTTGAATTTGTTTTAATAACTGCCGAAACACCTGAACCCTTTCAATTAAAAGACATTAAGAAGGTTGTTGTTGATCGCATAGATTTTGAAGATGCTACTTTTGATAGATTTCAGGTAGACCATGAAACCTTTTACGCCTTAAAATCAAAAGGAAGAACAATAGTCAGCTCCTCAAGGCGTTTATTGCAAAAATTCGATGACGATAATATCGAACCTACCCAACCTGAAACGCTCCAAAAGATATATCAAACGTCAAATAATACCAAAGCTGCGAACATCTTTATCAATCTTAATAATAGTGATGTTCTTTTAAGTTCTATGCTGAGCGATACTTCAAAAATGAGTATTTCAGGTTTTTCAGATTGGATTTCATTAGACCTCAATATCACCGAAAAAAAACTCAACCTTAGCGGTATTAGTATTGCAAACGACTCTACATGGAATTTTGTCGACCTCTTTGCAAACACCGCTCCTATGGCCAACTCAACTCCTTCTTTCGCACCCTTGAACGCAGATGCCATCTTATCATATACATTTGACAACTACCAAACATTTGCGAAGAACCGGCAAAGTTATGCCAACCTTTCATCGCCTATTGACCAGCTTTTCAATAATGTTGAGGAAATTGGATTTATCTATCTAAATTCAAAGAAAGTGATTCTTTTGAACACTTATGGATCCGAATCTATTTATGAATATTTAAAAAAGATTGCAAGGAGAACATTGGATTTTCAGGGAAGCGAAATTCTAGAACTTCGCAAGACCGATTTTTTGGACAAAACTTTTAGTCCCGTTATCAAAGACTATCATGCCAACTTTTGTGTGGTCATACAAAATGCTTTTGTTTTTTCTGAAGAAAAGGCCATTTTGCAGACCATCATCAGCAATCATAAAAATGGGGACACCTTTAATAAATCTTCGCTTTTTAAAACTGCCTACAAAGAACTGGCAAAAGAATCGACAATACTTTTTATTTCAAACACAAAGAACATCGACAAGATCCTAAAAGATGACTTTAATGTTGATTTTTATAACGATTTTAAAAAAGCCACTTTATCGAACTATACCTTTGGTGCACAAACAATTACCGACAAGAATTTTTATCATACCCATATCGTCATTCTAAAAACCTCAGGAGAAAAAGAATCAGGTGGTGTGGCCCCATTTTTCTCAGTTCAGTTAGATGCCGCCCTTTCTACTGACCCCCAATTTGTTATTAACCATCTGACCCATAAAAAAGAAATTGTGGTTCAGGATCAGAACAATCTACTTTATTTGATTTCAAGCAAAGGAAAAGTTCTATGGAAAAAACAGTTAAAAGGTAAGGTTCAGGGGAAAATTGAACAGGTAGACATTTTTAAAAATGGCAGATTACAGTTAACATTCACTACCAACAATCAATTCATGACCCTAGATCGCAACGGAAAGGAAGTAAAGCACCTAACCAAATCATATAAGGGCGACAATCTAAACCCCTTGGCGGTTTTTGATTATGAGGGCAAAAAGAATTACCGATTTGTAGTGGCACAAGGTGAAAAGATTTTTATGTACAACAGCAAGGGTGAAATCGTTGATGGCTTTAAGTACAAAAAGGCCGAAAAACCAGTAATAGGAACACCCAAGCACATTGTAATAGGCACTAAAGACTTTCTGGTTTTCAAATTGCAAGATGGCAGCTTAAAAATCCTGAACCGTGTTGGAGATGTAAGGACCAATGTTCACGAAAAAATCGCTTTTTCTGAAAACGAGGTTTATCGATACAAAAAAAGATTTGCGCTTACCGACAAGAAAGGAACACTATATCAAATTGATACGAAAGGAAAAACGGCCAAAACAAATTTCAACCTATCAAATGACCACGGTATGACGGCAACCGAAAATACCCTTGTAATGATGAACGACAATATTTTGACCATAAAAGGGAAGCAAGTAGAATTGGAATTAGGAGTCTACACACCACCCAGAATATTCTATCTACAAGATAAAATCTATATCAGTGTTACCGATATTCAAAACCAAAGAATATACCTCTTTGATAGTCAAGCGAAATCCATTCCCGGTTTTCCAGTCTTTGGCACTTCTATAATAGATCTGTCAGATATTGAAAATGACAAAAAACTGGAGCTCGTGGCTCGTGATCGTGACAGTATGCTGATTACTTACAAAACAAATTGACAGCAACTTTACCGATTATACATTATTTTACACCAACTATACATCTTTCCCTGTCAAATACAATATCAGACTAAGTTGCTGTTGTTAACCTTTTTAATTTACTGGCACTAATTAAAGATCGAACGATGGTCATGGTGGTTTAACCATGCCTGTTGATTAATCGCTATAAACTAAAAAGAACACTTGAAAAATCACAGCACATGAAAACTTTGCACCAGTTCCTCAAATTCACATTACCCATTATCTGTATGTTCGCTTTCGCACCTAGCGCAAATGCCCAATTTCTAAAAAAACTTGGAAAAAGAGCTGAGAAAGCGGCTGAACGAGTGGTCGAACGTAGGGTAGAACAAGAAGCCGAAAAGAAAACCGATGCTGCCCTAGACAGTATTCTTGAGCCTGGTCAAAAAAAGAAAAGAAAGCCTAAATCGAACAAAAAGGAATCAGAAAACACTTCATCAGATGAAATAGAATTAAACGAAAATGAATCAACGGAAACCAATAACGAAGAGGTTTCAACCAAAGATTTAAAACCTTGGTCCAACTATAATTTTGTGCCAGGCGATAAAATTATTTTTCAAGATGATTTGGCAGGTGAAGAAAATGGCGAGTTTCCTTCACGTTGGGATTTAATAAACGGTTCAGCAGAAAATGCTATGCTACAAAATGAAAACATCATCAATCTTTTGGGCAATACTGTTATCACACCTTTGATGAACAAAGACAATTACTTGCCCGAAATTTTCACTATAGAATTTGATGGTTATTATTTTGCCGATGAAAATGCCTATAAAGGTGCTACACATCAACAGTATGTAATTTACTTTACTAATTCTGGCAAAAACTACACTCCTGCAGGTTCCAACGATAAATTTTATGGTTTAGAACTTCAAAGAAACGGAGCGAATTTCGAAGCAGAAATCAAAAATGTTCCTAAAAACTTTAATGGGCACAAAGAAGAACTGAACATACAGCCCGTATGGCGACATTTTGCCATTGCTTTCAACAAGCGTTCATTAAAAGTATTTGTTGATCAACATAGGGTTTTAAATATTCCTAACATGGGTAACGATTTTGACCCCCATTCTTTCTCAATAAAAGCTTATACTTATGGTGATGGTTTTGTTAGTGCAATAAAAAATATACGCGTGGCCGAAGGAGGCAAAAAATTATACGATAGAATTGTATCTGAAGGAAAATTTGTGACAAGAGGTATTTTATTTGACATCAATAAAGCCACTTTAAAACCAAAATCAATGGGCGTAATCAATAGTATCGCAAAAATTATGCTCCAACATCAAGATCTCAATTTTAAAATCGTAGGGCATACTGATAGTGATGGCAATGATGATTCTAACTTAAAATTATCGGCAAATAGAGCCATAACTGTAAAAAAGGCACTACTTGATTTAGGTATTAACGAAAGTAGATTGCAAACCGAGGGCAAGGGTGAAAGTGTACCAGTATCTGAAAACACAACACCAGAAGGAAAAGCAAATAACAGAAGAGTAGAGTTTATTAAACTATGATTCAATATAAAAATCAATTTAGAACATTACAAAAACAGATTTATGAAAAAAATAGCAGTACTATTATTCGCATTAACATTAGGTACAAACGTACTGGTTGCCCAAAACAACTGTAGCAAGTATTACCCCATGAAAGAGGGCACTACTTTTGAATATACCCAATTCGATAAGAAAGGAAAAAATAATGGCACCAGTAATTTCACCATTACCACCGTAAAAAATAGTGATGGCGAAACCGTTGCCACAATGCACATGAAGTATACTGATAAAAAAGGTAAGAACGCCTACGAATCAAATTACAATATCACCTGTACCGGAGATGGAATCAAAATCGATTTTGCCTCGTTAATGCCTACAAAAATGATAGAACAATATAAAGACATGGATGTTAAAATGGACATTAACGGCACAGATATAGAACTGCCCAACAACCTCAGCGTTGGCCAACAATTGGCCGACGCCAATGTGAGCTTAAAAATGGATATGGGCGTTATGAAAATGAACATCAAGGTAGATATGATCAATCGCAAAGTAGAAAAACGAGAACAGGTTACAACCGCAGCAGGCACCTTTGATTGTTATTTAATTACAGAAACCAATAAATCTGAAACAATGGGAATGGCCCAAGAGATGAATTCAAAGCTTTGGCTGGCCGAAGGTATTGGTATGATCAAGCAAGAAACGCACAAAAAGAACGGTGACCTTCTGAGTCGTTCTGAACTCTCTAAATTCAGTAACTAGAACAGTATGAAAAACAAATTTAGAATGCTCGCCGCAATAGTAACCGCAATTACATTTTTGCCGTGCCAAGCTCAGAATTCAGGTACTCCACCCAAAATCAAGAACTACACCAAGGGCGAATTGGAAATCAAAGTCGCACCCTTTGGTTTAGACGGCAATGAAATTAATGTAGGTAAAGTATTGCCAGATGGTACGATTCAATTCAGTTGGCCCGATATTGATCTAGCCAATTATGAAAGTAGTGATTTTTTTATGAGTCATTTAAAAATTGCCTTATGGATGAGTGTTTGTCACGATAAAAAAATGGAAGAAAACAATGAAGAAATCAAGGCAGTAAATACCAAAGATCTATTATTATATAAATACGGACAAAACGTGGGATTTCTTCAACCCAGCACCAGAAAAGAATTCAGTAATTCTGATACTCTTGAAACAGGAAGTTCCTTTTCTTGGTATTATAGTAATGGTGATGGAAAATTCAAAGCAATATGTACTGTTTATGAAGAAAAGGG
>CAZEUV010000127.1:5482-8555 GCA_964515285.1 uncultured Maribacter sp. | reverse complement strand
AGTTTCATACTATTAATTTTTAACGTTTATCTTCTTTAGAGAACTCTCAAAGTAGTTGGCAATCAACAGTCCGTGAGTATTCTTAGGGTAGTTCCTGTCTACTGACATAAGATTGCCCGTGGTCGTCAGTTCGTAACGATCGATGACCGTACCCCTGTTAATCTCAAATACCGTAATGGTTTTAAATCGGTAGGGTGCTTTGTTCAGATTTACTATTGATTTGATATGGATTACCTTCTGCACAAGTGAATATTGCAATATCCTGTTATAGACCCCGTCCGCTTTTTTCTGTCGGTATACATTATCCACCGAACTGTTGCCCAACCATAGTGCCTTTTCTAAATTCGATTCGTAATTGCTAGCATCGATACCATAGAAATACCCATGGAAACGTTCTAGATGCGCCAATGCCTCAACCTCTAGGTTTTCCTTTTGGGCGACTAATTTTAAGGGAATCACCGAGCCATCGGTATTTACCGCAAATGCACTGTCCATGGCCCTTTCGTACATATTAAAAACCATTATACCCGAAAACAGGCTTGATAACAATGCGGTTACCGTCACGCTGATCGTTACATAACGGTTTAACTTAAGCACGTCATAAATGTTCTTATAGGCTGTTTTCTTGCTCTTTCTTGTTTTGAATACCGGTAGTTTCATTTTTTAGCTATTTTATTTTTGAACGCTTGAATAATTTGTCCTAGAGCATCACCTATAGTCCTTATTGGGTGAACAATCGCAAGGTGAAGGTGGTTGCCCTTTTATACAATTTGAACTTTAGGAATACGATAAAACCTATAGTTGCCGCTTCTACTAAAATCTTTATGGTGTTATTGCTTGTTGGGCCTCCCCAAAGGTTTTCCCAAAAATTGGCGTTTATCTCCGAGTACAGTTGGTTTACGAATATATTGACCAGAAAAAAGGCGGGCACTAACATATAGACCGCTGCGTAAAGCTTGAAAAAGGTATATGCCAGAGACCTGAACTTCTCAAAGACGGCCAAACTGATGACCAATGGGAAAAACGCCTGCATAATACCCAACAAGAAATAACGCTCGGCCAAGAACAGGGGATAGATGAACAGGTCTAACATCCAAAGTACCAGACCAACCCCGAAGGAGAACATCTTGATACCGAAAACAGGTGTCACCAAGGCTTCGTACAACAAGGCCCAAGCTCTCTTCGCCGCATCAAAAGCCCCCACGTCCTCCTCAATGGGGATGTCCTGCAACTGCAAGGGGATCAGGGCGGGGGCCGTGTCTCGATATTGGGATTCAATGGAGACCAAAATACCATCGAAGAAGCCCAATATCTGGGTAGAAAAGATTACCAATAGCACAATGGCAAAGTTCTTGGCGAGCTCTCCTGGAGACAGCCCCCATGAATATCCGTACCTGTCTGCAATGCCCTCATTGTATTTTTTGAGGATATTGACCAAAAAGAACAGCACGCCAAGGACTTTAACACCCCTAATCGTATAGGTGGAGAAATCGGTCGCTTTGATGGTCTGAAAGACCGCATCCACATATTCAAGGCCCATGCCCAAAAAGATTGCCCCTTCCATGGTTTAGTAATTGGTTTCCCTGTTGTTTATCTTGTCTTGCATCTCCCTAAAAGCGATGATGTCCCTATATCTTTGGGTCTTGCGTTCAATTTCGGTTACCATTTCCTTGGATTCTTGCTGATGTACACGAATGGCCCGCATGCGTTCTCCATCGGTCAATTTCAAATGATCGCTCGAAAGAATTTCGTTGATGAATTCCAGATCATCGGTTGCTTGGTCCAAAATGGCATTGAAGGAAGTCGATATGCGCTCTACTTCATCCGCTCTAATATGCGGTGAATTCAGGATGTCCCTTAAATCTCCCTGTACCATATCGTAGAGGCGCTCATTGTTGCGAATGAGTTCCTGCACAGCTTTTAATTTTTCAATGGCGGCACTCACCTTTTCAATGTTCTCTTTCTGTTTTTTGAGGAACTTTACCGTTTTAATGATATTTGAGGTCTGTTTGCCAGCTTCCAAAAGCTGCTTGGCAAAAGAGATAAAGTTCACATTGTCATAAACGGGCCAGCCCTGGGCCGTAGCGTGGCCGCTTATTATGAGCATGGTTATGGATAGAATCCCAATTCTAATTTTTCGATTTACTTTCATGATTTCTAAATTTTGTGATGCCGCCTTATAAATATGGGCATCTTGTTAAACTTCTATTTGATTTTTAGTATAAGTGGTCGATGACCGTGACAGCAGAAATTCTTTTATAGCGATCTCCATACAACCATGTTCTTTGTAAAGGGCCATTATGGCCTCGTTGTCGGAGCCATCGGTCAGGTAGGCGGCGAATACCTCGGGCGGCACTTCCAATCGAAAGATATTGCTCTCCCTTCCTATCTTGATGAACATTTCGGTGTACTTCCGCGCTCCGATCAGGTTGTTCTTGATGGATTTTAACTGGTTCAAATCATGGCTGGACAGACTAAGTCTGTTTTTTAATTCTTCATAGCCTTTTTCATTATTTAAACTATAGATGACCTGAGTGTTTTCAAGGATGCTGGCCGAGGTGGAATTGTCGGGCAACTGATTGATGGACTGTAGAATGATACCAATGGCCCCCTCTTGTTTACGAATGGCCTGATAGTAGAACTCCACACTTTCAAGTACATTCGGAAATTTCAATTGTTTGGCAAACTCATCGAAGAGGATGATTCCCTTTTCTTTTTTATTTCGCCAGATGGTACGTTGAACAGCGGTCTTGATAAGTTTTAACATGACCGAAAGAATTTCCTTATTGTCCTTTACCTCATCCAGTTCAAAAACAATTAAGCGTTTGTCCTCTATTTTATAGGATTGGTCCTCGCTCATTTCAAAGAGGAAGCTGTACAGTCCGCCCTCCACATATTCGGATAGGATATGCAGGAAATTGGCGATGTTGAAATAAGCGGTATCGATGCCCAATCTATCCAATAAAGTTTCCCTATCCTTTCGAATGAATTGGTAAAACCCCTCTAGAGAGTGTGCATCACCGATCCTTTCCTTATAGTAAAACCGAAGGATTTTTTTGAGGGAGACCGATTG
>CAZEUV010000127.1:2789-5382 GCA_964515285.1 uncultured Maribacter sp. | reverse complement strand
TCAAAATACTGACGAAGGATATTGTTGGCCAAAAAGGACTTGCCTTCCCCTGTTGGGGCGAAAATGGCAAAGTTCCGTGCCTTGATGCGTTTCTTCTTTTCGTCCCAGACATCCTTCAGTACCGGAATGTTGTGTTCTCGGTCATTGAAGATGATCCCCGTTCTGTCCGATTTGTAATTGGTATTGTTGATGAACAGGCAAAGTGCGTGTTTGAGATCGGTTACATACAGGTCTTCATTTGAAAAGTTCGTTGAAAAACAGCCATAGCTGTTCAAGATATAGTTCTTGCGTTCTTCGCTACTCGGATAGTAGGGTACGATATCAAGTTCCTTAAACTCGGTTTTTATCTTCGATCCTATTTTTTCTAGGTGCTGAACCTTCCGATCCCAGTATATTATGTTCAAATGACCACGTATGATCCGTGAGCTGTCATCATTGTTGATCTGATCTTGTATATATTGTATCTTCTTCAGCACGACCTTGTTCTGCGATCCGAAATTGGAGCTCTTATTAAGTTCCTCGATCTTCTTGTCCAATAGCCTGCGCCATTTTTGTTTGTCATCCAAATAGATGATCTGGTTGACCATATGGTTTTCGTTCATAGAAAGACCAAACCCGTCAATGAACCCCTGATGGAAAACGAAATCATCTGAGGTGAACCGTTCGTTGATCTTACTGGTCTGCACGTTTTCCCCAAAACAGCTTTCGCTGTTCACGGCCAGTACATCAAAGTGGTTCTCCCCTATTTGAATATCCTTCTTGCCAAGTTCCATGGCAGTATCAAATCCTTCATTGAACCCATTGAAATGACGATCGGTCATGGCAAGGATCTCTTTGGGGTTCAAGGCAAGCAAAGTGATCTTTCGGCTATTATTGATAAAAGCCACTGAATCGTTGACGGCAGCCTTAAACTGGTGGAGCTCGCTATCCATTACTTTCAAGATTTTTGCCTTGGCCTTGCGAAAGGGATTGACGAATTTCGGATTGTTTAACTGCTTGTTCTTGGTCAGGATAAAGAAGAGGTACGAAGTATGGGCCATATGTTCCCTGCCCTTAAAATGATTATGGGTCGCCTTTGATAAAAATGTATCGTTGGGTAAATTTTCTGAAGTAAAAGCCTTTTTGACATAGATATCCTGTTTGTGGACCACAGTACCAACAGGCAACGATTTTAACGCTTGAAACCAAGTGGAGTGCAGATCTTCAAGATCTTTCTCAGAAAGGGAGTATACTTCAGGAAGGTTTACCTTATAACAGGCCACAACATTCCCATTGCTGGAAAATATCAAATGATCTTTGATATCTGTTATGGGATGGTGTTTGGATATATTAATCTTCGACATAGCCTGCTATATTTTCTTTTTTATTGCTGATACTCTTGGGAAACACTTTTTTAATATGGAAAAGCCTTGAGGTTATGTTGATTCTTGACAGGCCGACAAAGAGACCCCCGTTCCAAATCAATAGGGATGTAACGGCCATCAGGCTAAAGGAAAAGATTATGACCAACAATGATGCTACTACTGATACCATCATCAGGGCAAAGAGCGATATAGGCAGCCCCCAGATCATCGCCCCCTTTCTGATGTTCCTATATATTTCATACGTTCTCATTAGACCACTATTCCGATGAGGTAGGTGAAAATGCCAACTACGGCCCCAGCGATGAGCACGAACACAAGTACCCTTGTAATGCCTTTTTTAAGGTCGGCGTTTTCTCCAAAAAAGTGTCCTGCATTGAACAGGAAACCAATCAGGAAAATCACTCCCAAGATGATGGGAAAAATGGTTCGGATGGTATCCGATACCTCGTTTACGGAATCTTCTATTCCGCCGATCTGTGCGTAACTGGCATAGCCCGTAAAAAACATTGCCAACATAAGACTTTTAGCTTTTCTCATAGTGTTGATTATTGTGGTAGCGTTTTTTTACGATACCCGATTAAATAATTTGTTGCCCGCTAGGACTTATTGCGAAAATTAAAACTGGAGGGTGTTTTTTATCGTAGGATTCCCAAAAATTAACGGGTTGCAGTGTTAATTTTTAGAATAAAACCACGTTTTGGAAAGATTCATTGAATATTGTGCAACAAGGAACAGGTAAAATCACCGAAGCAATGAAAAAGATAATACCGCTTATTTTCACTTTATGTATCGTTCAGATAGGATATTCCCAAATAGAGAAAAGGGAAAGAAAAGTCATCATCATAGACCCTGGACATGGTGGGTTGGATTCTGGTGCGATATCTGAAGACGGTTTACAAGAGAAAGATATTGTTTTGAATATTGCCCACCTCATGTTGTATTGGAACAAGACGCTATTGGATGATAGGTATGATATCTATCTAACAAGGTCTATCGACACCCTGATTTCGCTAGGAGATAGGACGAAGCTTGCCCAATATTTGAAACCTGATATTTTTGTTTCATTGCATTGCAATCATAGCGACGATTCAAGAGTACGAGGAATTGAGTTATATACCTATGGTTCTAATAAGCTATCCTTATTGCATGCAGAGACTATATCGAACGAATTGAATCAAAAACTCGGTTTTAAGATCAGAGAACCAAGGCAGGCCGATTTTCAGGTTTTA
>CAZEUV010000127.1:0-2689 GCA_964515285.1 uncultured Maribacter sp. | reverse complement strand
TGTGCTGTGTTGTTTAAATTATTATAGTTCATTTTCAAGTCAGCCAAAACTATCATATTTATAGTACATTTGGCTGAACATAATAGCGTATATGAGAAAGTTGATAGGTCGAAAACCTGAAAAGAAAATTCTGAAAAGGGCATTAAATAGTAATCGTGCAGAGCTTGTTGTGGTATATGGCAGAAGACGGATCGGAAAAACATTTCTTGTTCGGGAGGTCTATAAAAAGTCGATTGTATTTGAATTCTCAGGTGTTTATAATGCCTCTCTAAAAGACCAGCTCAAAAACTTCTACAAAAAACTCTTGAAAAAAGCCCCTAATATCCAAGAGCCAAGGAATTGGATAGATGCATTCGATATATTAGGTGATTATTTTGATAGGTTCACCTCTTCCAATAAACGGGTGATTTTTATAGATGAATTTCCATGGCTCGATACACAAAATTCCAATTTCCTTTCTGCATTCGATAATTTTTGGAACAGCTATGCAACCAAAAAGGATAATATCG
The DNA here is from genome assembly GCA_964515285.1 of uncultured Maribacter sp. Lineage (GTDB taxonomy): Bacteria > Bacteroidota > Bacteroidia > Flavobacteriales > Flavobacteriaceae > Maribacter_C. Next base: position 2,180 of record CAZEUV010000127.1, on the reverse strand, counting down.
TTATAGTTATATGTGGTTCGGCAGCTTCATATATGATAAACCGTATTATAAACAGTAAAGGAGGGCTACATAATAGATTTACACAAAGAATACAACTGGAACCTTTCAATCTATTTGAAGCCGAACAGCTTTTAAGAAACAATAATGTTAAGCTAACTCGCTATGATATTTTACAAATATATATGGCAATGGGCGGAGTTCCCCATTACTTGGAAAGGATAGAGCCTGACGAAAGTGTAGCCCAAGCTATTGACCGCCTATGTTTTGATAAAAATGGATTTTTAAGACACGAGTTCACTAATGTGTTCACATCATTATTCGACCACCATGAAAACCATGAAACAATAATAAGATCACTTGCCAATACACGTAAGGGGCTAACTAGAAACGAAATATCCGAAAAAAGTGGTATACCATCTGGTGGAGAGCTTACAAAAGTTTTAATAGAATTGGAAGATTCTGGTTTTATAGAAAACTACCTGCCTTATCAGGGAGTCAAAGATTCTGTCTATCGGCTTAGTGATGAGTATTCACTGTTCTATATCAGATATATAGAGAAAACAAAACCATCAAAAAACGGGATCTGGGCTAAAATGCAGGGAAAACAATCTTATAAAATATGGTGCGGTTATAGTTTTGAGACTATTTGCATCAAGCATGTTGAACAAATCAAAGAGGGGCTTAAAATAACCGGGGTCAATTCAACCCAGGGCAGTTGGATCGAAAAAAGCAATGATAATGGTGCTCAAATCGATCTATTGATAGACAGGGACGATAATGTCATCAACTTATGCGAGATGAAATTTTATAACACTGAGTTCGTTCTGAACAAAAAATACGCTCATGAAATGGCAAATAAGGTCAATAAATTTGTTGAAAGTACGGGGACGAAAAAAAGCATCTTTGTGACTTTTATAACCACATACGGCTTAATCCCCAATCAATACAGTAGGCAATATGTGCAAAATGAGCTTACCCTGAACCATCTTTTCACAAGCTTATAAGTCTCCAAAACCGTGCCTTTGAATCTAGTTTTGGCGACTTATAACGCTTGCCAAGCGGTTTTTCTATACAGGCGTATTGAATCTTCCAAAGCTATTTGTCCATCCATACTTATCGAGCTTAGCTTTTTGTCTAATCGAAATGAATGCAATTATTTAGGATCCAGATCAAAACGAAAGTCATTGGCATTGACATAAATATTAAGTCTGAATCAAGGTGATTATAAATAAAAGAGCCTTCATTAGTCAGTCTATGTTTGAATGTGAGATTGAATTTTACAAGTTCTAGTACTATTTAGATGCCATTTCAGCGATAAAATCTATCCATTCAGCGAAATACACTGTTAAAAAAGGAAAACCTCTTTTTTTATAAGGTTTTTATGTGCCGAATATTAAAGGAAAACCAGTAAAATTGTGAGGTATAAAATTTAAAAACTTTTGAATAACTTTCATTGATACTACCTATCTAACATACTGATTATCATTTACCTTAAGATTATGTTTAATCTTAAATTTATTTAAAATGAAAAAGGTGTTTTTAGTATTATTAGTGTTGGTATTATCAATCGGCTTTACATCATGTGAGCCAGAAAGTACAGCTGATACAGATGAAATTTATGCAGGAGACAAAGACGAGGAACCGGATAGGGATAGCTAACAGGTTAATTCACGTAATTATCATATTAGGTGCGGTACTCATATTTACTGCACCTTTTTGGCATGTTGACCTACCAAGAGAGCGCAAGGAAATATCAATTTTAAAGGAAAAACTGGAATTGGGGGAAACAATGTTGGCAAATGAGATGTTGGATTTAAGAAACAAATACGACATCGGTGCATTATCTGCAAAGGATTATATCTCGTTATCCGATTTAAAACAGAATGAACTTTTAGACCTGAGAGAAGTAAATTCGACTATCATTTCAGAGGCCATAGATAAGCAACGAGTTCTATCTTGGAAAAGTCCTAGAGCATTTATTTTGGGATTAGGTGTTCGGCTTCCGTACGTATTATTCAGCCTTATTATAAGTTTACTAATATTGGTAAGGAAAGGTGATTCCAAATATTTGAAGTATGCATTCTCATTTCTACAGGTCGCCTGTTGGTCGATTTCCGCATATCTTATGATTTGGGTATTCTGGGATTTTCAGGACTATTCCTTGAAGACTTATAGATATG
>CAZEUV010000126.1:3851-8592 GCA_964515285.1 uncultured Maribacter sp. | reverse complement strand
GTATATCTTGTGATTCCCTTATAATCACTAAAACTATAATTAATCGAAAAACCTGTTTTCTTGCCTTTGAAATAATGATCCGTACCCAACGTATGCTTTGCGAAAACACCCTGACGATATCGGTTGAAAATGGCACCGTTATAGCCCGCCACTAAATTCTTTTTCATTTTAATGTTGATAAGCATACCATCTTCGGCACTGTATTTAGTTGGTGGATTTGTAATAACCTCAATCGACTCGACACTACTTGCAGAGGTGCCTGAAAGTAGGTTTATCATATCAGATTCAGGTATATTTATCTTTCGGCCGTTGATCATTACCCCAATATTACTATTCCCTTTTATGGTTAGAATGCCTTGTATTTCGTTTACGCTTGGGGTGTGTTTTAAAAGATCCCAAATAGTACCATCTGAGAGAGAAGTGTTTTCAACATTGAACACCAAACGATCTACTTTTCTTTCTAACTTTGGTTTTTGATAGGTCACCACCACTTCATCGAGTTCTTGACCAGCTTCATCTAGAAGTAAAGTACCCACGTTTTTATCAGAAGAAACTTCGATAGCCATCGGTTTAGCTATATTCTCGATATAACTTGCCGTCAAAACATAGTTGCCGGTCAAAACACCTTCAAAAACGAACGTTCCTTCTTCGTCGGTAGAAGTACCTTTGACGATAGTCGAGTCAGAAGATTTCAACAATAGTACGTTTGCATATAATACAGGTATTCCCTCTGTGTTCTGAACGTTTCCTGAAACGGTATATTCTTGGGAAAAAGAGGAAATTGTACTACACAACAAAAGAAAAATAATGGTTTTCTTCATTTATTGGGTCGATATTGTTGCAAAAATAACATATTTATACCGAAATGTCCTACGGTTGTCGTGTAGTTCATCGTTTTTTGTCAGTTAACAAATTCACGTCGTTAGTATAGTCCGTAAAGCGTGCTAAGCCCCGCTATATTTTAAACTATATTTGCAGCTCTAAATATAGCTGTCGTTGCTATTTTTAGGTAACAAATTGTATGAAACACATCAGAAACTTTTGTATTATCGCTCACATTGACCATGGTAAAAGCACCTTGGCGGATCGCTTGCTCGACTTTACCGGCACAGTTACAGAACGTGAAAAGAAAGAACAGCTGCTTGACAGTATGGATCTAGAGCGTGAGCGTGGCATTACCATAAAGAGCCATGCCGTTCAAATGGAATACACCTACCAAGGCCAAGAATATATACTGAACTTGATCGATACTCCTGGGCATGTTGATTTTTCTTATGAAGTCTCTCGTTCTATAGCAGCATGTGAAGGTGCCCTTCTAGTAGTCGATGCCGCGCAGAGCATTCAAGCTCAGACGATTTCAAATCTATACTTGGCGCTAGAGAACGATTTAGAGATTATTCCTGTTTTGAACAAAATAGATCTACCCAGTGCCAATCCTGAGGAAGTGACCGATGATATCGTGGGTCTTTTGGGCTGTAAAGCTGAGGATGTCATTCCTGCAAGTGCCAAAACAGGTTTGGGCATCGAAGAAATATTGACTGCGATCATTGAACACATTCCACACCCCAAAGGTAACCTTGACGAGCCCTTGCAGGCTTTGGTATTTGATTCGGTATATAATTCCTTCCGTGGGGTAGAAACTTATTTCAGGATTATCAATGGGGAAATAAAAAAAGGACAGAAAATCAAGTTCGTTGCTACTGATAAGAGCTATTTCGCCGACGAGGTGGGTACTTTAAAACTCACCCAGTACCCAAAACAAAGTGTAAAAGCCGGGGATGTGGGCTACCTTATAACAGGAATAAAAGATGCCCGAGAGGTAAAAGTAGGTGACACAATTACCGATTCGGTAAATCCCACCAAAAATGCCATTGCCGGTTTCGAGGATGTAAAGCCCATGGTATTCGCTGGTATTTATCCTGTAGATACTGAAGATTTCGAAGAGCTTCGTTCCTCCATGGAAAAACTACAACTGAACGATGCCTCTTTGGTGTTTGTCCCTGAGAGCAGTGCGGCGCTCGGTTTTGGTTTCCGCTGCGGATTTTTGGGTATGTTGCATATGGAGATTATTCAAGAACGTTTAGAGCGTGAATTCAATATGACCGTAATCACAACGGTGCCCAATGTAAGTTACCATGCCTTTACCCGAAAAAACCCTGATGTACCTGTAATCGTAAACAACCCGACCGATCTTCCTGATCCATCGACCATAGATCATGTTGAAGAACCTTATATCAAGGCCACCATTATCACCAAATCTGATTTTGTTGGTAATGTAATGTCGCTCTGTATAGAAAAACGCGGAGTGATCACACACCAGACCTATTTGACCACAGTTAGGGTAGAACTTACTTTTGATATGCCCTTGGCAGAGATCGTATTCGATTTTTACGATAGACTGAAAACCGTTTCAAAAGGATATGCTTCTTTTGATTATACCCCTATTGGTATGCGAACCTCAAAATTGGTGCGTGTCGATATTTTATTGAACTCTCAGCCCGTTGATGCCCTCTCTGCACTTATACATGCTGAAAATGCGGTCAATATCGGCAAAAAAATGTGTGCAAAATTAAAAGAACTTATCCCCAGACAACAATTCGATATTCCTATTCAAGCTGCAATCGGAGCAAAGATCATTTCAAGGGAAACCACAAAAGCCCTTCGCAAAGATGTTACCGCCAAATGTTATGGGGGCGATATATCAAGAAAACGTAAATTGCTCGAAAAACAGAAAAAGGGAAAGAAAAGAATGCGACAAGTGGGCCGTGTTGAGGTTCCGCAAGAGGCATTTATGGCCGTTTTGAAATTGAATGATTAATATACGGCAACTGGATAACAGTTTTTTCTATTCTTACAACAAATTTCTGAGGTTTTCCTACATTTAACAATGTCCAAGACAATTTTTCACGTTTGTCGTTGTTTTATATCGTGTCTAACAAGTTTCCCCAAAACCAATGACCACATATATTGCCCAATTTACCGCAAAGCACCGCATCATACTAATACCTCAGAATTCAATCTTTATCTGGAGACAGGAAGGCGGTACAATCGATGAAGCGCTCTTGGCCGACAAGATCAAAAGAGAATCCGTAATTCCTTTTTATCAATTGGTCGCAGGAGAAAACTATGAGTTGCTTTCTAATGATATTTCAGTTACCGTTCAAAAGACTAAGCCATATTCGGGCTGATTTTTTCCTCTTTTTTTCTTAACTTCACTCCACTAAAATAATAGGAGTATGAGGTTATTGGTCTTTATGATTTTCCCGTTCGTATTGCTTTCTCAAGGATTCATTGAAAACGTCTCTCAATGGAATACCCATGAAATTACACTTACTGCAATTTCAGATTACCACAACCCTTATACCGATGTTGAGGTCTGGGCCCTATTCACCAACCGAAAAGGAGACAGCCTGAAAAGACCTGCTTTTTGGGATGGCGACAAAACTTGGAAACTTCGGTTTGCCCCACCGGACTCGGATGCCAATTGGACTTGGCGGACCTATGCCTCCAACAAAACAGATGTTGGCTTGCACGGCCAAACGGGAGCATTGAAATCCATACCGTATTGTGGTAACAGCACCCTTATAAAAAATGGTCTTTTAAAAATGTCCAAAAGACATCGCAACGTCGTACACCATTCCGGAAAATCATTCTTAGTAGTTAGTGGAACCCCTTGGGCCCTTCCGTTTCGAGCGACCAAAGAGCAAGTGAAAATCTATGCCAAAGACCGACAAGAAAAAGGGTTCAATGCGGTGTTGCTTATGACGCTTCAGCCCGATACTAATGCCGAGGGGCCAGATGAACGGAATACCAAAAAAGGATTTAAAAGAGCTTTTAAAGACCTCTCAAACGGGCATATCAACCAAATCAATATAGATTATTTTCAATATTACGATGTCTTGGTGCAAACCCTTTTGGCGCATGAGATCGTTCCTGTACACCAGCCTGTTTTCAATGGTTATGGATGGAAAGGGCTTCAGGTACTAGGCACTAAATTAGATGCAAATGAGTACGTTCGCTATTGTAAATATCTACTGGCAAGATATGGAAGCATGCCCGCATTCTGGTTGGTTTCGGCAGATCATAACGGCAAAGACCCCGGTACAAAAGAAAGTGGTGAAATGTTGCAAAACTGGGACTGTTACCAACAACCTACCGGAATACACTACAGCCCTTGTGACGATTATATTGGGGAATGGGCTAAAAAAGACCCTTCAGATCATTGTATGCATTATAACAAGAGCCACCAAGCAGAGGAATGGTTGGATTTTCAATGGGCACAAACAGGCCATAGCGACAAACGCCTCTACCACAAAGTAGAGCAAATGTACAACAACCTGCCAACCAAAGCTGTGGCCAATGGTGAGGCTACCTATGAGGGCATGAACTATGGAAAGCACGGATTGGGTTGGTGGCAAGGCGAAGAAGCTTGGATGCAGTTAATGCACGGCGGAACCATGGGCGTGGTCTATGGTGCGGCGGGGATTTGGCAATGGAAAATCACCCCAAATGAAGCGGGATGGGATCCTTGGGCCGACCAGCCCTTGTCTTGGAAAAGTGCTATGGAACTAGAGGGTTCTACCTATGTTGGCCTAGTGGGCAAGATTTTAAAAGAGCTTGACCTTTCCGATATCGAAAAACGATGGGATTTGGCAAACGGAAAACCCCTGTTGGCAAAAGAGGGCAAATTGTACGTCTCTTATCTGAACCAAGGTGGAAATATAGAAATAGACAATATTCC
>CAZEUV010000126.1:0-3751 GCA_964515285.1 uncultured Maribacter sp. | reverse complement strand
ATGCCCGGATACTTTCTAGCAGCTTCCATCAATTTAATAAAATCATCGGTATGTGAAAACAGCCCCTCTTTGGGGTTGTTTTCAGGGTCGTTCATCTCATCGGCGTTGACCAAACGAAACGAACCGTTCTCTCCAAATTGTTTCTTGAATTTATTGATGGCATACTTGTTAATCTCTGAATTTCCGGTAAGGGCCATTAGGTAGCCGACATCGTTCAGTTCAATATTGTCGGAAAGGGAGTCGGAATAAATATTGACCGATATAGCTTCTAACCCCAACTTTTGGGCCTTGTTCACATTGGTCAGATTATTATCTATCAGTACTACATGGTAGTCATTTTTGTGAAGATAGTCCCCAATTAACCTAGAAACCTTAGAGGCACCGATAATTAAAATTCCTTCTGATTTTTTTAAAAATACGCCAATAACTTTGGCAAACAGCCGTGCCGTAGTAGCATTGAGCAGTACCGTACCCAACACGATCATAAACACCAAAGGTGTAATGTATTCGGCTCCTGGTTCTCCCTTGATCAGTAGTTTAGAGCCAAAAAGCGAAGCAATGCCAGCAGCTACGATACCTCTTGGCCCTACCCAGCTAATAAACACTTTTTCGTTCAATTTAAGATCGGATCCAGCAGTGCTGAGAAATACGCCCAAAGGACGTATCAAAAATACGATGGTCGCAAAAAGACCCACTGTCTTCCAATTGTAAACGAGTTCAAGATCGGCTATATTGATATTGGCCGCAAGCAAAATAAAAAGGATGGAAATCAAGAGTACACTCAATGATTCCTTAAAATACAGTAGCTCCTTGATATTTGGAAGATCGGTGTTGCCCATCACCATGCCCATCACCACTACGGCCAAAAGGCCTGATTCATGCGCAAACACATCTGACATAACAAATACAAGCAATACCGCAGAAAGAGAAACCACATTCATCAAATAATGAGGAATAAGATCCTTTTTGATGATGAAGATCAATGCATGGGCAAAAGTGAATCCGAAACTAAAGCCAAACAGCAAAATTTTTCCAAATTCAATCATTGCTGTCTTTGTATAAGCCTGCCCTTCACCAACGCTTATGAACTCAAATACCAAAACAGCCACCAATGCGCCTATCGGGTCAATAAGAATACCTTCCCATTTTAAAACGGTGGAAACGTCTTTTTTTAAGGGAATATTTCTCAATATTGGTGTAATCACCGTGGGTCCCGTAACAATGATCAATGCCGAAAACAAAAAGGATATTTGCCAGCTCAAGCCAAAGATAAAATGTGTGGACAGGCCAGCGGCAATAAAGGTGACCAGACTTCCTAAAGTTATCAGCTTCGTGATTACAGGTCCCACATTCCGTATTTCAGAGCGCTTGAGCGTCAGGCCACCCTCAAAAAGAATAATGCTAATGGCCAATGAGACAAAATAATAAAGTCCTTCCCCGGGAAATAGCCCTTTTTCACCGTTCCATACTGGTTCTATCCATTTAGTGCCATCTTCTGAGAACAAGGTGGAAATAGGCCCCACCAATAACCCTATTAATATCAACGGTAAAATAGCAGGCAGTTTCATACGCCATGCGACCCATTGCGCGATGATACCCAATATAATGATTCCTGCCAGCTCTAGCATAGTTAAAACTTTATGGTTTGGCCATAAAAATACTAAAATATAAATAGGAGATGAGTAGTTTGAAGATAGTGAACTCGTTTAAAAATTTTCAATTGGCTAAATCAATGATCCTTCATTGTCAATCGCAAAACCGAACAAGCGGATCTTTCTGTGAATTTATCCTTTCCTGTTCCAAAAAGAATACGCACCCAATTGTTCTTTTGGGGCGTACCTAAAATAAGAAGGTCAAAACTAGCGGAAGTTTTGGAAATCGCCTCGATCGAGTCATCGTTTCTTTGAATAAGAACCTCGCTCTCTGTAACTGCTTTCTGCAGAAGCTTTTTAGAGTCGCCATGAACCTGCCGTATAGCCTCGTCTGTTGTTGTTTGAGGAACAACCCGCATCAAGGTCAATGAGGCGCCGTAAAACTGACATATTCTATCTGCAACAGCAATAAAATTCTTGTTCTCTCTACCAGGTCGCAAGGCTAACAATATTTTACTGATATATCGCACCCCGTTATCCTTAAAGAGCCCAAAATCAGAGTTGATATGCGTCAAGAGCCAGCCTATTGGGTTGCTGACCAAAATACCGTTATGCGCTCTTCCGTTCCATCCTAAGACCAGCCAATCACAATGGGCTTGATCGCTCAATTCGTGAATGGTATCTGAAATTTCATGCGTCACCACCGCTTCAAAATCAATGGTAATCTCTTTTGATTGTGACAAACGGGAAATTCGCCGTTCGAGAGAAGTGACTTTCGGGTTTTCCTCTTCCTCAAAAGCATCCAAAAAAGTCTGATTGGGCACTTCTGTTAGGTTTACTACTTGAATTTGATCTCTCTTATTAATGGCAGCGGCGATTTCTACCAACATTTCCGGTGATTTCTCATTGCCCAATAAAGGCACCACGACCCCAGCATCCGAAACCAATCTACCATCTAGATTCTGAGTGCTTTCAGATTGATTGTTTCTATACGTAATCTCCCTTCCCCTTTTTCTTTTGTAGAACAAATATAGTGCTGGTCGATGGCCATATTTTCTTAAAATACCCGTTCTTGTCGCATTTTTGCCAAACCTAAAATAAATAACGGTGCCCATGGCGAAAATACCCAAAATGGCAATAAAGGGGCTGAAACCTAAAAATACTAACAGAACGATTCCACTTATAATCCCGAACAACTGAACAAAAGGATAAAATGGAGCTCGATACGATGGTTTATACCACTGTGCCGACGTTTCTCTTAGAACGATAACACAGGCATTGACCAAAACAAACATCATCACCATAAATGCACTGGCCAATTTAGCGATCTTCTCAACATCGAGAAATAGAATAACAAGCGCCATAACCACGCAGGTCATTATTATCGTAATCACTGGGGTCAGGTATTTTGAATGGATCTTAGCCATATAGTTGGGTAACAATTGATCCATCGCCATTGCAAAAGGAAACCGAGAAGCCGCCAAAACGCCTGAGTTGGCCATAGATACCAAAGTGATGACCCCAACTACCGCAGCAATATAACCTATGGTACTTCCGCCCAATAAATTTGCTATCGTGTATATGGGTTTTATATCGGTCTTAAGGGCATTTAAAGGAATGTTGCCGACCAGAACAAAGGCCACAAAAACATAAATAGTTGTCATAATAAGCAACGACAGAATCATCGCCCTCGGCAGGTTTTTACTCGGGTTCTTGATCTCGCCCGCTATAGCCGCGACCTTGGTCACCCCTGCATACGATATATAGACAAAAGCAACTGTAGAAAACAGACCCATATTGCCTTTTGACAAAAAGGGCTGTAACAAATCGGGCGCCACTCGTGGTAGGCCGAAAACAAGAATCAAACCTAGTGCTATCAGACTAATCGAAACAATGACAATCTGTATTTTACCTACCTTTTTTACTCCAAAAATATTCAGGAAAAGGATGGCCAAAAGAAAAATCAAGGCTATATACTTGGTAAGGCCGGAATCTATGTTTACCAAAATAGTCAAATACGCTCCAAAACCGACCAAGGCAAAAGCACTTTTAAAAAGCAAGGACAGCCATAGGCCAATACCCGCAATAGTTCCAAAAAGGGGGCCAAAGGCACGCTCAATATAAACATAGGTGCCCCCTGACGAGGGCATTGCGGTCGC
>CAZEUV010000125.1:6820-8615 GCA_964515285.1 uncultured Maribacter sp. | reverse complement strand
CTCCGTAAGATAACGATACATTTGTACATATAATTATATATCATGAGCGAAAAAAAGTTAAAATTCAATAGTAAGACCATACACGGGGGTCAAAAACCCGATAAGGCCTATGGTGCTGTTATGCCACCCATATACCAAACCTCTACATACGCTCAAATCACCCCAGGGGGTCATATGGGGTACGAGTATTCTCGTTCTGCCAACCCAACACGAACAGCTTTGGAGAATTCTTTGGCAAGTATTGAAAACGGAAATTACGGTTTGGCATTTGCCAGTGGCCTAGCGGCGATTGATGCCATTATTAAATTATTGGAGCCAGGAGACGAGGTTGTTTCTACCAATGATCTGTACGGCGGAAGTTACCGATTGTTCAAACAGGTATTCGAGAAATTCGGAATCGGTTTCAATTTTATCGGAATGCACGATGCCGATAAAATCGAAGCGTATATTACCGATAAGACAAAGCTCATTTGGGTAGAGACCCCTACCAACCCCATGATGAACGTTATCGATATAAAAGCCGTTTCGAAATTGGCCAAAAAGCACAATATTCTTTTGGCGGTAGATAATACATTTGCCACGCCCTATTTACAACTACCGTTGGATCTGGGTGCTGATATTGTTATGCATTCGGCCACTAAATATCTCGGGGGTCATAGCGATGTGGTCGTTGGTGCCTTGGTGGTAAAAGATAAAGATTTGGCCGATAAACTATATTTTATACAAAATGCAAGTGGTGCGGTCTGCGGACCAATGGATAGTTTTTTGGTGCTTCGCGGCATCAAGACCCTACATGTAAGAATGCAGCGCCATTGCGAAAATGGTAAAGCCATTGCGGAGTATTTGACCAAGCACCCAAAAATTGAAAAAGTATTTTGGCCTGGCCTTGAGAGTCACCCTAATCATGCCATTGCCAAAAGTCAAATGACCGATTTTGGTGGTATGATTTCTTTTGTTCCCAAGGGAGGCAGTTATGAAGATGCCATCAAGATTGTAGAAAAATTAGAGATTTTTACCTTGGCGGAGTCTTTAGGGGGTGTTGAAAGTTTGGCGGGTCACCCTGCAAGTATGACTCATGCCAGTATCCCCAAAGAAGAGCGTGAGAAAAGCGGTGTTGTAGATTCGTTGATACGTTTGAGTGTCGGTATTGAAGATGCCGAAGATCTTATAGCTGATTTAGAACAGGCGATAGGGTAAGGATGCTACTTGAATTTTAAAGTGGAATATTTGCTTCCTGAATAAAAATTTCGGTAAGACTATCTTTTAGTGTCTGTGTCATTTTTAGGCTGATCGCTTTTTATTTTTTGAAGTTGCTGAATATCTAAAAAATCTTTAGGCCGCTGTGATTTTACCTTACTTGTAATCAGATCATCAAAGGACAATACACGCCATTTTAATAAAGGTTTTCCCTGTATGCTTGCTGACACACTCTCTTTAAAGGCTTGATCAAAAGTTTTGTTTAAAGAAAAGTTTGTTATAAGCTCAAGTTCTAAATCAGTGGGCGTAAATTTAATCGATATATTTTGTTGCTGCTTTTTAACAGCTTTCGGAAAATCTTGGATCTCATACCCCATTTCATTAAATACTAAAACAAGCTTTTTAAAATTGTCTGGCTTTGTATCAATCCAAAAATCAACGTCCGAAGAGTGTCTTTGGTATCCGTGAAAGTTGACAGCTCCACCCCCGACCATAAGCATACGTACTGAATGTTTATTTGATAATCCTATAAAGGAATTGATATTTTGATGCCATTGCTCTAGCATTAATCAGAATAGATTTCTATAATAAAATTAGC
>CAZEUV010000125.1:0-6720 GCA_964515285.1 uncultured Maribacter sp. | reverse complement strand
TTTTGATGCCATTGCTCTAGCATTAATCAGAATAGATTTCTATAATAAAATTAGCATTCGTTCTTTTGTTCTCAGTTGGAAAATCTTTTAGATGGTGTATCAAAGACAAAAAGGAATATATACGTTCAATAGGGGAAAGTTTCAAGAACGAGTCACGTTGCTCTTTGTTGCTTTCTGCCTTGTTTCTATATAAAATTTTCATACTACAAAGATAGCGAAATTCAATTATCATCTTGTTTCTAACTAAAAACCAGCACATTCAACGATTAAGTGTGCATTTCTATTTTTTGTTGATATGGCTGTTCCCCCTAGGTTTCTTGTTGAGGACAGGTCTTTACCTGATTAGGACACGAACAACAGATTTAAAGAAACAATTTGCTGAATTTTAAAAAAAAGAAGGAATAAATTATAGGAATAGTATAATTTCGCCGTTATAATTTGAATTCAACAAAACACCAAAGTTTTTATGGAAGCAAAGATCAAAGCATTTATGGACGAGGTGAGAACCAGAAATGGCCACGAAACTGAGTTTATACAAGCAGTACAAGAAGTAGCGGAAACCGTTATTCCTTATATCGCCAGAAAAAAAATATATAGCGGTAAAAACATATTATTGCGTATGGTAGAACCTGAACGGTTGATTTCTTTCAGGGTTTCTTGGGTAGATGACAAAGGCGAGATACATGTCAACCGTGGGTATCGTGTTCAAATGAACTCTGCTATTGGGCCCTACAAGGGTGGTTTGCGGTTTCATCCAAGTGTGAATGCGAGCATTCTTAAATTTTTGGCCTTTGAGCAGGTCTTTAAAAACAGTTTGACAACCCTGCCCATGGGCGGTGGTAAAGGAGGTTCTGATTTTGACCCCAAAGGAAAATCAGATGACGAGGTCATGCGTTTTTGCCATGCTTTTATGTCTGAACTTTCTCGGCATATAGGTCCGAATACTGATGTGCCGGCAGGAGATATAGGGGTAGGAGGCCGTGAAATTGGATTTCTATTCGGCATGTACAAAAAGATACGTAACGAGTTCACGGGCGTATTGACCGGTAAAGGCCGCTCTTGGGGTGGATCATTGATTCGTCCAGAAGCGACAGGTTACGGTACCGTTTATTTTGCGCAGAGCATGTTGGCTACACGTGGTGAAAGTGTTGCCGATAAGATCGTGGTGATTTCAGGATCGGGCAATGTGGCACAGTATGCCGCTGAAAAAGTATTGCAGTTGGGGGGCAAAGTGGTCACCTTTTCTGACTCTTCAGGGTATATCTACGATACGGATGGTATTGATAAGAAAAAACTAGCCTTTGTAATGGATCTTAAAAACAATAAAAGAGGTCGTATTTCAGAGTTTGCTAAAAAATATAAATCCGCAAAATTCATCAAGGGAGGCAACCCATGGGAAGTAAAATGCGATATTGCGCTGCCCTGCGCCACCCAAAATGAACTTGACGGAAAGGATGCTAAAAAATTGATGAAGAACAAATGTATTTGCGTTGCCGAAGGTGCCAATATGCCTTCTACGCCCGCAGCGATCCACGAGTTCGAAAAAGCAAAAATACTGTTCGCACCTGGCAAAGCCTCAAATGCCGGTGGTGTAGCTACCTCAGGGCTTGAAATGTCGCAAAATTCATTGCGTATCAGTTGGACACGTGAAGAGGTAGATGAAAAATTGAAGACGATTATGACAGACATTCACGATTCTTGTTTGCAGTACGGCAAAGAGAAAGATGGGTATTGCAACTACGTAAAAGGAGCGAATATCGCTGGCTTTGTAAAAGTTGCCGATGCCATGTTGGCCCAAGGAGTGATATAAAATACGAAGGTAGAATTACGATATTTGATTTTTAAAGTGCGGACTGTTCTAGAACAGTCCGCACTTTTGTTTTGTGGTTTTTTTGTATTGTAGCCAAAAACCAATAACCGCATACTCTCTTCTAAACTTCTATCTTTGCACCAATCGAACCGCAATAGATGCAAGTAACCACCAAAGCCATAGTTCTTACCTCGTTAAAATATGGAGACACCAGTCTCATCGTCAAGGTTTTTACAGCCTCTGATGGGTTAAAATCTTATTTGTTGAAAGGAGTTCTTGCCTCAAAAAAAGGAAAGTTGAAAACGGCTTATTTTCAGCCGTTGACGCAATTAGAGATCGTTGCCGTTCACAAGAACAAAGGCACTTTAGAGCGTATACGTGAAGTTAAGGTCAATTACCACTACCAAACCTTGCATACAGATATCGCTAAAAATGCGATAACCATGTTTTTGGCCGAGATGTTGGGCAATAGTATTGGTGAAGAAGAACGTAATGAAGAGCTTTTCGAGTTTTTAGAAGCCTCGTTGCAATGGCTTGATACCCATGGTGAAATTTCTAATTTTCATCTGTATTTTTTGTTGTCGTTGACGAAGTATTTTGGCTTTTACCCTGATGTGAAGAATAGAGATGCTGCTTGTTTTGATCTAGTGGAAGGAGAGTTCACCAACACCCCATCGTTAAACCCGATTTTGACAGGTGAAAATCTTAATTATTTTAAATTGGTGTTGGGCATAAATTTTGATGAGGTACATACCATCAAAATGAACAAAGTGAACAGACAAGAACTCCTACAGTCCCTTGTCCTTTACTTTGAATTACATTTACAGGGATTTCGAAAGCCAAAGTCCCTCGCCATTTTAAACGAAGTTTTCAGCTAGTATGTACAAGGTTCTATTGGTCGTGTTTTTCTTGTTTTTCCAGAGTATTTCCGGTCAGGAGATTACCTTATTGGATATCGATACCAGAGAGCCGATCCTCAATGTAGCTGTGTATAATTTAGATCGGTCAAAGACCGCGCTTTCCGATTTTGACGGCAAATGCGACCTGTCGATCTTTGATAGAAATGAACGTATTACCTTCAAGCATATTAGTTACGAAATACATAAATCTTCCAAATCACAGATCTTAAGGCATAAAGGCAGGGTATACCTTGTCTTGAGGGCCGAGCAATTAGACGAGGTGGTCATGTCGGTCTCTAAATGGGAACAGCAAAAGAAAGACATTCCCAATAAAATAGCTTCTATTGATGCTAGAGAGATTGCTTTTACCAACCCCCAAACGGCGGCCGACCTATTACAAAACAGTGGAAAGGTCTTTGTTCAGAAAAGCCAATTGGGCGGTGGCAGCCCCATGATCCGGGGTTTTGCGACCAATCGTTTATTGCTTTCTGTTGATGGTGTTCGTATGAACAATGCCATTTTTAGGGGAGGGAATATTCAGAACGTGATTTCGATAGACCCATACTCGATCAAGAACACCGAGGTTATTTTTGGCCCTGGATCTGTTATCTATGGTAGTGATGCCATTGGGGGCGTGATGAATTTTTACACAAAAGAAGCCCAGTTTTCAAATACGGACAGCCTTTCATTTTCTGGAAATACCAATTACCGATTTGCTTCGGCCAATACCGAGAACACCTTTCATTTTGATCTCAATCTCGGAAAAAAGAAATGGGCATTTTTGACCAGTGCTTCCTACAATAGCTACGGTGATTTAGTGATGGGGAGAAATGGCCCTGATTCCTATTTAAGAAACAATTTTATCGTGGCACGAAGTGATGGGCAAGACGAATTGGTTGTAAATGAGAATCCCCGAAAACAAATTCCGACCGCTTACGATCAATTAAGTTTGATGCAAAAAATAGTGTACAGGCCAAATAACGATTGGCGGTATGACCTAGGGCTTCATTACTCAAAAACCTCTGATTATTCAAGATATGACCGATTGATACGGCCCAATAGAGACGATACGAGGTTGCGTTCTTCTGAGTGGTTTTACGGCCCGCAAAAATGGTTTATGGGCAACCTTCAGATCAATAAAAAAGGAAATGGAATTTTCTATGACGGATTGAAGATCACCACGGCCTACCAACATTTTGAAGAAAGTAGAAATGACCGTGATTTTCAGAGTATTGTTAGAAACACCACAAAAGAAAAGGTAGATGCCATTTCGATCAATATCGATTTTGAGAATAAAAAAATCGGCAACTTGAGATTGTATTACGGTACCGAGTACATTTTCAATAAAGTAGGATCCTTCGGAAGCCAAAAAGATATTGTGACAAATACAGGGTCGAATGCCGCTTCACGATACCCTGACGGGGCTACATGGCAGACCGTTGCAGGCTATATCAATGGCGAATATAAGGCAAAGCCAAATTTCACAATGCTTTCGGGCTTGCGGTACAGCCATGTTTGGATTGATGCCGTTTTTGACAAGACCTTTTATCCGTTTCCCTTTGATGATGCTAAATTGAACAATGGCGCCTTGACTGGAAGCATTGGCTTTAGCTGGTTTCCGAAAGCCGATCTACAAATTACCTTGAACGGCTCTACTGGCTTTAGAGCACCCAATATTGATGATATTGGAAAAATATTCGATTCTGAACCCGGCGCGGTAGTGGTGCCAAATCTTGATTTAGAACCTGAATATGCCTATAATATGGAACTTGGGACGCAAAAGAATTTCAATGACAAGGTTGTTCTCAAAGGAGCGGCCTTCTACACCTATTTGGTAGATGCCCTCGTGCGCAGGGATTTTCAGTTCAATGGACAATCGGAAATTCTATATAGGGGAGAGTTGAGCAAGGTGCAGGCGATACAAAATGCCGCAAAGGCATATGTATACGGATTTGAATTTGGGTTCGAAGCGTTTTTTTCAGAGAATCTATCCGTAACTTCTAACCTTACCATCACAGAAGGTATTGAAGAGGAGGCCGATGGCACCGATTCACCCGGAAGGCATGTTGCACCAACCTTCGGTGATTTTCACTTGATATGGAAAAACCAACGATTACGAGCAGATCTATTTTTGAACTACAACGCAAAAATCGCTTATAAAGATTTGGCTCCGTCAGAACAAAGTAAGAGTTACATCTATACCATTGACCCTGACGGAAATCCGTATTCACCTTCTTGGCACACTTTGAATTTACGCTCGCAGTATACAATATCAAATGCTTTAAAGGCTACCTTAAGTCTTGAAAATATAACAGATCAGCGGTATCGATCGTATTCTTCGGGCATAACCGCCCCGGGCGCAAACCTTATTTTAGGGCTGGGGTATCGGTTTTGAATCCCTCATTGAGGGTTTGATTCTTCAAGGCTTGCCTGCCTCGAAATTAAAAAAGGGAAAGTGACAAGAGTTTCGGCTATGCGTAGTTGCGTAGGTGAGAACAAGCAATTACGTATAGTTCAATTTTTTGTTACCTGCTTTTTATTCTTTTATCAGTCCTTTGTTATTTTCGTTTGGCTCCAACAGATCCCAAAGGTTTCCATATAAATCTTCAAATACTGCAACTCTTCCATATTTATATTCTGTTGGAGGTCTAACAAAATTAATGTTCCTTTCAACCATTTTATTATAATCCCTCCAAAAATCATCCGTGAAAAGAAAAAGAAAAACCCTACCACCTGTTTGATTTCCAATACTTTTTGATTGCTCTTCATTTGCCGCTCTTGCAAGTAATAAACAACATTCTTTTGCTCCTGGAGGAGCAATCACAACCCATCTTTTTTCTTCATCAATTTTAGTATCTTCAAGAAGTGTGAAATCTAATTTTTTCGTATAAAATTCGATTGCTTCATCATATTCTTTAACTACCAAGGCAATATGTGCTATTCTTTGTTTCATTATTTTTTTAAATCGGGGTTGTTTTTTGCTGTAGTTCTTTGTTACCTTCTGGTTTTAGTCTGTTTTATATAATCTAGACTCAGTTATTCCTTTTTTCATCTGAAAGTGCATTTTAGACATTTCGTTTAGATAGACTTTGATTGGGTCAAGTCCAATGGTTTTGCGTCTTATGTTTACAGTCATGCTGTCTATTAATTTTTTCGGATATGCTTGTCCAGTTTCAAAATTGTATGTGACTTGTGTTCCATAAACTTGCTTTTGACCAGTATTTAATTGAAAAGAACTCCTCTAGGCTCTACCTCGGGGATACCTTGCCTGCCTGCCGACAGGCAAGGTCGGTTTCAAGAAATTTTTATATTAGAAAAAAGAACCTTCCAATTCCCCTTTTTTGTAGGCCTTTAAAAATTTCTTTGCTTCTTTATTGAGGGGTAGCCCATTTTTGTCATTTGCGACATACTCTAAGAAAATTTTGGCTCCCTCTAATTGAACTTCCTTCACATCATCTTGTCCGCTATACTTTTGTCCGTCTATTTTAACACACTTAAGTATTCTATTATTATTTATTTTTTCACTTAGAATATAATTGGTTATTGCAATCATATAGAAATACCGAAGATTACTTTTTGGAGTTAGTTTCTTGTGAAAATTACCAAAAATGGGAACGTTTATCCCAGTATCTTTATCCTTCCAAAAGTCCACTATTTTGCAGGCACTTACGTATTCAGTAGACTTGAAATCAACGGGATTCTCGAAAATGTGTTCTGTTGCTTGATAAAATAATGGTTCATATTCGATATAATCTGGGTTCTTGTCCGTTGTCATTTTAGTTAAAGAACTAGACAATTGACAGTAACTAAAAAGAGGTAATATCATCATGAAAAGGAGTACTATTTTTTTCATCTACTTTTGTTTAGTGTTTTACAGAAATGGCATATAATAATTCATTTGTATATAAAAAAACCCTGACGAAAACGTCAGGGTTCTTAATTTGTAAAGCAGGTATAAATTAGTTTTTCACCTTGTCCTTAACTTCTTCGACAGCATCTTTTGCTTTGTCA
>CAZEUV010000124.1:3964-8703 GCA_964515285.1 uncultured Maribacter sp. | reverse complement strand
GATAGCAGCGCACCACAAAGATCTCTTTGTATTTGCCAGTTCAGTTAACTAATTTTGAAAACTGTTCACCAACAAAGGTTTATCGCCTATTGGTGACCTCAACACAGGTGCTGAGCACCCAATATCAGGAAAAACTTATTATTAGAAATATGGTAGAAATGATAGAAAAAAGATTGTATCAAACTAATACACTTAGCTATTTAGTTCTACTATTTTCAGTGTTCATCATTTCATGCAATGGACAAAATAAAACAAATGCACAACAGAATAGCACTATTAAATCAAATACAATACCTATTGATTCAACAAAAAAAAGAAATCAACCAAACAACCAAGAATATGGTATACCGTTTCTAACACCTAATAGTAACGAACAGATAAGTAGGGTTGTACGCAAAATATTTCAAGACAAAAAGGGAAACCTTTGGTTCGGTAACGAAGGTGGAGCGTACCGTTACGATGGCACATCACTTTATCACTTAGACGCTATTGAAAAACAAATTGGTCAAGGGGTTACAATAAAAGACATAGCAGAAGATAAAGATGGTAATATATGGTTTGGTCATGGTAGTGGTATCAGCAAATTCGATGGCGAGTCAATAACCAACTATTCTGAAAAGGATGGCTTAATAAATAATGATGTTTGGAGCATGTCAATTGACCAGAATGGAATAGTATGGATAGGTACTTTGCAAGGAGTGTGTTATTTTAATCAAGAGAAGTTTACTCCTTTTGCCATTCCAGAAGCCATTCCAGATAATACTAGAGGTGTTACAAGTACCAAGATAGTTCATTCTATTATGGAAGACAGTAAAGGAAAGATGTGGTTTGGCACTAATGGAGGTGCCTATATCTATGATGGAACATCTTTATCGAATATTTCAGAGAAAGATGGTTTGTGCAATAATAATGTAAATAGTATTTTAGAAGATAAGAACGGAAATATGTGGTTTGCAACTACGCACAATGGTCTTTGTAAGTTTGATGGAAAATCATTCACCAATGTTAGTGAACAAAATGGATTAAAAGGCAAAGAGATCGATGATGTTTATCAAGATCATTTAGACAACATTTGGTTCACCTCTAAAGGTTTTGGGGTGTACCGATACGATGGAAGATCATTCGCGAATTTTAATGAAAAAGATGGGCTTCAAAGCCATGTTATAATGAGTATTTTTCAAGATAAAGAAGAACGCCTATGGTTTGGAGGCCTGAACGGACTCTCTCGCTTTGATGGTAAATCATTTGTCAATGTCTCAAAGGATGGCCCTTGGACGAAATAAAAAAAAACAATCCAATTTCAAGATAATATATTCCTTTTGATAGTATCAATTATCAATGAAGAAAAGTCAAGGCGTTTCTATCGCTTCAACGTAAAATGTGTCTTACGGGTCTTGGCTACAACGGCTCCGTTTTCTTGCTCACCGTACTCGAACCTGAACCAATAATCTGAAGAGGGCATTTGCCTACCGTTGAAGGTACCGTCCCAACCGCCATTGACACCCATTTGTATCAATAGTTTACCATAGCGATCAAAAACAAACACCATGGGGTTGTCTAAGGTCTCTATGCCCAAAATGTTCCATGTCTCATGCATTCCATCACCATTGGGCGTGAAGAATTTGGGGTAGCCTACCACTAAAAATTCAATGGGTTCGGTAATACCGCAACCATTTTTATCGTTTATTATTACGGTATTTATGCCCGGTGGCACGTCATTGAATACCGGATTATCTTGAAATTCGCCTCCGTTAATGGCATATTCATAGCTGCTATTACCTTCAACAAAAATCTCGATATTGTTCATATCGGGATCCGCCGAAAGGTTGGTGTCCACAATTTCGACCCGATCCAAAATCGGCACCCCATAGAAAGTTATAAGTATTCCCCCAACATCGGCTACGATCGGTGGGGTTCCGGTAATGGTTGTTATTTCGGCAAAATAGCGACCTGAATTCGGGCTGGTCACTACATACTCGGCACCAAAAGGCCCTGTGCCCGTCAATGTATCATCAATAGTACCATCATCGTCGTAATCAACTGTCCATAATACATTGGCAATATCAGCTCCGGCAGGCGAGTTCAATGCGCTAAGTGGAATATCAGGATCACCTTCACAGGCAACGATATCCAAACCCAAGAATTCGTCTCTTAACGTACAGTCTAAAGCGGTGTTTTGATCTGCTTGAACCGAGCTTCCGGTAAAGGTCAACATAAAAGGTTCTGGATCACCGTCAAAATTGGTATTGAAGTTATTGATAAGAATATAGTAAATTTCACCGGGTTGCACATCCAACCACTCATCATAAGTATTCTGACTTCCCTTAACAAATGGTGCACCCACTTGGCCATTGGCAGGGTTTACCCCTATGCCCGTAAAATCAGTATCATTCACTTCATAATTACAACGAATGGGCTGGGCTGTACCGTTACTGATATCGGCGCAATCAACATCGGGGCCATACACGGCAAAATCCCATTCTGCGGTTGGAGTACCCGTACCACCACCAATGGGCAATGCTTCAAGATCAAAACCAACCTGCCCCCCGGTACCGGCCCTGAAGACAAACCAAGAAGTATTGTTTTCAATATTAGCCGAACTTATGCTGCCCTTCTCCAAACAACCGGTTTGACGAATTACGTCAGGGTCAAAATCATCAATATCACCGCTGCCATCAGCTTGAGATACTATAGGAGCATCCGCACAAACGGGTATGGCGGTTCTACAATCAGGAGAATTCGGGGTCTGCGCATTTATCTCCATAGAAAAAAGAAACAAACAGCAAACGACAAAAATAAGTATTCGCATAAAAGATGGGGCTAATAGCATACTACTTATAGTATAACTCAACCGCTATCGATTTAGTATATTTTATCAGATTTTTGTACCGTTAATCGATGAACTACTTCATTGAAAACAATCACCTTTTTAGTGAAAAATGGTTATTAATATACTTGGCGGTAGCACGTTGGCCATTGGTATCGATATAGGTTAGTTTAAACCAATAATCAGATGATGGCAATACTTTGCCGTTATAGGTACCGTTCCACCCCAAACTTGAGGAATTCATTTGCTTTAGTAATTTTCCGTAACGATCGTAAATCGACACAATTGGGTTTTTCAAATTTGAAACCCCTGTAATTTGCCATTGGTCATTGTTATCGTCACCATTGGGTGTGAAAAACTTCGGAAAACCAACAACAACGATCTGCTCTGAAACCGAACCACAACCTTGGGGGTCGTTAACGGTTACGGTATGCGTACCGGGCAATACGTTTTCGAAAGTGCGCTGTGTTTGAAATTCACTACCATCAATTCGATACTCCCAATCTCCTTCTTTTTTCGTTAGTATGGTAACTGAATTATTGTTCTGCAGGTCTTCGATTTCGATATCATCGATTATAGGAGGGCTTGAAACCACAACGGTGACCGATCTTGAACTCGAACAACTCAACCCTGCCTTTGTGTGTGTAACGGTGACCGAATACACGCCTTCTTCTGTTACTGTTATGTTGGGGGTTGTTTGTCCAGAATCCCAAAGATATGTATAATCGATAGTTGCTGTTTCTGCCCCGATAACCACAGTTGAACCCCCATCACAGCGATTGATTTCTAAAGGAAAATCTAATACCGGTGTTTGTAAATTCGTTAATGTAAACTGTTGTGAGGCATCATAGCAATTGGGGTTTGCGGCCGAGGCCACCCGTATAAACAGGGTTTGTGAACCTGTTTGTTGTATATATTGTTTTTGGAGGGAATTATCCCCACTATTGGCATCGGTCAATGAACCGTGGTAGGTGACAACAAATTCATTGGGGTTTTGGTTACCTAGAACCTCATTGTCCTTTAAAGACAGATCATAGACATCGGTTTTAGAACAGGAAACATCATCAGAAACCGGAAAAGTTTGGGGCATAATAGAGAAACCCACTTGTACATCGCTGATAATGGTACTGTTAGAGGGCATGACCACTTCAACTCTATAGAATGCCGATGTAGAAACATCTAAAGTAGGGCCGTTCTGACCGATTACGGTTTGAAACCCGTTGCCAACATCTAAAAACCAATTGTAGGTGACGGCATTGTTGGTCGTTGAATTCAGGGTAATGGTAGTTCCTTCACAGCTTGAAATCGGTGGCCCCAAAAGATTACTGATGATAGAACAGTCTAAAGCATCTAAAGGGTTGGTGACAAAAATG
Source organism: uncultured Maribacter sp. (assembly GCA_964515285.1). Lineage (GTDB taxonomy): Bacteria > Bacteroidota > Bacteroidia > Flavobacteriales > Flavobacteriaceae > Maribacter_C. Next base: position 4,503 of record CAZEUV010000124.1, on the reverse strand, counting down.
TTTCCCGAAAACTGAATAGAAAAACCCGTATTACTATTGCTGAAATTATTGATGAGCAAATAATAATCTTCCCCTGCCTCTACTTGAAGCCAATCTTCATATTGTATGTTTTCCGTTGCTCCGGTAGGGTCTTCCCCAACACCCACAAACGCATTTTGGTCATTGTTATCAAAAAAGTTGCACCGCAAGGGTTCTCCCAAACTATTGCAATTGTTTGTTTTATAGAGGGCAAAATCCCAATCCTCAGAAACATTTGTTCCTATATTGATGCCCAATTGTCCTGATGCCCCTGTACGAAAACGGTACCAGGCCGAATTAGACTCAATAGCCCCTGTAATCGTTTTTTCAAGACATCCCGTTTTTTCCGCTCCGTTGAAATCATCAATACCAAAACCATTGGTGCCTCCATTTACTGGCGTATCGTTACAAATAGGAACCGCATTGACACAATCTGCCGAAACCTGAGCGAAAATGCCTGAGATTCCCAGAAAAAAGGTTATTACCAAAACAAGGTAAATGCGTTGCATAAGTAGGTGAAT
>CAZEUV010000124.1:0-3864 GCA_964515285.1 uncultured Maribacter sp. | reverse complement strand
GGAGCATTTCAAATCTCACTTAGTGAGTAAAAGTTAGATTCTCATGAAAATCGACGGCACATTGAAAAATCATTTCGAAGAAATGGGAAACGATCATGTTTCGGCAGCGGAAGACACCCCGTTGCGCGAAGATGCCTTTGTTCTCAACGATGATGAAAAAATAACACGGATCAAAGAAAGCGTAAGAGAGATTATGCTCACTTTGGGGCTTGACCTTGATGATGATAGTTTAAAAGGCACCCCCGATCGAGTGGCCAAAATGTTCGTCAATGAGATCTTCGGTGGCCTTAGACCAGAACTAAAACCAAAATCATCGACCTTTGAGAACAAGTACAAGTACGGTGAAATGCTGGTCGAGAAGAATATCACTCTCTATTCAACGTGCGAGCACCACCTACTACCAATCGTTGGTAGAGCTCATATAGCCTATGTTTCAAACGGTACCGTAGTGGGCCTTTCTAAAATGAACCGTATTGTCGATTATTTTTCAAAGCGACCACAAGTACAAGAGCGCTTGAACATTCAGATCGTTAGAGAACTACAAAAAGTTTTGGGTACCGATGATGTTGCCTGTGTCATAGATGCCAAACACCTATGTGTAAATTCAAGGGGTATTCGCGATATCGAAAGCAGTACCGTTACCGCTGAGTATGGTGGTAAATTCAAAGAAGAAGCGGTACGCAGAGAGTTTTTAGACTATATCAACCTAGATACCAACTTCTAACCATTTGCACATAACATGCAGTTGTACCAAAACCAACATCTAAAAGTCTACAATTCACTTTCTGGCAAAAAAGAAGTCTTCAAACCAATTAACGAAGGCCATATAGGCATGTATGTATGCGGACCAACGGTATATAGCAACGTGCATTTGGGCAATTGCCGTACATTCATGTCTTTCGATATGATTTTTCGATATTTAAAGCATTTGGGCTATAAGGTCAGGTATGTACGGAATATTACCGATGCTGGCCATTTGGTAGACGATGCCGATGACGGAGAGGATAAAATTGCCAAAAAAGCGCGTTTAGAGCAATTAGAACCTATGGAGGTCGTTCAGCGCTATACGGTAGATTTTCACAATATTCTTCAACAGTTCAACTTTTTACCGCCCAGTATTGAACCAACAGCAACGGGTCATATAATCGAACAGATCGAGATCATCAAAGATATTCTTACAAAAGGGTATGCCTACGAGATAAACGGATCGGTGTATTTTGATGTGATAAAATTTAACGAAACCAATGAATACGGAAAGTTAAGCGGAAGAAAATTGGAAGATATGATTACCAATACCCGTCAACTGACCGCTCAAGACGAGAAAAAGAATCCGCAAGATTTCGCACTTTGGAAAAAAGCCGAGCCGCAGCATATTATGCGTTGGCCCTCACCTTGGGGCGATGGTTTTCCCGGTTGGCATTTAGAGTGTACCGCTATGAGCACAAAATATCTCGGAGATACCTTTGATATACATGGTGGCGGAATGGATTTGAAGTTTCCGCACCACGAATGTGAAATCGCGCAGGCCGAAGCCAGCACAGCAAAATCACCCGTCAAATACTGGTTACATACCAATATGTTGACCATGAACGGTAAAAAAATGGCGAAATCAACGGGGAACAATATTCTGCCCGGCGAGATTTTTTCTGGGGAAAACGATATATTAAGTAAGGTATTTTCGCCTTCGCCCGTTCGGTTCTTTATGATGCAGGCGCATTATACAAGTATATTGGATTTGAGTAACGACGCCCTTCTAGCATCGGAAAAAGGCTTTCATAAATTGATGGATGCCATTGACGCACTTAAGACCCTGGAAGCGGGGAAAACTTCTGATTTCAAGGTCAATGAATGGAAACAGCGGTGCTATGATGCCATGAACGATGATTTCAATACACCTATTTTAATAGCGCAGCTTTTTGATGCCGTCAAACACATCAATCTCATCAAAGAGGGTAAAGAAAGTTTGACCTCTGAAGATATAGCGACTTTGAAAACAACGATGAATTCTTTTGTGTTTGATGTTTTAGGATTGGAAAACAAAAACACAGACAATAATGATAGTGACAAACTATCAGGTGTTGTCGATCTATTGATCCAATTGCGAAAAGAAGCCCGAGACAATAAAGATTTTGCCACTTCTGACAAAATAAGAGATCAATTGGCGGCCATGGGCATTCAGTTGAAAGATGGGAAAGAAGGGACTACTTTTAGTGTTTCTTAAATACTTCCCTAATCTCTCTGGTAAAAAGTCCTCCCCTAACCCCTCCGAGGGAGGGAGATTTTAACAACTACTGAAGCGAATTCGCATGACATTGAAAAAGATTCTGATAGCGCCCTTTGTCCTTTTGGTAAGATTCTATCAGTATGCCATCTCACCTTATACGCCCTCATCGTGTCGCTACTCGCCCACCTGCTCGCAATACACCTTGGAAGCTCTAAAAAAACACGGACTCTTCAAAGGAGGATGGCTTGCGACAAAACGTATTCTAAGCTGCAACCCCTGGGGCGGAAAAGGGTATGATCCGGTGCCGTAACTTTGAAATGAGTTAGCAATTAGGTAACTGCTTACCGTTCACTGATTACTGTTCACTGACCACTGATTATTGACTACTGTTTACAAAACAAAACCCTACCTATTGAACTCATTTCCTTATCTTAGTGCCTCAAAATAATAACTATGTTTTTTTTAGGAATAACTTGGAATCCCAACGAGACCCTTTTTAGTCTTGGCCCCTTACAGATCAAATATTACAACCTGCTCTGGATCACTGCCTTTGCTTTAGGATGGTTCATCATGAAACGCATCTTTACCAATGAAAAAAAGACCGTAGAGCAGTTAGATTCCCTTTTTATATACACCGTTTTGGCAACTATGTTGGGTGCCCGTTTAGGCCATGTCTTTTTTTATGACTGGGCCTACTACCAAGAACATCTCTTAGAAATATTATTGCCCATTCGTGAAAGTGCCGGTGGTAGTCTTCTTGGTTTTATAGACGGCTATGAATTTACAGGGTTTACCGGTTTGGCAAGTCATGGAGCAGCAATCGGTATTATTATCGGCATGTTCCTGTATGTTCGCAAATACCCTGAATTCAAAGTACTGTGGATATTGGATCGCATCGTAATTCCTGTAGCTATTGGGGCGTTTTGTGTACGCCTTGGCAATTTTTTCAACTCAGAGATAGTCGGTAAGGAAACCGATGAATCTTTTATTTTCGCCACCCGTTTTGTACGCGATTCGATTACACCTTCACAGGCAGTATCGATAACTGGTGAAAAAACGGTGAATGCGGCCTATGATGCCATGGTCAGCAATCCTCAATTTTCTGCCTATCTTGATAAGATACCCTACAAACATCCGGCACAGTTGTATGAAGGGTTTTTCTATATTTTGATTTTTTTGGCACTCTATTATTTCTACTGGAAAACAGATAAAAAAGACAAGGCCGGGTTCTTGTTCGGAATGTTTTTAGTACTACTCTGGGGCGTACGCTTTTTTATAGAATTCGTCAAAGAACGACAAAATGAACTCGATGAATCAATGGAGCTTTTATCGATAGGCCAATGGCTGAGCATCCCCTTTGTTTTGATCGGACTTTACTTTATGTTCAGGCCTAGTAAGGGAGTGAACAGTAAGCAGTAAACAGAAGAAGCAATTGGTGTTAAAATTGATTAAATGAAGCTATTAAAACCTGTGCTGTTCTTCGGATGTATTTTTCTATGGATGCATTCCTGTAAAGAGGCTTCAAAGAAAACCATCAAGACAGAGCCCATTGTGTTTAAAAAAGAAGGAGAACTCAGCATTATCAAACAAAAGGTAGATACACTCATTGCCACCCTGAACATTGAGTTGGCAGAATCTGA
>CAZEUV010000123.1:0-8721 GCA_964515285.1 uncultured Maribacter sp. | reverse complement strand
AGTAAATGGTTAGAAGATTTTGCATATAGAATAACTATTTCTTGGTGGATTTTTGCTCTAGCAGGAATTTCGGCAATGATTATAGCTCTTTTCACGGTGGGTTATCAGGCGATAAAAGCGGCAAGGGAAAATCCCGTAAAAAGTTTGCGATCGGAATAAGTCCTCCCGAAGGTGGAGGGCCGGGGAGGGGTCTTGCGAGATAGGCCTCAGAAACAATTATTAAAAACAGAAAAAATGAAAAAAATAACAACACTAAGTCTGCTACTACTATGTATGACCATTGTGAACGCCCAACGAGGCAGAAAAATCAAAGGAAACGGAAATGTAGTGACGATCGAAAGAACAACTGATGACTATGACGGTATTTCCGTAAGCGGGTTTTATAATGTCGAATTAATCGAAGGCAACGAAGGTAAGATCACGCTAGAGGGCGAGGACAACATTCTGGAGTATGTTGAAACCAAAGTGCAGGCCGGTAATTTAATCATTAAGTCCGTTAACAATATGAATCTAAGACCCACTGAGAAGGTATTTATTACCGTACCTGTTGGGCGTATCGATTATATTCGACTTTCCGGATCGGGAAAGGTTATTGGCAAAACAACGCTTGATACAGATCATTTCAGGATCCGCACCTCAGGCTCTCGAAACCTGAATTTGGCTCTAGATTCAGAAACCTTATCGATTACCACCTCAGGTTCAAGCAGAATCAACTTAAAGGGCAATTCGGGCGATCTTAAAGTAACCACTTCTGGCTCATCAATTATAAATGCCTATGAACTAGAGGTCGAATCGGCAAAAATTGTCTTATCCGGATCTTCGAAAATTCGGGTAACCGTTAATAAAGCCATTGATGCTAGGGTCTCCGGTTCCGGAAATATTTCATACAAAGGAAATCCCGAAAAAGTAAATACAAAAACCTCTGGGTCGGGATCAGTATCCAAGGATTAAATTCAAATTTTAAAAACACACGTCATGTTAAAGCACAACGTTTTGCTTTTTTACAGGAATATCAGAAGACATAAAAGTACTTTTTTGATAAATGTTTTGGGCATGTCCATAGGTTTGGCCTGTACCCTCTTTATCGCTATTTGGGTTTTGGACGAACTGAAGATGGACGGTTTTCACGAAAAAGGAGACCGACTGGTTCAGATATTACAAAATATGCCAACACCAAATGGTATTGAAACCGATGAGGTTACCCAAGGTCCGTTGGCGGAAGCACTTGCCAATGAATTTCCTGAAGTGGAACAAACGGTTTCCGTACTTCATAATTCGTGGTTCGAGGGGGAGAAATTTCTACTATCCGACGGTGGGGATCAATTCTTCAGTGCGGATAACCAATTTGCCAGTAAAGATTACTTTACTATTTTTTCATATCCATTACTCTATGGAAATCCCGATCAGGCCCTTACAAACACCAATGGCGTTGTAATCTCCGAAGAAATGGCTATAAAATTATTTCAGACTACCGATGCCATGGGCAAAACAGTGGAATGGATTCATGATGAATATGGTGGAACCTATACTGTTTCGGGCATTTTTAAAGAACTGCCTAAAAATTCGACCACACAATTTGATGCGGTTTTCAATATGGAGATTTTTATGGCACAAAATGAAGATTTAAATGAATGGAACAATAGTGATTTGATGACTTATGCCGTTTTAACACCGAACACCGAACTCGCCTCTTTTAATGCCAAGATCAAAGATTTTTTAAAGACAAAGAACGAGCATTTTCCCGACACCTATTTTGCGCAGGTATATGGTGAACGTTATTTGTATGGCAATTATGAAAATGGGATGGTTTCTGGGGGTAGAATACAATACGTTCGCTTATTTTCGATCATTGCACTTTTGATATTGATTATTGCCTGTGTCAATTTCGTCAATATGGCAACTGCGAAAGCTTCAACACGTATCAAAGAAATTGGGATTAAAAAATCTGTTGGGGCAAAACGAAAAAACCTCATGGTTCAATTTACCATTGAATCAATTGTAATCGCCTGTATCTCAATGGCATTTGCCTTGATTATCGTTGCCTTACTGCTGCCCCAATTCAACACTATCTCAGGAAAAGAATTGATTTTGAATTTCAATACTGATGTTCTTGTTGGGGTGCTTTTGATTACTTTATTTACTGGGGTTATTGCAGGAATTTATCCTGCATTGTATTTATCCGGTATTTCCGTACTCAACGGATTAAAGGGGAAGTTGACCAAAAATATGGGTGGGAATTTTGTTAGAAAAGGGTTGGTGATTTTTCAATTTGTGACTTCTGTGGTTTTGATCGTATCGGTTTTGATCGTGTACAAACAGATGGATTTTATAAGGGGCAAAAACCTTGGCTTTAACAAAGAACATATCATTTGGTTTTCATCGGGTGTTCTGGAGGCCAATATGAATGGCACCAATGATTCGGGAGGGATGAGCGTGGAACAAATAGAAACTTTTTTACAAATACTGAAAGCCACTCCCGGAGTAGTGAACGCCTCGAACTTTAGACACACCATGATGGCTGATTTCGGAACAACAACAGGAGTCGATTGGCACGGTAAGGATACAGATCAAGATGCACTTTTTGCCCAAATATCAGGAGGCTATGATTTTATCGAGACCATGCAGATACAACTTAAAGAGGGCCGTTTGTTCTCAAGGGAATTTAAGGCCGATAGCGACAAGATTATTTTTAATGAAGCGGCCATAGAACAGATGGGCATGAAAAACCCCATCGGAAAGGTCATTTCACTTTGGGGTGAGAATCGTGAGATCATAGGGGTGGTCAAAGATTTTCATGTAGATAAAATGTACAATAAAGTGTTGCCCGTTTTTATGAAACTTGACAATAACAATTTCGCCTCGAATATTATGATACGAATGGAACCTGGTAATGAAGCAGCTACCATGGAACGCATAAAAAATGCTTATCAAGACTATTTTATTAAAGGGATGCCCTTTGATTTTCAGTTTTTGGATGAAAACTATCAAACTTTATATGAATCTGAAAAACGGGTAGCAAGTCTGTCAAAATATTTTGCGGGTCTTGCTATTTTAATTTCCTGTCTGGGGCTGTTCGGTCTGGTAACATTTACGGCCGAACGAAGAAGAAAGGAAATCAGCATACGAAAAGTATTGGGGCAGACCACTACGCAGGTAATGGTGATGCTCTCCAGCGAATTTGCGAAACTGGTCTTAGTGGCTATTCTCATTGCATTGCCTATTGCATATTTGTTAACGAACAATTGGCTGTCGGGTTTTGCGTATCATATTCCGTTGCGGTTATGGTATTTCTTGGGGGCAGGTTTAGTGGCGTTGTTGGTTGCGATGTTAACTGTTGGATCACAAGCGATAAATGCTGCGAACAAAAACCCTGTAGATGGGTTAAGGGAGGAATAAGTCCCCCTCTAACTCCCCCAGAGGGGGAGAACTTATACTCCCTCCCCTCAGGGGAGGGTCGGGGTGGGGACTTTTTAGAAAGGTGTAAAGATCTATTTAGTAGGCAAAAAAAAAGAGAGATAAATTGAATTACTCAAAAATCCATCCCCCCCTCCCTCGTAGAGGTTAGGGGGGATGACGAAAAACGAAAAATCATGCTAAAACACAATTTTAAGATCTTCTTTAGAAATGTAAAAAAGAACAAAATCACGTTTTTAATTAACGTAATCGGGCTGGGTATTGGCATAGCCTCTTTTTTGGTGCTTACCCTTTATGTTTACAATGACCTCACCTACAACCATTTTCATAAAAACCTGACCAATATCTACAGGGTTCTTGAAGGGGAGTCTGAAGAGACAAAAGGTGCTCTATTGCCAAAAATATTGGAGGAAATTCCTGAAATTAAAAACGGAACACGAATTTTTGACTGGGAAGGCTTTCGTTTAAGCTATAAAGATGTAGCGTTTGAAGAAAACATTAAATATGTCGACTCAGGGTTTTTCTCTGTATTCTCTTTTCCTTTTTTAGAGGGCAAGGCGAACAATGCCATCCAAAATAAATACGGTGTTGTAATAAGTAAAGAGTTCGCAGAAAAATATTTTGGAAAAGCAGCAGCCAAGGGTAAAAAACTCCAAGTTAAGTTTGAAGATGTTTTTCTGACAGTAAACGGTGTGGTCGATATTCCTGAAAACTCTTCGATTAAGTTTGACATTGTTGCATCGTACGAGACCGGTGAGGAAATATCTCCGTGGATTAAAGAAGTACACGATTGGTACAATACCTTTTCAATCACCTATGTGCAGTTGCACGATAGTGCCAAACCCGAAGACATTACGAGTAAGTTGCAAGATATTGTAAAAGAAAATTTTCTTCCCATTGGTGAAAGTAAGTCCGAACTAACTTTATTGGCTTTTCAAGATTATCATGCCTTTGAAAAATCAAATCAAACCTTGATTATCATTTTGGCCTTGATTGCCTTGGGCATACTGGGTATTGCAATTGTAAACTTTATCAATCTTACCATAACCAACGCCCTATCAAGAATTAAGGAAGTCGGTATAAAAAAAGTGCATGGGGCCACTCGTAATATACTGTTCCGTCAAATCATGACCGAATCGTTTATGGTCAGTTTTATTGCCTTGGTCGTTGGTGTCTTACTGATGATTTTGCTCCTTCCCATATTTAACGAATTGTTCGAAACCAATTTGCGTTTTGACCCTAATCAGAATAAGTTCTTACCACTTGTACTTCTTTTGATTTGGGGTGTTGTCGGTATTCTGTCAGGTGTGATTCCCTCTTTGTTTTGGGCACGGGGAAAACTGACCCAAAGCCTTCGCGGCAATTTGTTTTCAGGCAACAAAACCTCCGCTTCCCGTTATTCTTTGATCGTTGTTCAATTTGTTATAGCTATTATATTGATTTCAGGTACTTTTTTAATTCGGAAGCAAATTAATACCATGATCGAAAAAGACCCAAAATTCGATAACGAGAATGTCATTGTTACCCAATTGAGCAGTTGGCAATTTCCCGATTTGGAAATAGCTTCGCAAAACTATAAACGAATTGCCTTGGAATTAGAGGCTAGTCCGTTTGTGGAATCCGTTAGTTTTTCAGGAAACATTCCGGGTACATATCAAGAAAACTACAATGTGTTCTACCCAGCGGAAAATAAAACTGCGGAATACATTTATCTTAGAAAAGCTTATGTGGGTGTAAATTATTTTAAAACATTTGGTATTAATATGTTGAGTGGTGCAGGGTTTGAAAAAGGTTCGACATCCCATGAAAAAACAATCATATTGAACAAAACAGCGATGGACGTATTGGGCCTGACCGAGGCAAACGGACAGGTGTTGAACGAGAGTTCGCCGACAGATGGTATGCCGTATACACTGGTCGGTGTTGTTGATGACTTTAGCTATCAAGGGGTACAAAGGGAAATCCAGCCTTTGGCGCACATCTTCAGCAAACAGGGAAACTATACGGACTGGAGTTACCTATCGCTTAAGACAAAACCAGGAGCAAGTCTTCAAGTTATTGACCTACTTCAAGAAAAATGGAAGAAGGCATTTTCAGGTTTGGAACCGGACTATTTTTTTGCGGATGCTAAACTCAATGAACAATACAAAGAATATACAAAAATAAATACGCTGATTACTTGGTTTTCCATCTTGGCGATATTGCTTTCCTGCATGGGCCTTTTTGCCCTTTCGTCGTATACTATGGCCAAAAGAACCAAAGAAATTGGCATCCGAAAAGTAAACGGTGCCAAAGTATCTGAAATATTGGCCATGCTCAATAAAGATTTTTTGAAATGGGTAGTATTGGCTTTTATAATCGCCTTGCCCATTTCTTGGTATGCCATGCAAAAATGGCTGGAAGGTTTTGCCTATAAAACAAGTATAAGTTGGTGGATATTTGCTCTGGCAGGTGTAACCGCCCTGGCAATCGCCTTGCTGACCGTAAGTTGGCAGAGTTTTAAGGCAGCGACCACGAACCCTGTAGAGGCGTTGAGGGATGAATAAGTCCCCTTCTAACCCGCCTACCGGCAGGCAGGCTCCCCCCCGAAGGGAGAGAACTTTCGCTCCCTCCCCTCAGGGGAGGGTCGGGGTGGGGACTTTTAAGCAATGTAGAATGACCATAAGATTAAAAAGAAATAAGAATTAAATCAATCAAGAATCCGTCCCCCGCTCCACTTGTGCTGAGTGCAGCCGAAGCATCGGAGGGGGCTAGGGGGAGAACAAAAACGAACAATCATGTTAAAACACAACATTTTACTCTATTTACGAAATATAAAAAATAACAAGAGTAGTTTTCTAATCAATTTGGTCGGACTCTCAACTGGTCTGGCCTGTGCACTATTTATATACCTCTGGGTATCCGACGAAATGGCAATGGATAAATTCCATGAAAACGATAAACGTATATTTCAGGTTCTGCGCCATGTGCCCAATGGGCAAGGAGAAGTTGTTACCCATACTTCAAATTCCAGTTTAATGCTCACGGCATTACAACAAGAAGTTCCAGAAGTTGAAATGGCTGCAGCCGTCTATGGTCTTGACACCAGTACCATGCTTGAAAATAAAGACAAGAAATTACGGGCGACGGGCTTTATGGCAAGTGAAGATTATTTTAAGATATTTTCTTATCCATTACTTTCGGGTACTAAGAATACTATTTTAAAAGACCCAAATTCGGTAGCGATTTCCAAAACCCTCGCCGCTAACTTTTTCGGTTCGTCAGTGGATCCGATCGGCAAAACAATCACTATCAAGAACGGAGAAGAAGGAATCGTACTTGTCTCCACGGTTTCGGGCATATTTGAAGTGCCCTCCAATTCCTCTCAAAAGTTCGATTTTGTATTGCCCTATAAAAAACTTATGGAACTACGCGACCCAAAATATATTCATTGGGGAAGTAATAGTTCGCAGATGTACGCCTTATTGAAGCCCGGAGTCGACATCAATAGTTTCAATAAAAAGATCGCGGATTTTATTACCACTAAAAATGAAAATGCCAAAGCGACCGTCTTCTTTACTAATTATGCTGATAACTATCTAAAAGGGAATTTTGAAAACGGAAAACAAGTTGGTGGGCGAATCAACTATGTGATTCTGTTTTCGCTCATTGCATTTTTCGTTTTGGCGATAGCGTGTATCAATTTTATGAACTTGTCCACGGCGAAGGCTTCCAAAAGGTTAAAAGAGGTGGGTGTAAAAAAAGCAGTAGGAGCAAGTAGAAAATCATTGATTTTTCAATTCTTAACGGAGTCAATTGTATTGTCGATCTTTTCATTGCTTTGTTCGATACTATTGGTGGTGTCACTATTACCTTGGTTCAACGGTGTGACAGGTAAAGAACTTTCTTTTGCTATAGAATGGCAAATGATACTGGCTCTTATTGGCATAACTTTGTTGACAGGTCTGATTTCTGGCAGCTATCCTGCGTTATACCTATCCAAATTCAATCCGGTCAAGGTTTTGAAAGGAAAAACAAGCACCTCTTTTGGCGAATTATTGCTTCGAAAAGGTCTGGTCATCTTCCAATTCAGCATTTCCATTTTATTGATAGTGGCCGTTAGTATTATCTACAAACAACTCGAATTTATACAGTCAAAAAATCTCGGTATTGAAAAAGACAACGTACTTGTTATTGAACGGGAAGACGGACTCATTGATAATATGGAGGTTTTTCTTGTGGAAGCCAGACAGATCCCCGGTGTTTTGAATGCTTCCTATATGCAAGGGAATATGACCAATTTCAATAATTCCTCTTGGGGACATACTTGGCCAGGTCAAAGTGAAGAATCAAAAAATTTGACATTTAAACATGCCCAGGTCGGACCAAGTTTTATCGAGACCATGAGTATTGAAATGAAAGAAGGTCGTTCATATGTAAATGAAAAACCGAATGACCAATCAAAAGTCATATTGAATGAAACGGCAATACGGTTAATGGGATTAGAAAATCCAATTGGTACGATAATCAATATGCGAGGATACGATAGTGAGATTATAGGTGTGGTCAAAGATTTTAATATTCAGTCACTATATGACGAAATCATGCCTATGGCATTACTCTGTAAAACGCAATGGGTAAATACACTAATGGTAAAGATAGCCACTGGTTCAGAAAAAACGGCGATTGCTGACTTGACCAAGTTGTACACGGAATTTAACCCAGGACTTTCCTTTAATTTTCGCTTTTTAGATAATCAATACCAAGAATTATATGCTTCGGAACAGCGCGTCGCCACACTATCCAAATATTTCGCAGGCCTAGCTATCCTAATTTCCTGTTTGGGCTTGTTCGGATTGGCAACTTTCACTGCCGAACGAAGGGGCAAAGAAATTAGCATTAGAAAAGTATTGGGTCAAAGTGCATCACAGGTAGTGGTTATGCTTTCTAGTGAATTCGCAAAATTGGTATTGTTGTCTGCATTGATAGGTTTGCCCATGGCCTATCTACTAGCTAAGAATTGGCTTTCAGGTTTTGCGTATCATATTCCGTTGCGGTTATGGTATTTCTTGGGGGCAGGTTTAGTGGCGCTGTTGGTTGCGATGTTAACTGTTGGTTCGCAAGCGATAAACGCTGCAAATAAAAACCCTGTAGATGGGTTAAGGGAGGAATAAAGACCTACTAGGTTTTCACTTGTCCGCCGTAGGAGGTAAACCTAGTAGGTTTCAATAACGAGATAAGAAAAACTAATCCAGAACCTATTCCCCTTCCTCCGGAGGGGGCTAGGGGGGAGGACAAAAAACATAAAATCATGCTAAAAAACCATAT